>CACEDQ010000006.1 GCA_902558375.1 uncultured SAR86 cluster bacterium
ACCCGAAACCCGATGGGGTTTATTCTTTTGATAAATTATCATCTGTATATTTATCCAATACTAATCACGAGGAAGATCAACCTTGTCATCTACAATTAAAAGATCCTTCAATACCAATATCAGTGAATTTACCTGAGTATGATGAGCCAGCTCAAAGATATTGTCCTGCAGGTGTATATGAGGTTGTTGAAAAAGATAATGAAAAGAAATTTGTTATAAATGCTCAAAATTGTGTTCATTGTAAAACCTGCGATATTAAAGACCCTTCACAAAATATTAAATGGGTTACTCCTGAGGGACCTGGAGGACCAAATTATCCTAATATGTAATTGCAAATATGACTTTGATTGAACAAAAAAAATTAATTTTAGCTTTTGCAGCATTATTTATAAGCTCCTGCCAGACGAATCAATATGAAATAAATGAACCTGAATTAGATAAAATAGTTATTAACGAAGATAAAAAATTTGAAGAATATCTCGCTTCTGAATGGGATAAAGATCTTGAGGATAGGCCAATATTTGCTTCACTGTTAGGAGATAAAAGATTCAATCAAGATATAACACCTAATAATTTAGAATACTATCAAAAGAGAATCTCTAAACTTCAAGAAAAAAAACAAAATTTAATAGCCTTTAATTTTGATAAATTAAATTCTGATAATAAATTAAATTACAAACTTCTTAACCTCAACCTTGATAACTCCATAGAAGCATCAACCTATCCCTCATATTACATGTCGTTAAATCAAAGAGGTGGAGTCCAAAGTTATTATGAAACAGGAGACAGGCTTATATATTTATCTAAAACTGATTATGAAGATTGGTTGGTTAGATTATCTAAATATTCAGATAATATAAATAATACAACCATTAACCTTAAAGAAGGATTGGCTAAAGGGTACACACAGCCTAAGCTTGTGACTAAGCAAGTCATTACTCAAATAGATAATCTGTTAAATAATGAGCTAGATACTCATCCTTATTTAAAGATATTTTTATCAGCAAATGATGACTATTTTTTGAAGGGTGAGAAAAATCAACTAATTAAAGATGCTAAAGAGTTAATTGCTAATAAAATAATTCCAGCATATCAAGATCTTAATACTTTTTTAAAGAATGAGTACTTACCTCAATCGAGAGAATCAATTGGTCTTGATGGAGTCCCAAACGGCAAAGAATGGTACGAGTATGTTGCTAGATATCATACCACTACAAATCTTTCTCCAGATGAGATTCATAATATAGGTCTAAGAGAGGTAAAAAGAATTAGATCTGAAATGGAGCAAATAATCAAAGATTTGGAATGGGATGGAGATTTTAAATCTTTTTTAAATTACCTTAGAACCAGTCCAAGGTTTTATTATGATAATGGAGAAGATCTATTAAATGCATATCTAATAATGGCAAAAAAAATAGACCCTCTTCTTCCAAAGATTTTTAAAGTTTTTCCAAGAGCTCCGTATGGAGTTATCCCGATTCCTGAAGAGTCTGCACCCTTCACAACAACTGCATACTATAATGGTCCAGCTAAAGGCAGACCAGGATACTTTTATGCGAATCTTTATAAACCTGAGTCACGTCCAAAATATGAAATACCAGTATTAACCGTTCATGAAGCAGTACCTGGGCATCATTTTCAAATATCACTTGCTCAAGAATTAGAAAATGTACCAACTTTCCGCAAATATTTGAGTTTTACAGCATTTGTTGAAGGTTGGGGCTTATATAGCGAAGAACTGGGTGAATTTATGGGAATCTATGATGATCCATACGATAAATTTGGACAACTAACTTATGATATGTGGAGAGCTATAAGATTGGTTGTTGATACAGGAATGCACTATAAGGGCTGGTCAAGAGAAGATGCAATTAATCTCTTTATAGAAAATACAGCAAAATCTAAATTAGATATTGAAAATGAAGTTGATAGATATATTGCATGGCCAGGTCAAGCCCTTGCATATAAGATTGGGCAATTAAAGATATTGGAATTAAGACAAAAAGCAAAAAGAGAATTAGGTGATAAATATGATATTAAAGACTTCCATCATGAGATTCTAAAAAGAGGTTCAGTCCCATTAGATATTCTTGAAGAATATATTAATGACTGGATATCTGAGACTTTAAATTCTTAGAATTTCTACATCTATCACTGCAATATTTAACATTATTCCAGTTTTTTTCCCACTTCTTACGCCAAGAAAATGGTTTATTACAGATAACACAAATTTTTTGTTCTAACTTAAGTTTTTTATGCAATTTTACCTACTGGATAATCCTTATTGGCACTAGTTATATATAGAATGTCATCGATTATATTATTCTTTTCTAAAGCATAATTTATTAAATTATAATAAGTTGATCTACTAAAAAAACCCTCAATGTTATCTCTTACATTAACAATAGGGATTTGAGTATCTTCAAACTCAATAAGTTTAATTGAATTAATTTCATTGATAACAAAAGAATATTCAAAGTTTGTAACTAACTCAAGATACTCACTATTAAAATTAAAGTCTGTAATAACATATGGAGCTATAGCAGTTTTTAGAGGAACTTTTTCATGAGGAGTAACTAAGTAATATAAGTCATCATCTTTTCTTAAAACGGTGGAGAAAAGCTTTGTTAATTTATAATTTTTAATTGGGGAATTGTTATAAAACCACTCACCCTCTCTGTCTACATAAAATTCCTGACCTTCACATAATTCTGGATTCCACTTGTGAACTGGTGGGAAACTGTTTCCAGTTAACTTAATATTATTAGCAATCTTAGAAATACTCATGTATAGATTTTATAAAAATGAAGAGACCAATTAAACATAAAATTGCTGATAAAAAATAATTTATTAATTTATTCTTATGAATATTAATTATCTTCGATGATGTAAGCAAAAAAGACACCAATATAAACCATAATGCAGAAGTAATTGAAAAGTAAATTGGATAAAGATAAAAAAATATACCCTGAATTGAGTCTATAAGGATAGTAAATAATGAAACAAAAAATATAAAGGCTTTAATGTTAAATATGTTTGTAATTAAACCTGATAAAAAACTTCCATATATTGAAAAACTATTCTTTGAATTGTCTTGATCATATTCAGGCAAAGAGCTAGCTCTAACCATTGTAATCCCAAGATAAAATATATAGGAACTACCAATGATGCTTATTATAAATTTATAGAGCTCATCTTCTAATATAAGTAACGAAATTCCATTTATTGCAAGAAAACAATGAAAATAAATTCCTACACCTATACCAAGGGCAGTATAAAAACCTGCATTTCTTCCATATAAGGAGACTTGTCTTATTGTTATCGCTGTATCTGGTCCTGGACTTGTTAATGCAATGATATGTGCTATTGATGACCAAATAAACATATCAATAAATAATATTTGGTTCAATTTCTAAATTAATATTAAATGTTGTAAGAACCAATTCTTGAATTTCAGATGCGAAGTTTAATATATCTTCTTGGGATGCTTTCCCATTGGTAACTAACACCAAACAGTGTTTATTATATAAACTAACATTTTTATGTAGCGATAAATCACCTTTTATTAATTCAATCAACCTTGCTGCACCAACCTTTACTTTAGAATTATCATGATTCCAAAGTATCAATTTTTCTTTTGAATGAATATTAAAATTAATTGAATTAAATTCAACAATAGGATTTTTAAAAAAACTCCCAACATTGTTAATCAATTTAGGATCGGGCAATGCTTGAGATCTAATTTTTGAAATAACGTTGCTCAGATCAATGGGGTTATTAATAATTATGGAATTTTTTTTAATAAATTTTGTAATGGTTTCATAGTTAGTTGAAATTATTTTTTCTTTATTGGTTATAAAATTTATGTTGTAGATAAGATAATCTGAATTTTTTAAGGAAGAATTTCTATATATAAAATTACACTCTGAGTTTTTTAAATTAACTTTCCTAAAATTTTTTAAGCAATAACAATCTATACTTTCAATTAAAGAAGAAACTTCAGAACCATATGCACCAATATTTTGAATTGGGGCTGCACCAACACTTCCAGGTATGTCGACTAAGTTTTCAAATCCATAAATACTTTTTGAAAGACAATACTTAACAAGTTCATTCCAATTGTATCCGGCGCCAACTTTTAATAATTTATTAGCATTATCTTCAATTATATTTTTAAATTTAGTCTTGATAATAATCCCATCAAAGTATTCTGGTAAAACTAAATTTGTACCCTCACCTACAATATAGTATTTATTATTATGTTCACTAAAATAATATTTTAATTCTTCTAAATCACTTTCACTCTCAAGAGTTAGTTGAATCTTGCACTTTGCATTGATGGCTAGTGAATTTACTATATGTGCATCTTCTTCAATAATCATAATGTTTTTAAGTAAGCTTCAGCTTTTTTAAGATCTTCATCTGTATCAATACCTGGTGGAACATCTTTATCATATTCAGTCATATAAATAGATAAATTATTATCCAGAAACCTTAGTTGCTCTAACTTATTATTTAATTCACTCTGTGTTGGCTTTAAATTTACTATTTTTGACAAAGTTTTATATTTGTAACCATACACACCGATATGCCTCATAACATATGAATTATTAGTCGTTGTAACTTCTCTTTTAAAAGCATCTGCATATCCATTTTCATTAATAATTACTTTTACACAGTTTTTATTTAGAAGGTCATGCATATCAACTATTGAATGGCAGGCTGAAATAACATCAGGATCAACCTTAAAAAAATCATCTATAATTTTCTTAAGTAGTCCATTTGGCATAAAAGGTTCATCACCTTGCAAATTAATGACGAGATCATTGTCTGATAATTGTAATTCCGTAGCTGCCTCATATACCCTATCTGTCCCAGATATATGATCAGAACTAGTCATGATTACATTTTTAGTAAATTTTGATACGTGTTCGAATATTTCATTAGAATCTGTAGCAACATATGACTCACTAGTTATATTGATTGCATTATTGAAAACTCTTTGTATTAATGAAATACCCCCAATATCAATAAGTGGTTTTTTTTTAAGTCTTGTAGAACCAATTCTGGATGGGATAAGAATAAAAAATTTATTAGACATTATTTATTTATTGATTTGAGCTTATAGTCTATCTCTTCAATAAAATTATCTGAAACATCAGCCTCAATGGTTAGATACCAAATCTTATTGTTATCAAAATTAGAGCATTTTGATGCATCTTTTTCTGTCATTATGATTGGGAGATGATCTAAAAAATGAATATCTTCTTCGGTAAAATTATGATGATCAGGAAAAGAATTACGAGTTATATCAAAGCCCAACCTAACCAATAAATCAAAAAACCTTCCTGGATTACCCAAACCTGCAACAGCATGAACTTGTTTATGCATTGGCCATTCCTTAACAGGATAAGACTTTCCAGATTTTAAATGTATAAACCTAGAAGGACTAACATTCATTAAGTATTCATTATTTTGAGTTGGTCCACCGTTATTGACAATAAAATCAACGGTATCTAATCTATTTTTAGTTTCTCTTAATGGGCCAGCTGGAAAAGTTAAATTATTTCCAAATCTTCTTTTGCCGTCTATTACAACTATTTCTATATCTCTAGTCATATTGTAGTGCTGTAAACCATCATCAGATAAGATGACGTTGCATTCATGATTTTCAAGTAATTTTTTTACAGCTCTTACTCTATTTTTATCTATATAAAAAGGTAGATCTAACTTTGCAAGTATTTGAGCTTCATCACCAGTTTGCTTTACCGGAGTTTCATTTGTCACTTCTAATGTTTCTCTAAATTTGCCACCATAACCCCTACTAACTATTCCTGGTTTATAGCCTAAGGATTTAAGTTCTTTAGCAATATAAGCAACTAACGGAGTTTTACCTGTTCCACCTATAGTTAAATTTCCAACAATAATTACTGGTACATTGAACTTATGAGATAAACTTTTATTAGCAATAAATTTCTTTCTTCGACTATCAGTTAAGAATGAAAAAATAAATGAGAATGGTAAAAGTAAATATAACCACAGACTTTTTTTATACCAGCTATCAACAACAAAGCTTGAGTTATCTTCATCACTAAATTCAGGAACATATATTTGATTAGAAGATTTAACTTTTATTTTATCTTTTGGTGAGTCTTCAAATTTATTCTTATAAAGGGATTGGTATATTCCATCTGTTTCTAATAGCTCTTTATGAGTACCTGTTTCAGCAATCATACCTTTTTCAAGAACAATTATTCTAGATGCATTTTCAATTGTTGACAGTCTATGAGCTATAACAATAGTTGTACGGTTAGTGATGAGCTTCTCTAAGGCCTCTTGAACAATTAATTCGGATTCAGTATCCAAAGCTGATGTTGCCTCATCAAGTATTATTATTGGTGAATCTTTATAAAATGCCCGAGCAATAGCTAATCTTTGTCGCTGACCTCCTGACAATAAAACACCGTCATCTCCAATCTCTGATTCAAATCCTTCAGGAAGTTCCTCTATAAAATCAATACAACCAGCTTGTTTTGCACACTCTTTAAGCCTATGGAAATCTATTTCATCTTCACCATAAGCAATATTCTTGGCAATTGTGTCATTAAATAATGAGGGAGATTGATTAACTATAGATATAGAGGACCTTAAATGTTTAAGTGAATAATCATTTACAGAAATTTCATCAATTAAAATATCGCCAGATGTATGGTTATAAAAACGTGGTATTAAATTAGCAATAGTAGATTTACCCGAACCAGATTTTCCAACAATTGCTACTGTTTCATTTTTATTAATGGTGAACGAGACATTATCAATAATTAAACCACCGGTATTATATGAAAAAGAAACTTCTTTAAATTCAATATTGCCATGGATCTGTTCAGTATTTTCACCATTATTATCTTCGTTATCTTGATCAAGTTGATCAAAAATTTCATTTGCAGCAGCAAGTCCTTTTTGAATAATAATATTCACATTTGATAATTGACGAAGTGGTTTGGCCATCAAGCCTGCAGCTGTAAAAAATGCAACAAATGTTTCAGCATCAAGCGTTATTCCTAATTGAGGACCTAGGGCAAAAAATGCTACAAGAGATAGAGATATTGAAACTAAAATTTGAATTATTGGAGTGGCTAAATTTCCTGTGGCTTCAAGTTTTAGGTTTTGATTTTTATTTGATGAATTGGCAATAAAAAATCTTTTATTTTCATATTCTTCTGCATTAAAGCTCTTAATTTCAACATGGCCGTCAACAGCCTCTGATGCTATATGAGTTACATCTCCCATTGCTGTCTGAATTTTTGTAGCAAGCTTCTTAAGCCTCTTTCCAGCTACATACACTATTAATGCAATGAATGGTGCTGTGGCTACCAATAGTAAAGTCAATTTTAAATTAAGAAATAGTAAATAAATAAAAAGGCCTAAAAGAAGAAAGCCTTCTCTTACAATAGTTTTTACAGCATTAGATGCAGCAGCAGAAACTTGAGTTGTAGTAAATGTTATTCTATTAATTAGTTGTCCTGATTGGTTTTCATCAAAATATGATTTTGGTAGATCGTGAAGCTTTTGAAAAAGTTCAGCACGCAAATCATGAACAATTCCAAAACCAACTCGTGACATAAAATAGTTACCAACAAAAAAACCAAGGCCTCTGGTAATAGCAATAAATACTAATGACATTGCTAACAAAGTACTAAGACTCTTATCTTCTGATTCAAAAAAACCAATTATTCTTCTAATCCACTCAACAGCAGCAATATCTGCAGCAGCAAAAGTTATAAAACCAATTACACTTATTAAAAATGACCATTTATAACGATAGGTATAACCGAGAATTCGTCTTAGACTGCCTGTTTTCATTTTTCAATAGTTCTTATTTGAACTTCATTAAAGCCATATGTATTTAAGATATCCATTATACCTACAATCCATACATGAAGGGATGATGCTTCTGCACTTAGCACTATAGAGCCAGATGAATTATCTAATCTAAAAATAGCATCCTCAATATCATTCATATTATCAATATTAAAAACAATCCCATTAATATAAACATTACCAGTTGAAGTTATTGATATCTCATTATTTATTTCGACAAGATTAGTATTAAAAGATTCTGTTTTAGGAAGATCTAGTGATAAAAATTGTGAGTCCCCTACCTTAGAGGTAACAACAAAGAAAATTACAAGTAAAAAAACAATATCTATTAGGGGAGTTATCTCTATTGAAAAAGAGGATTTTTCTTGATTAATAAATTTCATTTATTTATGACATCTATAAATCTAGATACTTCAATTTGAAGAGATATTAAAAGAGAGGAAACCTTTTGTTCAAAGTATTTATGAAGAACAAGACCGGGAACAGCTATAAATAACCCAAAAGCTGTTGTTATCAATGCTTGTGAAATACCAGCGGCTAAAGCATCTGGGTTAGCACCTGTTGCTTCACTTAACCCTGTAAAAGCAGTTATCATTCCAATTACGGTGCCAAGAAGACCCAGCAAAGGGCTAATTGTTGCAATTGTTCCTAGCATGTTTAAATTTCTTTCAAGTGTGAACTTTACTTCTATAGCCTTTTCTTCGATTTTTGATTCTAAATTTTCCCGAGGTAAATCTTTATATTTAATACAAGATATAAGCAAAAAACCTAATGATGATAAGTCTGAAATTTCTTCAGCTTGTTTATTATTAATAAGGTCTTTATTAAAAAGATTAACGATTTGATTTGTTAGTCCATTTGGTGAGACAAGCCTAATTTGTAAAAACCATAAGCGTTCTACAGCAATAGTTATAATTAAAATACTACATGCAAGCAACGGCCACATAAAAGGGCCTCCTGCAGTTATAAATTCTGTCATTTAAACCTCAGCCAAATTCATGTTTTGAATTTTATAGATTTTATCAAAGTTTTTTATAAAGTTGTTATCGTGGGTTGCTGTCACTAGAGCTATGTTGTGACGTTTTGAGATATCTAATAACAAGTTTTGAATTATACCTGCATTTTTTTGATCAAGATTACCAGTAGGTTCATCTAAAAAAATAAAGTTAGGTTTATTAACCAACGCTCTTGCTATAGCAACTCTTTGTTTTTCACCGCCAGACAGTTTCCAAGGAAGATGGCTAATTCTTGAAGTAAGACCAACTTCTTCAATAATATCTAATACTGATGAATTATTAGAAGATTTATTCGAAATTTCGAGTGGTATTAGAATATTTTCAAGAACGTTGAGATCTTCTAATAAATGATGAAACTGATATACAAAACCAAAATTATTAAGTCTAACCTTACTTAAATCATTATTTTTAAAAGTTGTTGAATCTTTATCATCATAAATTAAAGAACCAGATGATTGAGAATCTAGTGATGCAATAATTTGTAATAATGTCGATTTACCAGCACCAGACTGTCCTGATATGGCTACTAAATCACCTCTTGATATTGTTATATTTATATCCTTTAGAACTTCTATTTCATTTGAATCAATGAAATACGATTTACATAGATTTATGCATTCAATTTTATTCATGTCTTAATATCTCAATTGGATTTAGCTTTGTTACTCTTAATGCTGGCAATAAAGATGAAAAAATACTAAAAATAAATGATAAACAACATATATAAAAAATTTGTGTATAGTCAATGTAATATGGAAAATAATTTATGAAATAAGCTTCTAGCAAATTTTTCTGTAGTATTGATTCAAGAAAAGCTATGAAATTATTTAAGTTAAATGTTATTAATAGTCCTATTAATAAACCAAAAACCAGTCCTATTAAGCTAACCATCAATCCTTGATAAAAGAAAATCATAACTAACTGACTATTATTAGCTCCTATAGTTTTAAGAATACCCACCTCTCTTTCTTTAGACTTAACAGTCATGACTATAGTTGAAAGTACAAGTATTGAAGCAACACCAACAATCAAAAATAACATTAAACCAATTAATAATTTTTCAAATTGAATCGCTTCAAACAATGTTCCATGTGTTTGCTTCCATGATGATGAAAAAAGACCGGTGTCGTCTGGTATAGAATCAAAAGCAATTTTATCAGCAATAAATAAATCAGATGTTTTCAGCCTAATAGATGAGGTTTGATTATTAAGCGATTTAATTTTTTGAGCTAGTTTATGAGAAATTAAAACTAAAGATTGATCAATTTCAGCTCTTAGTTCAAATATACCAACCACCTCCAGTGAAACAGATTTAGGATAAGATCCTATAATTGTTGTCTTTATGTCAGAAGTTGTAATATTTATTTTATCACCAGGAAAAACTCCTAGGTATGATGCTAACCAAGAACCAATTATTATTGAATTGTCTTTATGCAAATCACTAATTTCTCCATAAATCATATATTCAGGTAATATCGAAACATTTTTTTCAAGATTTGGTTTTATGCCGTTAACAGATACACCTTTACTAACAGATTTAGATGTAGCTAGTGCCTGAAATGAAATATATGGGACAGCTTCTAAAATATTTGGGTTTTGTTTTATTTTCTCAATTAAAGACTCATATTTCTTAATAGGTTCATCGGCATAAAGAACAGCATGCGGAACAACACCGAGAATTCTATTTTGTAATTCTTTCTCAAAACCATTCATTACTGACATGACAATAATTAAACTTGCTACGCCTATAGCAAGACCAGAAATTGCCAAAAATGAAGTAAATGAAAAAACTCCTCCTTTATTAGATTTAAAGTACTTAAAAGCTAATTTAAGAGGAAGTTTAAACACGGGGTTATTATTTTAATAATCTTTTTAATAAATTCTCTATGCTTTTGGTATAAGGTGGTCTTATATCATCAAAAAGCTTATCAAATTTAAAGCCCACATCTTTATAAAAAGCTCTTGGGTTTGAAAAGTTTTTAAAACCATCAAAAGATTGATATCTGCCCATACCTGATGGCCCAACCCCACCAAAAGGTAAGTCTTTTTGTTGAATATGGCCTACGACATTATTGATAGTTACGCCACCTGAAGAAGTTTTTGACATTATTTTTTCTTCTTCATGTTTATCATTACCAAAGTAATATAATCCTAATGGTCTATCTTTAGAATTAATAGTTGAAAGAGCATCGTCTAAGTCTTCATATTCTAGAACTGGCAAGACAGGACCAAATATTTCTTCTTGCATTATTTTCATATCATCAGTGGTATTAGTAACTAATGTAGGAGGTATTTTATAAAACTGTTGTTGAGAAAAGTCTTCATTAGAAGGGTTAATTTCTTTAACATCAGCTCCTTTTTGCTTTGCATCTTCAACCAAAGAGTTGATTCTATCAAAATGCCTTTGATTAATAATTGATGAGTAATCCTCATTATCTTTCATAGATGGGTAGTATTCGTTAATAGCATTTTCTACCTCACTAATGAATTCATCTTTCTTTTCTTTATGAACAATTACATAATCTGGCGCTAAACAAATTTGACCAGCATTAAGTGTTTTACCGAACATAATTCTTTTTGCAGAAACTTTCATATCTGCTGAGTTACCTATTACAACTGGAGATTTACCACCTAATTCAAGTGTAACCGGAACAAGATTTTGAGATGCTGATTGCATAACATGTTTTCCTATATTTCCTGAACCCGTATAAAGAAGATGATCAAAATGTAATTTTGTAAATGCTTCACCAACCTCAGGACCACCTAAGAAAGTAGCAAACTCATTTTCATCATAAGCTTTATCACAAAGGTCTTTAATTAATGATGCCGTAATAGGTGTTAATTCGCTTGGTTTATGCATAACCTGATTTCCTGCCGCAAAGATTGCTGCCAGTGGTCCAAAAGATAGATTAACTGGAAAATTCCATGGAGATATCATGCCGACAGTGCCTAAAGGTTCATATTTAACGTAGGATTTAGCTCCAAATAAACCAAATGGAAAATTTGATGAACGTTTCTCAGTTTTAGTCCATTTTTTAATATTTTTAATTGCATTATTAATATCAGGAATGATGCTGTAGGCATCTGTCATTATGGATGTATTTTTTGATCTGTTCCCATAATCTTCATTTAATGCGTCAACAAAATCATAACGATTTTCAATAATTAAACTCTTCAAACGATTCAATCTATCAACCCTAAGATCGATTGAGGGAGCACCTTCATCAATAAAGAATTTCTTTTGTGATTCAAGAACTCTTTGCATTTCATTTATATTGTTTTCCATAATACCCCCTAGCTTCTATCAGCTTTGTCTTTCTTATTAGATGACCTTATCATAGCTCTTAACTGTTCCCAATCTTCTTCAGTGACTTTATCAAGGTTTGAGAATGTTCCTCCACCAGTTAAATACTGAGCGCCATCGATAGCTATCGTTTGACCGGTAAGATAATCGCACCCATCTGCCATTAAAAAGGTTGCCAAATTTTGCAACTCATTCATTTCACCAAGCCTGCCAACAGGAACAGAACCCATAAAATCAGAGTCATTATCACCACCAGGGTTGAGTCTATCCCATGCTCCTTTTGTTGGAAACGGGCCGGGGGCAATAGCATTAACTTTTATTCCATATTTACCCCACTCCGCTGCTAATGATTGGGTCATAGCATGCAGTCCTGATTTAGACATTGCGGATGGAACAACATATGGAGAACCAGTCCAAACCCATGTGGTTAATATTGAAATAATAGAGCCTTTAATTTTTTGTTCTATCCATCTTTTACCAACAGAATGAGTTATATAAAAAGTACCATGAAAGACTATATTAGCAATAGCATCAAAACCTTTGTGAGATAAATCTTTAGTTGGAGATATAAAGTTACCTGCAGCATTATTAACTAATCCATCTAGCGGAGCTTCTTGAAATATTCTATCTATATAGCCCTCAACATCTGCTGAAGACCTGATATCAAGGGTTTCGTATGTAACATTGACACCATATTTATCTTCAATTTCAGTGGCAGTATCTTTTAGGACATTTTCTCGTCTTCCACATATATATAAATCTGCCCCATGTTGGCCATAATGAGAGGCCATTTCCTTTCCAAGACCTGTGCCTCCACCAGTAACAAGAATTCTTTTGCCTTTTAAAAGATTATCTTTAAACATTATTATCTCCAAGGTTGGCTATATCTATTAATGATTCTGCCCACATATCAGAATAATTAAGTGATGGTACATAATCAAGAACCTCGCCACCAGCATCTATAAATAACTCTTTGTATTCATCACCTATCTCAAAAATAGTTTCTAGGCAATCAGCTGTAAATGCTGGAGAAAATACTAGGACTTTTTTTTGATTCATTGAGGGTAGCAACTCTAGAACCTTATCACTAAAGGGATCAAGCCACTTATTAGTTAGTCTTGATTGAAATGTTACTTCATATTTTGATGTATCTAAATTTAATTTATTAGCAATAAGTTTAGTTGTTTCGTATACAGTAGCTTTGTAACAAAATTTATTCTTTTCAGTAATGCCTAACTCGCAGTCATTATCAGAACATAAACCATCATCATAAACTTTATCAACATGACTATTAGGAACGCCGTGATAGCTAAAAATAACCTTATCATATGAGTTTACATCAAATTTTTTTGCTTTATCGACCCATGCATCAATAAATAATGGATTGTCATAAAATTGATTAATAAATGTAACTTTAGGCACTACCCATTTTTTACCAAGACATCTAGATACTTCTTTATAAACAGAACCTGTGGTTGCTGCTGCATAATGCGGAAACAAGGGTAAAACTATTATTTCATCTGGATTATCTAGGAGGATTTCGTCTAAAACGTTTTTAATAGACGGTGATTGATAACGCATTGCATACCTGACATTAATATTAGGTAATTTTTCTGATAAAACTCTAGTCAATTCTTGTGTATTATGAAGTAATGGCGAACCATACTCACTATTCCAGACTTTTTTATATATCTTTGACGAACTAAATGATCTAAAAGGACAGATTATAAAATTTACAAGAAAAAATCTAAGTATTGGGTTGATATCTATAACCTTTTCATCAGACAAAAACTCTCTTAGATATTTAAAAACGTTCCAGTAGGACGGGCTATCAGGAGTTCCAAGATTAATTAATAATAATGTTTTTTTCATTCTATCTATTTGTTTTAAGAACAGGATTAGTAATTATAAATATAAAGCATATTAAACACAGTATCGATGAAAAATAATATAAAAAAGCTGGATTCAATGCATATATTGGCATTGCAAGAACTGGAGTTAATATATGTCCAATTGGATATACAGATCCTAAATATCCTGCAACAGAGCCTTGGTGTTCTGGAGACTGTGCTAATGATAATGAGGATGATATAGCTGGGCGCAGTAATCCACCACCCAATCCATTAATTATTATTGCTAAATAATAAACTGAAAGCTTAGGATATAAGGCCATAACTATATACGAAAAAGTTAATAATAAAATACCGTATATCAATAGTTTATTGTTAGATAATGGAAATGCATCTGTAAATAGATATTGACTCATTATTGTAGAAATAGACAACAAAACAAAAGTCATACTTATAAGAACTGGTAAGTCCTCAATATCAGGAAATGTATCAAATAAATAGAATCCAATGGTTTGAATCAGCGATGCTAAACATAAGCTTGATATAGATGCAATAAATAAAAAAGGCCAGACAGTTTTTGATTTCCATGAAACTTTTTGTATTAGATTTTCTTGATTTATTTCTGTTGTAGGTTTGTTTTCAATATTTTTATAAATTCCAATAGATGCTATGAGGCCCAATATACTAAAAATATAAAATGGAGTTTCTTTCGAGATCAAAATTAAAAAACCTCCTATTAACGGTCCTGCAACAGTACCAATCAAAAAACTCGACTCTAATCTAGCAAACTTAACAGTTCTTTTATCTTTTGATGAGGTATCAGCTACATAAGCAAAAGATGCTGGTCTAGTAGCAGAACCTAATAATCCATTAAGCATTCGACCAAAAACTAATAAAGGAAACAGAAAAATTAAATCTAGTAAATTTTTTTCGACTAAAAATAATGGAGTAATCATTGCTATCAAAGATGCTGAATAACCAAGAAGTCCGAGAATAGCAATATTTCTTCTTCCGTATTTATCACTAGCCCTGCCCCATGCAGCACTTGTTAAGGCCCAGCCGATTGCTGAAAATGCAAATATTGAAGATGTTTGCACCTCTGATAAACCAAGCTCTCTTGCCAATGGTGGAACTATTACAAATACAAATGATTGACCTAATCCAACTGTAAATAGACCAAATTTAAGCCATGAGGAACCATAATTTTTCATTAAAATATTTTTTTAATGCCTATACTATCTCTTATTCCAGAAAGCATTTCCTGGGCTATTGGCCTTACTTTATTTGAACCTTCGCTTAATAAATCATTTAATAGATTCTTATCATTTATTAAAGATTCATATTTTTCTCTTATAGGTAACATTTCATCATTAACAATATTAAATAATTTATTTTTTGCATCTCCCCAGCTAATGCCGTCGTTATAATCATCTTCAAATTCTTTAAGCATTTCTTCTGAAGCAAAATATTTGTATAGTTTAAAAACTGTGCAGTTTGATGGGTCTTTTGGTTCTCCAGGTTCAAGTGAATTGGTTACGATCTTTGCAATAGCTTTTTTTAATTGCTTTTCGGATGATAACAAGGGAATTATATTTCCATATGACTTTGACATTTTTTGTCCATCAGTTCCGGGTACAGTATCTTTTTTTGATTGAATAATAGCCTCAGGTAATTCAAAGGTTTTTTTATAAATATGATTAAATCTAGCCGCAATGTCTCTAGTCATTTCGAGATGTTGAATTTGATCTGCACCAACTGGAACATGGGTTGCATTGAACATTAAAATGTCAGCTGCCATCAAGACAGGATATGAAAATAAACCCATTGTAATGCCCTTATCTTCATCGCTAGTATTATTCGCTGTAGCAGCTTTATAGG
This sequence comes from uncultured SAR86 cluster bacterium, assembly GCA_902558375.1. Classification (GTDB taxonomy): domain Bacteria; phylum Pseudomonadota; class Gammaproteobacteria; order Magnimaribacterales; family D2472; genus SCGC-AAA076-P13. Next base: position 15,930 of record CACEDQ010000006.1, read on the forward strand.
CATGAGATCTATTCATCAATCCTTTAGCTGTAATACAATTTAATATCCAACTTAGTTCAAGAATTTCTGGTATATCGGACTGTCTGTAGAAAAATGATTTGTTAGTGTCTAGTCCTGAAGCTAACCATGCTAAAGCTACATTTTTTACTGACTCAGAAACTTCTTTATCATCAGAATTTTTTATAATTGCATGATAATCTGCTAAAAAATAAAATGATTCATCATAATTTTTAGCTTGTTTAAGTGCGGGTTTAATTGCTCCTAAATAATTTCCAATATGAGGAGTACCAGTTGTCGTAATACCTGTTAGAATTCGTTTTTTCATTTGTTATAATTATAAACTTCAAAAGAGATTAATGTGAAAACAAGTCAAGATTTATTTAAACAGTTAGATGAAGCAGAAGCTTTATTTTCTAATGGCGCTATTAAAAATGCTCAAAAAAAGGTACGTGAAGTTATTTCAAAATCTAAAGAGCTCGATAAAGTTCCTAACAAATTAAGACATAAACTTAATTTTGCAATTGGTCAATCAAGATATTTTGATGATATGTCATCATTTGCCACTAACCCAAAACGAGAAGAGTTAATAAATGAGATATCTAAACTTATCGAAACGCCGTTAGAAAGCCCAAAGAAACAAGCTCATATGATTCATGATATTCAAACAAAATGGCAACTTCTTGATTTATCCAGCAGACCCGCGTCAAAAGAACAGTGGAATAGATTTAACGAAATAACAAACAAAGCATGGGAGCCATGCAGTGAATACTTTGATGAACTTAAACAAATAAAGATAAATAATGCTGAGCAAAGAATGGAGATAATTAATAATATTAATCAATATGTTCAAAATAACTCATCAAATTGGCCTCAACCTAAATTTCTAATACAGTTTTTAAGACAATCATTTGATGAATGGCAAAAATATGCACCAGTTTTAGATAAAGATCTCAATAAATTAAGAAATGCTTATTTTGATGCTAAAAAACCAATCAACGATGCTATTAAAAAGCAAGAACAAATTGTTATAAAAGCAAAGGAAGCCTTAATTTTAAAAGTTGAAGCCATATCCGATGAAGACAATGATCTATGTATTAAAAAATTTAATGATTTAAAAAATGAATGGAAAAAAGCAGGCTCAGCTGGAAGAAAAGCTGATAATAAATTATGGGATAAATTTAATAAATCAGCAGATAGATTTTTTACTGCAAAAAAAGAAGTCATTGATGATGAGATAGCAAAAGCTAATAATCTATTAGAACAGCTTCAAAACAATGAAATAACTTTAAATGAAACTACTAAAGCTCTCAGTGAACTTAAGAATATATCAAAGACAAAAGAATATACCTTGATACAAAAACATATAAAGAATATAAAGAAAGAGCAAGCAGCTATTCAAAAGAAAGATAAGATTGATTCATATTTAAGCCTGCTTGATGCTTTTTTAAAAGGAGAGTTAGATATAAATAAATCCCCTTCTTCATTAAAAAATAAAATTAATAAAGAACCAATTAAAAAGTCTAATACAGAAGCTTTAATCTATTCTTGTGTAAAACTTGAAGCTCTTGCCGGTATTGATTCATTAAAAAAAGATGCTCAGCTTAGACAATCCATTCAAATGGAAATGCTCACCAATAAATTTAATAAGGTTGTTGATAATCTGAATTCAGTTGATGATTTATTAGTTCACTTTATTAACAACATCTCAGCAAAGCCTACAGCAGCTGAGAAAACACTTTGGAAAAGAATTTCTAAATCAATAGAAAGCCTTATCTAGCATTTTAGGCTCTCTCATTGATCTGTCGGATAATCTCTGCGTGTCTTTTTTTATCAAGCGAATAAAAATAAAAAAATAGAATTGGTATTATTAGTAATATTGGGCCAATAACACCTTGCACAAAGAATAATGAATAAGCTTGATCATAGGTAGGTGTTTCAGCAGTTATATTAAGAACCCATAGTGTTAATCCGCCAGTCAAAGAACCAATAGCAGTATTAACTTTCTGTACAAAAGAAACGGCTGAATATAAGACTCCTTCTTGTCTCTTACCGCTTTGCAGATCAACCTCATCTGCTATATCACCAATCATTGCATCCCTGGCCATATTACCAGCAATACTTAAAGTTGATATAAAGATTAGTGGTACACATAAAAACAAAACTAATGCTGTAGTACCTTTTTCTGGAGTTAATCCTAAATTATATGAAATAAAAGCAATTGGCGCTGCTAAGGCTACACCTGAGACACATATCAATACAAAATTTCTTTTCCCAATTAATGAGACCAATTTTGGAGTTATGTAAAATGCTAAAAAAGCAGCTCCAAAATAAATATATAAAAATATGCCAATTTGACTACCTTTTAGTCCCCAGAAATCCGTATTTATGAATAAAGTTAAGCTATTTAATAATCCCCATGAAATAGATAAAGTTAAGCTACCAAGAAAGAACAAAATAAAAGACCTATTTGATATAGCTATTTTTAATTCTTTTAGTATTTGCTTAAGGGTAACTGCTTCAGTCCATTTCGAGAGATCCTCGATTTTATTTGTAGTTGATATGGATGAATATAACAAGGATAAAATCATAAAAATTGCACCCGTTAATGCCAAAGGAAAATAAGCTTCTGGATTTAATTGACCATAAGGATATTCTGGCGTAGATTTAAAGAAAACATTATAAGCAAGGAATGCATTACAAATTCCTGCCACCCATGCAAACATTTCTCTCCATGAAAAAAGCTTTGTTCTTTCTAAATAATCCTTTGTTATTTCTGCACCAAATGATCTATGCGGTACCTCAAAAAGTGTCATCCCTATTCTTGTAAAGCTAGCGCATATAAACATCCACCAAAATAATTGATTTTGAGATATATCCCAATCAGGTTTGGGTGTGAATAAAAGTATATAAAATATTGATACTGGTACGAATGAGGCAAGCATATATGGATGTCTTCTGCCTAATTTACTATTAGTTCTATCTGATATAGTTCCCATTAATGGGTCCGTAATAGAATCAACAATCAAAGCCGCTCCTATTGCAAGTGAAGCTAACAGAGGATCTAATCCAATAACTCTTGAATAGAAGAATAGTAAAAAGAAGGTAAACATATCTGTTTTAATACCGTTAGCAATGGCACCAGCTGAATACTGAAACTTAAAGTGATTGGATAACATTAAACACCCTTTAAATGTAGTAAAAGATCATTTTTAAACAAATCAAAAACAGGCTCCTCTATTAAGTGTCTCATTTTTGGATATATTAACAAACTACTATTTTTGATATGTTTATTTGCTTTGTATGCATTATTTACCTTTATCAAAGGATCTTCTTTACCATGAATAATTAATGTTTTTGCCTCTATAGATTTAACTTTATTAATTCTGTTTTTTGAGCCTAATATTGCCATTAATTGTCTACTAAAACCTGAATCATCTGGTCCTGCTCTATTAATGGATTCCACTGATTTGTCATAAAATTCTTTTGTATCCAAGTCATTATTTTCTAGTCCAATTAATTTAAAAATTCTTTTAGTTCTATTAATTCTTTCATCCATAGACGCTTCAGGATTATTCGATCTTTGCATTAACAGCTTCCTAACATCTCTTCTTGGGCCGTTGAAAGGACTAGGAGTTGAAACAGATGAAGCAATCAATGTAAATGTTTTAATTCTCTCAGGGTAATTAGCTGCAATAATCTGAGCAATCATTCCACCCATTGATATACCTAATAAATGAGTCTTATCTATTTCTAGTTCATCTAAAATCAAAATAGAGTCATCAGCCATATCATCTAGGGTATATGGTGGATTTATAGGCAATCTTAGAAAATATTTAATATATGTTGTGCTTATTGTTTTTCCTTTATTTTCTGAGGTAAATAAGTCACTCTTTACTCTTGAAGAAAGGCCAGAATCTCTATTGTCAAAGACTATTGGCCTAAAACCATTTTCTATTAAAAAATCAATTATATGTTCTGGCCAATTAATAAGTTGGCCACCTAACCCTTGAACTAGAAGAACAGGTTCTGCATTTTTAGGACCATAATCTCTGTATACAATTTTAATATCGTCGTTGTATATAAAACCTTCTTCAAATGATTGTAATGATGAAATGAAAAATAAAGGTATTAAAAAAAATTTATAAAAATGCATTAATCCTGTCTTTAATATTCTGTCTTAAGCAACCCCAAAACAACATTACATCATAACTATGCAAGTCACCTGTAAAATATTGGATTTTCTTCATACGCTCAATCAAAGGTCCTTTAGCCTCCAATAGACCATTTTGAGAATTCACTGATGTCGAAAAATCTTGCACACTGCTATATCTTAAACTTTTTTTACTACCGGAATGTTTTATCGATAACCTGTCTGCAAAATCATAATTAGGTGATTTTGTAATAACAGCACTATGATAATCAGGTGGTTCTTGCCAATTTGAACTATCATTCCATGTAAAAGGATTAATTGAAAATATTTTTTGGTCCATGTATTGAATAGTCCAACCGGACGGTGTCCAAAAAATAGTTCTTACTCTTTGTCTTTTAAAACCCTCGACTACTGTTGACCAGGAAATAATACAATTTGTATCAGTTGATGATTTGGATTTTGGAATAGATGGAAACAGTTCATCATACATATTATCGGGAATAATATAACCAATAACGTAAGCGCATATCATTCTCTTTTGAAGTTGAGTTCCTTGAATATATTTAGATATTAACCTTTGAGCATGCAATGCTCCTTGACTGTGACTCATAATAATAAAAGGCTTATTATTATTAAAATTTTCAATAAAATAATTAAATGAATTTAGGACATCTCTAAATGCTAGGTCATGCGCCATCATTCCATCTGAATTTTTAGCAAAATATGAATAATAAGTTGCTTGCCTATATTCTGGCGCATAAATATTACAACTTTCATTAAATGCTGAAACTTGATTTCCTAGCATCATTTCTGTTCTTTCATATGCAGCTCTATCTTTTTCCATGAAAGAATTCCATGTCTTTTCAAAAAAGCCTGTTGGATGTATGTAGAATACATCTACATCATTATTAGTTTTATTTAATAGTAATGATGAGTCTGGTAAATAAAACTGCTGCCCGTCTTTGTCTGGATATGCTGCCCAATTATTATAATTTGAGTAATCAGGTGCTTTAGGATGGTCTGTGTTTTCAAATGATTTTTCAGGTTTAATATATTCTAAGAGTTTATCTAACTTTTCGTCATCCATAACAAAAAGTATATCTTAAAAGGGACTATCAACCATCTTATTGGTAGCTGATGATGTGGCAATTAATTTATCATTTTGAAATAAGAAAGCTTCAGTAAAACATATAGATCTACCCTCTTTTGTTATCTTGGCAGCTGTTTTTAATGGTCCAGGGGCACAAGGTCTTAAAAATTTAACATCTATATCTAAGGTTAAAGGAATTTGTTTGCCCTTTGATTTATAAATTAAAAATTGAGCCATACAACAATCAAGCATTCCAGTTACAAATCCACCTTGAACAACCATCCCATTTGAATGAGTTAATTCTTCCCCTGGGTTAAACTCAACAATAAATTGATCATCATCTGTTGGATATGCATTTGTGATATTAAATACTTTTAAAAATGGGGGTACTTCTCTAAAAAACTCTGATATATCTTCTTTTTTATCTGACATTACAGTTACCAATTGGCGGAGGGAGTGGGATTCGAACCCACGGTGCCGATGAAAGCACGACGGTTTTCAAGACCGTTACAATAAACCAGACTCTGCCATCCCTCCTGATTCTGAAGTAGCTATTTTATAGGGTTTTTTAACTTTCGCAATTACTTTATTTATCCAAAGTGAATTGTTGAGAAGAAACTAATATATGCCTTGTTGATTACAAATTTTTTCAACAGTTTTAGCATTAACAACATTTCTTTCATAACATTTTTTTAATTTCTTTTTAAGATAAATATATAAATATGTGTTTAAATAAATGGTATATATTTTATTGGGGGATTTTATGGAATTTATTGAACAAAATATTCAACTGCTAGCCATAGTATTTGGTGGCTCATTTTTAACAATGTTTATTGCAGCAGCAACTAATAAAGTTACTGTGTTTAAAGATTATGGTGATTTGTGGTCTACACTGGGATTAATAATATGGCCTGCCATAGGTATTGGGGTCATTGTATATTTAGGTGAACAATCTAGTGCACAAATTATAACTCTCAACGATCTATATTTTGGCTCATCAGCAGCAACAGCAACAACAGCTGCAACAGGGCTAATTACATTATTTTGTTTATATAAAACTTTTATGAACGCAATAACTTCAAACGGACTTGTAATTGGTTTAATTGTTGGAATTTTTAAAGTACTGTCATCAATAATTATAATCTTCTCAATTTTTGGTTTCATAAATAGAATTACAGAAAAAAATAAAAGCCTGGGTAGTAAACTTATCTTTATTACTATTTTTACTATAGTATTTAAATGGATTTTAGATGTTCTTGTTAATGGCCATAAAGTAGAAGCTAAGTCATTAGCAAATCAACAGTAACTATAAATAATCTATCAAAGAACAAGTTGATATAGTTTTAAGATATGCCATATTTATATATGGCGCCTTCTGTGTCTATGTTTATTTATCTGATGTAAATTTTGAAGTTTATAAATGGATTCCTTTAGCAATCTTATTACTATTAAGACTGACTATATTTGGTAAGCTTTACCGTAAGTAGGTTCTTTTACTTAAAATATAAATAAATTAAAATAAATTTAACAAACCTAAATATAAATAATCTATGACACAAGCACCTGTATATATGATTGTTAATTTAAAAATTAACGATCCTGATGAATATAGAATTTATGAAAAAGGATTTTTTCCGTTTTTAAAAAAATATAATGGTACTTTTATCACTTTTGATGATTCACCAAAATGCCTTGAAGGTAATACACCCAATCAATTTGATAGAGTAATTATATTTTCTTTTCCATCTGAGGAAGAGGCTGATAATTGGTGGAACGATGCGGGTTATCAAGAATTGTCCAAACACAGACGAGCTGCTACTGAGATTACTCTTCAAAGAGTTAAAGGAATGCAGCCTAGAAAATAAATATTTATAGTTAAGATATTATTATTTATTTTTTATAGTTTGAACTGCATACCTTAAAAGCATTTTGTTTCTGCTCTCTTTTTAAATCATCATCAGATAATTCCTGCTGAGTACTTAAATAAAGCTCCATACAATTCTCAATCTCTACAGCCATTGAAGAAGGCTTTAATTCAATTTGATCTTTAATAGAATTTATTTCATCTTTTAATTGATTGTTTTGATATATGAGCAATGTATAGCCAATAGCCAAACAAACAAATATTATTTTTGACCAATTATCCATAATTGCCTACTTATAACTCAATAATCTCAACAGGGCCTATATTTAGATTTTTAATACCCTCTTCAATTTTTGATAAATCTCCAACAATGACCCATGTCCATGAATTAGGATTTATATATTCTTTTGAAGCACTCTTGACCTCATCAAGAGTAACAGCATTTCTCTTATCAACTATAGTATTTAAATAATTAAAATCTCTATTATTCGTAACAATATCCTCTATTCCACCCATTATGGCTCCAAGAGTTTCATATTGACCAGGTAATCTCAATGTTCTAGCTCGTTTAGTCTTATCTAATTCATCGGCTGTTACTGGATTTGAAGTAAGATAATTTTCATATTCTTTTAAAATTTCTTGGATAGATTCAATAGTTTTATCAGTTTGAACAGGAGCTCTAACAACCATCAATCTTTGACCTTTTGAGCTACTAATTCCTGCTCGTGCTCCATATGACCAACTCTTATCCTCTCTAAGATTCATATTTAATCTAGAGGTAAAACTTCCAGCAATTGCATAATTTGAATAATCGATAACAATATCATCTTTTGAATTAGTAGGTGGCAATAATTGACCAGCTGTTATGTATGACTGTATTGCGCCTGGTTTATTTATAAGATAAATCCTAGGGTTAGGATGTTTTTTAACATCATTTAAGTTTACTGAAACTAAGCCTTCATCCGACTTCCAATTAGAAAATTTCTTATTAAGAGTGCTTACAGCTTCGTCTAGTGAAATGTCACCAACAACAATAAAAGATGCATTCTTTGGATTGGTAAGTTTTTTATGCATTTCAATAAGGTCATTTCTTTTTAGATTTGTAATAGATTCTCTATTACCCATACTAGAAGGATTTCCGTATGGATGATCTTCTCCATAAACAAGAGGTCTTATGGCCATAGAAGCCATAGAGGATGGATTATTTAAAGCTTGAGCAATTCTAGCTAACCACTGTTTTTTTACTCTTTCTATTTCAGATTCCTTGAAAACAGGGTTTAATAAAGCTTCTTTAAATAAATCTAAGGTTTCATCTAGATTTATTTTAAGTGCAGATAGTGAGCCATATGTTGTATCCAATGAAGATCCGAAACCAATACCTGATCCTAGACTATTTAATATCTCACTAAATTCTAACGCATCATATTTTTCAGTTCCCTCATCCATCATGGACATTGTGAAGTTGACATAACCCCTTTCTTCAGTGCTTTCAATAGCATATCCACCATCAAACATTACTTGCATTTGCACCAAAGGAAGATCATTTCTTTCAACCACAAATACTTTTGAGCCATTATCAAGTTTGCCGATTTTGATTTCTGGAAAAGAGAAAGTTATTTTATCTGTTGGATAAGGAACTCCCTTTGATCTATCAACTACAGATTCTGTAACTGAAGTTTTTCCTTCAGGTGCTATTGTTAAGACATAATCACCGCTTGATAACCATTCTCTTGCTACATCTCTAACATCAGTCTTAGACATATTCATATAGCTTTCATATTCAGACCTAAAATAACCAGGATCACCGTAAAAAGTCTCATAAGTAGCTAATATGTCTGACTTACCTCCAAAGCCACCAATTCTTTGTAAGCCATTAATTAAGCCGGATACGGTGGACGTCTTTGCGCTTTGCAATGCTTTTTTATCAGGACCAGTTTGAAGATATTTTTCTAAAGTTGCATCTATTACATCTTCAACCTCATCAACCGAAGAACCTCTGGAAACATCCGCTGAAATTACAAATAATCCACCAATTTCTCTACCGTAATAATAAGCAGAGACACTTGTAGCTAGTGAATTTTTATATATAAGGTTTTGGTAAAGCGGGCTATTTTTAGTTCCAGATATTGTAGCTGCAGCTAGTTCCAGCGCTGAACTTTCCGCAGTACCTGCCTCCGGTACATTCCAGACTTTCATAATTCTAGTTTGTGGAACATTATCAAAAATTATCTCTCTTTTTGAATTAGTTCTTTTAGCTATCCATTTTTTTGGTTTTGCTAAATTCGGACCAGATGGTATATCACCAAAAAACTTTTTTGCTTTTTCTTTAGCTGTTTCTAAGTCAATATCTCCAGCTAACACTAATACAGCATTATTAGGACCATAATAGTTTTTAAACCATTCTTGTACATCATCCATAGAAGCTGCATTTAAATCATCCATAGAACCTATAACTGACCATGAATATGGATGCCCTTCTGGATAAGCTGATTTAGAAATAGTATTCCAAGTCATTCCATATGGCCTATTTTCGCCTTGTCTTTTTTCATTCTGAACAACGCCTCTTTGTTCATCAAGTTTCTCTTGGTCAATAACACCAAGGATATGCCCCATTCTTTCGGATTCCATCCATAAGGCTAAATCTAGAGCATTTGTAGGTACGTTTTGAAAATAGTTAGTTCTATCATTACTGGTCGTTCCGTTTTGATCAGTTGCACCTATTTTTTCAAATGGCTCAAAGTATTCATTATTATAATTTTCAGTGCCATTAAACATTAAATGTTCAAAAAGGTGAGCAAATCCAGTTTTTCCTACATTTTCATTTTTTGAACCAACGTGATACCAAATATTTACAGCAACCATTGGTACTTTTCTATCCTCATGGACAACAACTGTAAGCCCATTATCAAGGACGAATTTTTCATATTGAATATCAGGTATAGGTAATTGATTTGATGATATTGAGTGTGTAAATAAGATTGATAAAAATGAAAGTAAGAATTTGTTTTTCATATTGTCCCCGGTAAATTTGTATATTCATTATAAGCTTTTTTAATATTTTATAACCAATCTATATTTTTTTATCAAATTTATATAAGTACAATCCTAGAATGCTTACACATTCTATTTACTTAATAATTAATGCTATTGGCTTGGTGTATTTAGCAAGATTCGATCATTATGGTTTGTACATCATAATTGCAAGCTTTTGGGTTGCTGCTTCATTTATTAAATCACTAACAATTCCAGCTATTTGGACCATCGTTATTTTTATGACAGGTTTTGCTCTAATGAGGATCACAGGGATTACTTCTAATGTTCCCAGCACATATCAGTTATTAATATTATTTACTGAGATCTTTGTGGCTATTTTAGGGGTTATGTTAATTAAATCAGGATGACGATGCGTTATATGCAATTAACCCAAAACCAAGAACCCCAACAACAACTCCAATTGCAATAATCATTAATAAAATTTTTAATGCTTTAAATAAAATAGATGAAATGTCATTCATGTTTTTTTTGGGTTCTATTTTTATATAAAATAGTCAAAGCAAGAAGTGTTGGCAATGTTCCTAAAATAATTTCACCAATATAAATTTTATTGTAAGGAGTCCCATGAACGTAAATAGCTGTAAGATTAAATATTGCAGCTCCATAATAAATGACACCGGCTGAAAAGAACCAAGTTGGATTTAAAGTAATAGCACCAAGAATTGAGAATAAGAAGGTAGCTACAAAAAAGGAAGTAAAATCTCTTAAAAGTGCGTTTTGAGCATCATCAGATAATTGATCTAAAATAAAACCAAACTCTGCAGCAGCTATGGCTGGAGTAAAAATCCAATTAAGAACAAACCCTAGTAACAAATATGCATAAAAAATACCAAAAAATCTTACAATAAAAGTATAAGTTCTATCTACAGAAAAAAGATTGTAGAAGAAATAACCGCCACAGAAACCTGCAACCCAATGGAGAATTTTTCCAGTCAACGATCGATTACCACCTAGTAGTTGAGTTTGAAATAAGAGTTCAACCATTAAAATTAAAGCAAAGCCGATTGCAACTGCACCAGCTAATGCATACAGATATTTACCGCCATAGTTAGTATATTTAGATATTAAGCCTGCAACACTAAAAGCTAAAATAAAAGCTATTGTAAATACTACAAATAAGGGCATCCCAAGTCTCTGAAAATCAAATAAGATAACTTCGAATGATGACCATAATGTGATAGGCATATCAACTGAAGATAACCACAGAAGATTAGATATCGAAGTTATTGGCGTTATTAATAGAACTGTAAAAAGTGAAGCAGCAAATACAGCAAATATATTTTTTGTTAATTTCATCTTTCTTCAGGTAATACTTTGATTAATTTGCCTCCTGGGCCATCTGTAAGTAAGTAGATAATTCCACCTGGAGATACTTCAATATTTCTTAATCTTTGATTTAATTCAGAAAATAAGCTTTCTTGATAATTTGTATTATTATTAAATCTTACTTTTTTAACGTCCTTTGAAACTAATGCTGTAACCAAAAAGGTATTGGTTAACTCAGGATAAGAGTCTTGTTCATAATAAACCATATCTGATGGAGCTATAGAGGGTGTCCAATGAAGCAATGGTTGTTCCATTCCCTCCTTCTCAGTAAAAGGACTTATTACAGCTCCTGAGTAATCGATGCCATATGTAATTGCAGGCCAGCCATAATTTAATGATGGTTCAATAAGATTCATCTCATCCCCACCTTTTGGTCCATGCTCATGTTCATATACATCACCAGAGCTCGTAATAACTAGTCCTTGCATATTTCTATGACCGTAAGAATATATCTCTGGAAGAGCGCCTTCAACATTAATAAAAGGATTATCTTTTGGTATTGAACCGTCACTATTAATTCTAATAATCTTTCCAAAATGATTATCTAAATACTGTGCTTTTTCCCTATGATCAAAACCATCACCACTATTTAATAAAAGCGTTCCATCTTTCATGAATGCAATTTTTGCACCCAAATGAACAGACGTTCTTCTTGGTGCATTAGCTTCAAATATAACCTTTATATTTTTTAAGGAATTATCAATTAGTTCTGCTGAAGACAAGAACAATGTAGATTTGTTATTTTTATCTTTTGCAGAGTAACTCAAATAAATTTTACGATTTAATTCAAATTTAGGATCTAAGATTACTTCTGACAAGCCTCCTTGACTTGCATAGTGTACAACTGGAGGATTTGATATATCAGTAATGGTTTTATCAACTAAATTAACAATTTTTAAATTTCCAGGTAATTCTGTATATAAAATAGTTTCCTCATCTAAAAAGACAAAACTCCATGCGTCATCAAGATCTTCTAATATAGTTTCGTACTTATACGATGCAAATACATTAGATAAAAAAAACAAAGATAGAAAAATTCTTAAACTCATAATCCCCCTTTTAATTTAATCAAACCTAAAAACCTATTATTAATCTTATGAAAATCACAGGAATTAATAGTGATAAAACTAATAATATTAAAAATTTAGATTTAGTCATATACTCTAGATTTTACACAGGTATAGATAGTTTCGCACAATAAATAATATAAAATAATTCTTATGGATTACTCAACCTACCTTTTAGGAAACTTATTATTTATTGCATTACTGTATTGGGTTGTAAAAAATAAGAATAATTGGTGATGAGAAAATTTTTTTACTAAAATAATTTTAATATGGAAACTGTCTTTATATATTCAATAGTTTGCTTGTTTATCGGGGCTATTATGTGGTCTTTTGAGGGTAGCAAATTCACTGACCATGGGAACAATATGAGTATGCTTTTATTCTTTAAATTCAGTAAATGGTTTTTTGTTTTATTGGCTTTTGCTATACCAATAGCTCTTTAAGATTTAGTTAAATTTTTATTAGGATCATAAAAAGGTTTCTTTACAACAACAGCGCTAAAATAACTACTTCCATCATTAATTGTTAATTCTTGATCTAAGTCTGAATACTTTATATCAACCATTGCCAAAGCTATATTTTTCTCTAGGCGAGGTGAATATACTGCTGAAGTGACTTTGCCAACTGTTTTATCATCTATCATGACATCCCAGAACCTCGTATTAGGTCCATTCATTCGATCAGTATTTAAAAATAATCCAACCTGTTTTCTTTTCAACCCATCTTTATTTATTTTAATAAGAGCATCTTTACCAATAAAATCAAAATCATTATTTAAGTCAATAAACTTATCCATACCAAGCTCTAAAGGATTTGTATTGATAGTCATGTCAGCATGATAGGAAAGCATACCTCCCTCAATTCTCCTTATTGTCGAAGTGTGGCCTGGCTTTAAACCCATAGGTTTTCCAATCTTCATAATATGTTCATAAAGTTCATTACCAACATTAGAATCAGTAAGAAATATTTCGTATCCTAATTCACTGGACCAGCCTGTTCTTGAAATAATTAACTCAGTATTATCAAATCTAAATCGCTTAAACCAATAATATTTTAAGTCTGATATTTCTTCTCCAAATATTTTAATCATAATTTCTCTTGATTTGGGGCCTTGAAGTTGAAGCGGAGATACATCTGGTTCACTAACCTCTATATTATAATCAACATTAGCTGCTAAGCCTTGAGCCCAAAAAAGGATGTCGCTATCTGCTAGTGAGAACCAATATTTATCTTCGCTTACTTTTAGCAAAATTGGATCGTTTAGAACACCCCCATTTTGATTTACCAATATTACATACTTACACTGACCTACTTTCATGTTAGATAAGTCTCTTGGTGTCATCATTTGAACAAATTTACTAGCATCTGGTCCTTTGATTTGGACTTGTCTTTCAACAGCTACATCACAAAGAATGGCATCATTTATTAAATTCCAAAAATTTTGTTCTGGATTTCCGAAATCTCTTGGAATGTACATGTGATTATAGACAGAAAAGTCCTTTGCTCCCCACTTAACTGTGGCATCAAAAAAAGGACTTTTTCTAATTTGTGTTCCGAAACCAAAATCTTCCATTTTGTTTAGCTCCCTATAATGAAATATACATTTACGTTAATACTCTTTCATAGAATATTCAATTTATTTTTTAGGTGATAAGATTAGGAAATGAGATCAATAATATGCACTTTCTTATTTGTTTTTAGTTTCAGTGTTTATGCTGAATTTGATACTAAATGTTCAGTTCTAATTACCAAAAGACTTCAATCATCAGAGGATGCCTATAAAGATGCTTTAATTAAAATTAATTCTTGCAATAAGTATGATATTTTGTCAGTTACAAGCTTTCTTGAAGAACCAATAAGCAAAGTATATTTAACAGATCTAATACAAACCTACTGTATGTTTGATCATCAAATTATTACTTTAATTGATACTAATACAAGTAATATGAGCTGTGTTCATAGAGGTCAAGCTCGCATTGAAAGAAAGTTTAATTCAATTAAATAGTTATTGTTACGTAAAGTTAACAATAAGTTTCAAAGCCTTAATATAAAAGTCTTATAAAACCAGTTTAATAATCGTTGAAAGTACTCCTCGATGCACAATGAATACTTTCATTGATAGCAGGTTTTCCCCTGAACCTGCTATCAAAATTTTAGATATAAAGATTACAACCCATACAGACTAAAACTATTATTGATGGTAACCATATTATTGGTCTAATCATTTTAAATCTGTATAAATCAGCCATTGCTCCAAGTAAGTACAAAATTCTCAGACCTAACCATATTTGAGCTAGCATTAAATTATCAACTTCTAAAATAACTGACAATACAGCTAAAACCATGAATATTGGTAGAGATTGTCTTAAATTATCTCCAGCAGAAGCCATCCTTTCAGATAAAGCTGTCTTACCTGATATGTCACCGCCAGTATATGTCCACTGAATAAATGGCACCTTGTGAAGCGAAAAGCTCATTACCAAAAACAAGTGCAAAATGTAAAACATAACTACACATATAATTAGATTTGTCATATTAATTCCCTATTAGTTAACAACTTAATATAAATACTTTTAATATTAGTTTCAATTAATAGTTCTAAGAATTTATTAAATCAATATCTTCTTGTTTTAGTAAACTATTATCAACTGTCTCAAGAAGTGGTTTTAAATGCTTTGCATATGGCTTCCATCTGTCCATACCCTTCTTATTTATTGGTTGTCTTACTTGTTCAGAACTTGCTGTTCTGACTGACCTTTTAGTTTCATGAAATGAAACACAAGAATCTTCAAATGGAACTTCAATAAACTTAAGAATACGCTTTACCTGTCCCTCTAGATCATCAATAACATCTTCATTATTAACTCTCAAAATCTTACCAGGTAAGACATCATCCCAATGGTTCATAAGTTTTACATAGCTGTTGTAATAACTTCCAGCTTCTTTTAATCCATATGAAAACTCTTGTCCTTGTGCAAATAATTGCTTGAACATACTAAAACAACAGTCAAGAGGATAACGTCTTGCATCAATTATTTTTGCATTAGGCATAATTAAATGAATTAAGCCTATATGTCTGAAGTTATTAGGCATTTTATCAGTAAACATTGGTGCTCCATCTCTGTGCATCATAGTTTCATCTATAAAAGATTTACCCATTTGATATCGTTGATCAGAGGTAAAACTAGACATAATTTTTGGATATTTTCCTGATTTACCGTAAATATCTTCACCTCTTAAGCTTTGAGCCAAAGATAGAATATTAGGCAACTCAAGAGTTCCATCTATCATTGAATGTGATGCTAAAATTTGTTCTATTAGTGTTGATCCAGCTCTAGGTAATCCAAGAATAAAGATAGGATCTTTTGTATCATAGCCACCATCACTTAAAGTTTTAAAGAATTCTTTATCACATACATCAATTTGAGCTTGAAGTTCATTATCCATTCTTTCTATAGAATATTTACTTTGTTCTCTTTTTATTTCATTACCTCTATTTAAGTGATAAAAAGCTTCATTAAATTCTCCTTTTGATTCTAGTGCTTGTGATAATGCAAAATGGAAATAAACCTTTTCTTTTAACGATAGATCTACTCGATTTAACTGTTTATCAATAATCTCTATTTCATCATCAGTAAAGGAATAGGTTTTAAGGTTAGATAATGAAAAAAAAGCTTCACCATGATCAGGTTTTATGTTGAATGCACTTCTGTAACTTTCAATAGCTTCATCAGTTTTTCCTAGGGTTTTTTGGGCATGTCCTCTTGATGTAAAAGAACTAAAATTATATGGATTCATTTTAATTAAGTCATTAAACAAATCTATGGCTTTCTCATGCTCTCCGTTTTGCATGAGCTCACTTCCTCTTTGAGCTTGATAATTTATGTTATCCGGAAATTTTTCGCACAAGATATTTACTTGATTCATAGTTTCAGAAAATTTTTGTTTTTTTCTGAGGACCATAGCGTATTTCATCCTTAACTCACCATCATTTGGTTCAAATTCAACCGCTTTACTAAGCAAAGTTTCTGCATCATCAAAATAACCAAGTCTATTTGCAATTTCAGCTAATTGTGACATTCCATATGTATGGGTAGGATTTCTTTTAAGAAATTCTCTACATCTTTTTTCAGCTATACCTAACCTACCTTCGTTCATTATTTGGTCTATATATAAAAGAGTGCTTGGAAGTGATTTAAGTTTGTTTATTTGCTCTAAGGAGTGTTTAGCTGCAAGTTTATTCCCCTGTTTAACAAAAAATTCGTGCAAAGATGACCACGATGCCATTAGAGCTGGATTTAGTTCACAGGCCTGTCTATATGCAGCTATAGCTTTATCATCATTTTTCATTGCTTTGTTAATATGACCAAGTTCTTGATAAGCTCTAGCCATATCTGGAGCTATAATTAATAGTTGTTCAATATATTTATAAGACTCATCTAATAAGTTTAAATATCTTGCTGAAACAGCTGAAAGATATAAAGCATCAATATGATCAGGATTATCATGTAGAGTAATTTTTAACAATCTTAAAGCATCATCGAATCTACCCTCTTTGATTGCTTGAGTAGCCTCATTGATATCTACTGTTAATGATGAATCATTTGTATTATTTTTATTGTTCATAAGGTTATATATTGAACATTATAAATAAAAAAGGGAGCCTGAGCTCCCTTTAGTTTTTATGCTATTTAAGATTAAAAGCTTCTTTTGTATCTTAAACCCAGTGTTCTAGGCTTAATTATGCTTACTCTTTGTCTATCAAAGACAAAAGTATTACTGATTTCAGCTCTTTGATCTGTAACATTATCAATGTATAACTCAGCTGACCAGTCATCATTACTCATACCATATCTGATATTAATAAAATGATGAGCGCTTTGAACAGCTTTGTTAGGCTCCATTATGTCAGAGAAACTCTTTTGAGATCTTGCCATTTGTAGTTGCCAATGACCAGTATTTCCTGAGGACATTCCCCATTCTTTTCTAGCACTTACGTTAGCTTGAAAACCTGGTGCAAAAGCTAAATCAGCTCCCACAACTACGTCAGCTGTCGGAACAAGGCTTTTGGTAATTTCGGTATCAAGAGATGAAAAAGCACCTGATAATACAAGGCCATCTACATTTGTATAGTAAACAAAATCGCCTTCAAAACCTCTGATCTCTGCATCAGCAGCATTATCAGAGAAGAATAAGTTAACAATACTAGGGTCAAAGACTGTACTTTGAAGACCTGATATATCAACCATGAATGCACTACCATTAAATCTTAGCTGACCATCAACTAATACTGTCTTCCAACCAAATTCATAGTTGGTAACTTCATCGGTATCAACCTCAGCTTTAACAGTATAGGTTCCAGTTGGGTTTGTAGCTCCAACAGGTCTATTTAATAAGCCCGGTCTAAAACCTTCGGACCATGTAAGATAATACATTACATCTTCACTAGGATTCCAAGATAAAGTAGCCTTACCGATTACACCATCTGTTTCAGCTTTATCTGGATAACCGTTTGGATTATTAGGTCCATACTGAGTAGATAAGTTAGCACCACAACATGTGGATTCAGTTGCAGCATTGAAGTTATAGAATGATGAGTTAGCACTACCCTCTAAATCAACAGCTATATCATACCAACGTGCACCAACTGTTAACTCCATAGTATCTGAAAGATCTACATTAACTTCACCAAAGACACCTTTTTGTTCATCGGTACGTTTAATATCATTCCAGAAAATAATTGGAGCTGTAAATGGTCCAGGCACAGAGTACCAACCAGCACCGGTATTACCACCAGTAGTTCCTGCTTGAGGATTTGTATGTGGGTAATTTGGTGCCCAACCCGTAACACCAGACCAACCTATGTTTTTAGTTGAACCTGGATATGTAAAGAAATTTAATTCTGTAAGCTCAAGATCACTGAAAAATGCACCAGCAGTAACAGTCATAGTGTCACTTATTGGAGCATTAACTCTAAACTCATGAGTTACTACTTCAGTGTTAGTTGTTGAGTCTACAAATAAATTTGGAGCCTGACATGTACCAGCAGGACCTGCTGCTCCTGGATATGTTACAGAACCATCACAAATGTAATATGGTAAATACTGACCTACAAAAAGATAATCAGTATAGTCTACAATTTGATCAGTAGCTCTGTCTGTATATGCACCAGCATAAACAACTTCAAGATCTCCAATTGAGCCGTTAAGAGTAACACTCATATTGTCGTATTCGTCCTCAATTGTATCTTCAGAGTACCTTTGAATCTGCATATCATCTGTGTCTAATGTTGGATCAACAAAGAAGACACCATCAGCATCGATTGTCTGTTGAGCAACAGTAACTAGTGCATCCCAATCATCATTAATTTCATGAGCAATACTAGCTCTAAAACCTTCATAAGTAACAGGGTTAGCATTTTCTCTTTCTATCGCATTAGCATTAATTAAATTAACATTAGATAAATTTGCTCCTGCTTGGAAACCACCTCTTGATGGACCCACAGGAAGACCATTTTCTCTTACCGTACCAGCTGTTCTAAATCTAGCTGATTGACTTGCATTTAATGTGCCAGCAACTTGGTCTATATAACCACCTCTTTTATCTGTATAAGCAACAAATCTTAATGCAGAAGATGAGCCTAAAGGTACATTGGTTACAAACTCAAGCTTGCCGCCCTCATCGCCACCAGATGTAAATCTTGATTCTAATTCAATAGAACTAGATTGTTCACCAATAACAGGTTTGTTTGTAATCATTCTTACAACACCTGCTTGAGAACTAGCACCAAAAAGTGTTCCTTGTGGACCAGATAGAACCTCAATACGTGCAATATCAGCTGCATATACATCTAAGTTTCTGCCTGGTTGAGCTAAAGGTTGCTCATCAAGATAAAATGAAACATTTGGTGTTAATCCAGCAACACCAGCTGTAGTAAGGTTCGGAGTTGTCGAAGCTAGACCTCTAATATAGATCGTGCTTTGACCAGGTCCAGACCCCCCAGCAGTAACACCTGGTAATTGAAGTAAATAATCTTCAAAGACATTGATACCTCTTTCTTCAAGAGTTTCTTCTCTCAAAGCAGATACAGATACGGGAACATCTTGAAGACTCTCAGCCTTCTTCCTTGCTGTAACAACAATTTCTTCAACTGTTGCCTGACTTTGCCCAGCAACAATACCACTAAAAGCAGCAGTATTAACTAGAGCAAGCGCAGATAAGGAAGGTAGTATTTTATTTTGTTTATATTTGAACATAATAAATTCCTTTATATAAGTTAAAGAAATTGCAAATAAACAATGCTTAGGTATCCCCTAGTTTTTCCCCCAGAGAAGTTTAGCTTTGTTTATAGACCAGCAATTTCAGTAAATCGGTCTTGTTTATTATGATACCAGCTTAAAAGAAGGATGCAAATTTAAATGGTTTTAGTATTTTCTAGAAAAAGTTAATGATTTATGTTTCACTTGGAGGTCTATAAAAGAAAAACTAACCAATGAACAATCTCAATAAACCTAGATTTCTCCTATCAGTATTATTTTTATCAACAATAACAGCAATTGTTTTTACAAATCTTGAGTCATCTTCGCATTTTTTTAAAAGCACCCAGATTGCTATTTCAGAATCACTTGGTTGGTTTATTATCCTTACAGCCAATGGCTTTCTAATATTTTCTACTTATTTAGCATTTACAAGATTTAAAAATATAAGATTAGGTGGAGCTAATGCTGTGCCAGCATATTCTTACTCTAACTGGATAGCTATGTTATTTAGCGCAGGCTTAGGTATTGGTTTATTGTTTTATGGCGTTGCTGAACCTATCGGAAATCTAAATGATTATCCCGAAATGACTGATGATCTCTCATATAATGCAGGTAAAGCTCTTAGCTTAACTAATTTGCATTGGGGTCTTCATGGTTGGGCAGTTTATGCAGCATTAGGACTATGTTTTGCTTTTGCTTCATACAACAGAAACAAAGCATTTAGAGTTAGCTCTTTACTCGGCTCTTCTGTAGAAGAAAATAAGCCTTTAGCTGCTTTGATAGATATTATTGCAATTCTGACTACAATTATTGGCATTGCGACCTCACTGGGTCTTGGAGCTTCTCAGATAAATGGAGGTTTGGACTACGTTTTTGATATAAAGATAAATGAATTTATTATCATTATATTTATTACTCTTCTAGGTTTAATAAGTGTTTGTCTAGGACTGGACAATGGTATTAAAAGGCTTTCTCAAATTAACATGGTTATTGCCATCTCTTTAGTTGCCGGTGTCTTATTAATAGGACCAACTGTTTTTATTCTTAATGCTATGGTTCAAAATGCTGGGCTATACATTAATGAAATATTAAGCCTATCAACATGGACAGAGGCATATAATGACTCGATCTATCAAAATGGATATACACTCTTCTATTTTACTTGGTGGTTTGCGTGGGCTCCTTTTGTATCTTTATTTATAGCTAGAATATCTTACGGAAGAACAATTAAAGAATTTATTATAGGTGTATTGTTTGTTCCTTCACTGATTGTGTTTATTTGGATGGGTATTTTTGGTAACTCAGCAATGTATCTTATTATAAATAATATTTCAGACATTGGGGGTGCGGTAAGTCAAAATGCAAGTACTGCATTATTTGCTCTTTATGACACAATGTCTTTTTCCTTTGGTTTTTCTTTAATATCTTTAATATTGATAGTTACTTTTTTTGTAACTTCTTCAGACTCAGGCGCTCTTGTGGCATCAATGCTTTCATCTAAAAAAGGAGCTGATATTGATGGAGACTCACCATTAATCTCTAGAATTACATGGGCGATACTTCTTGGTTTAGTTGCTGCTGTATTGTTAAAAGCTGGTGGGTTAGGTGCACTTCAGACTGCAGTAGTAATTTTTGGTATTCCTTTTTCTATTATTACTGCTTTTGCATGTAGAGAACTTTATAGAACTCTCAAAGATGAATCACAAAATTAATTTATTTCGTTATCTATTTTTTTAAGTTCTTCCTCTGACATTTCATCTTCATAAATTAATTGATCATTTCTTTGATCAACCTTTTTTAATTTTTTGCTAATAATTAAAGCTATGACGACTAATATTAAAATTAAGCCTATTTGATATGACATATTAATTTCCTGTATATAATTAATCTTTATTTTATATTTTACACAATACAGTCATATATGGATGCAATAGACAATATTTTAAATAGAGTTTCAGCCAGAACATTAAAGAAACCTCACCCCACCGAAAATCAAATGAAAAAAGTTTTTAAGGGCGCATTACGAGCGCCTGATCATGCATGGTTAAGACCGAGTAGCTTTATTCAGGTCACAGGTGAAGGAATTGATAAATTGTCAGCAATATTTGAAGAATATGCAAAAACTATTCCGGATATCAAGGATGAAATAATTACAAAATATAAAAACGCTCCATATAGAGCACCGATGATAGTTATTTTAGTTAATGCAATTAAAGAGCACCCCAAGGTTCCTGACATAGAACAAAAGCTATCTACTGCAGCCTCTGCACAAAACATACTGTTGTTATTAAATGCCCTTGGTTATTCAGCAATTTGGAGAACTGGTAAATTAGCATTTAATCCATTTGTAGCATCAAAACTCAATCTTGAAGCTAATCAAGAAATTCTAGGTTATATATACATAGGAACAGCAGATGGACAGAACAAAAAAATACCAGAGTTAGATATTGAAGATTTTGTAAGTTATTTATAAGTTATTTGTTTTATAAATATAAGCTGCGGTAAATGCCATAGATGTAAATATCAATTCGGAGATTAAGGATGCAACAGCTATTTGAGTGTCATAATTAATAGATGTTAGTACATTAAAAATTCCTGCAATTAAAAAAATAAGACCAGCACTAAATATCCATTGATACTGTTTAGTAATAAATGAAAGAATAGACATGATTGATGTACCAAGAAAAAAAGCAGTAAAGTCCCTAACTTGAGTATTTCTTGCATCCCCTTCCATATAAACCATGCTTAGAGATTGAGCAGCTGACTCAGGTGAAAAAATCCATTGCGCAGAAATGATTCCAAGAACTATTGCAAGCAATATTGATAATGTATTAGCTATTTTCATAATAATATTTTTTTAACGTTCGGTAGGTTATTGTGAATGATTTCATTATTATTGCAAACTACATGATGCGTATTAGTTTTATTCTTAAAAGAAACTGAAAATCTAGATTCATCATTAATTAAATGAAGTGCGCAATATCCTTCAATGGCTATACACTCATCAATATTTTTACCTTCTAGCATTTCCTTAACATAAGGTATTCTTTCTGGTTCTTCATCATAATGAGGACAACAAATACCTTTTACAAAACCAAGACATGGAATGATGGCTTGGTGGTCTTTAAATGAATCAGTAATGCCTTTCTCAAACCAACATATTGCACCTGCGCTAACTCCACTCATAATAATATTATTTTCATAAGCATTTTTTAAAATTGTATCTAACCCCCATTCTCTCCATACAGCTAACATACTTTTAGTATTACCCCCACCTACATATATTATGTCTTGTTCTAATATATGTGGCTCTAGGTCAATTGTTCTTTTGAAAAAATCAATATGTGATGTTATGCAATCTAAAGAGTCGAAAGCTTTATAAAAATTATCGATATAACCTTGATCATCACCGGTTGCTGTAGGAATAAAACAAATTTTTGGTTTTGCTTTATTAGCTTGTTTTACTATATATTTTTCAATTTTAAGTTCGCCAATCTCTCTACCAAATCCACCGCCACCAATTGCAATTATTTGCTTCATAAATTATCTACAATTTTTTTAATTTCTTTTATATGTTCAGTTGTTGTTCTACAACAACCACCAACAACTGAAGCACCATTTTGTATCCACTGGACAACAAAATCTTTATATTGATCAGGTTTTATATGTTGATGGTTATGATAATGCCACTCATCAGAGTCACTCACAAAACCTTCAAGCTTATTTTTTTTATAAATAGATGAATTAGCATATATACCAAAGCTTTTTTCTTTTTTAAGTTTATCTATTGCAAGACTTGCTGTATCTGCATGAACACAGTTAACTAACTGACAATCTATATCTAATTTTAATCCTTCTTCGATGGCTAAATCTAATAGTTCGGTACTTGGAAGTCTATTTAACTTATTGCCTCTTGTGGTCCAGCTCAGCCAAACAATGTCTGAGTAATTTTTTGCAGTTGAGGCAGCTATCGTACCTTCATATATTGATGCCATTGTTTCGCAAATAATTACATCAACCTCATTTTTATATATAGATCCTAGTGTGCTATAAAATTTCCTAAGCGTTTTTTCCTTCGAGCTTAAATCTGGTCGAAAGGTTACATGTATTGGTGGGTAACAACCTGCAATTTTAGTATTAGAACCAGTTTTTATAACTGCCTCTTTGCAAAGTTCGAGAGAGCGTTTTGCTAAGTCTTCATATGCAGGAGCTGTTGGCTCTCTTTTTAATAATTCTGGAGTTGCCTGATAATTAGATGTAGTTATTACATCAGCACCAGCTTCAATATTATCTATGTGAATCTGTTTAATTACTTCTGGATTATGGATCAATGAATATGCAGACCAGATAGATGTTTTAAAACTTGGGAGATACTCGCCTCTATTTTCTAACTCTGTGCCTAAAGCTGAATCTAAAATTAATGGCTTCATATTTGTATATGTATGTTTAAAAGTTAAAGATTATACTTATTATTAAATTCAATTAGTCTATTTTTCCATTTTCTTGTAAGAAGGTTAAACTCTGTTGGTCTAACAATAAATTCTTGAAAGATAGCATTTCTATCTACCATTAATATAACAATTTGTTCAATTTTTGTTCCAAACATTACATTATGCGCATTTGCATAAGCACAACCTTGTAAAAAATAATCTTCAATCCACTCTCTCTTTTTAATCTTTTTTGCAGTTTTAAAATCTATAAGAGTTGGAATTCCCTCATATTCACCAACACAGTCAGCAGTACCCGCATATAAATTATCAAGCAATAAGCCAACTTCAAGACCCCATATCTCAGTAATGCCTTTCAAGCCATCTTTAATAAATTTATCAGAAATTTTTTGAGCTAATAACTGATCATGTGATTCTTTAAAATTATCCCAAGATTTTCCATTTAAATAATTTTCAATTGCTTCATGAACAGCAGTTCCTATGTCAGTGCTTTGTTTAATAATTCTTTCAGCTTCTTCTTCACCTACTCTGTTTCTCCATTGAATTAAACCATCAGCTGATTTTGAGGTTCCAGATAAAACTGTAGTGACACTTGGAACAGGTTTATTGTTGGAATCCAAATAATGACGTCCTGTTTCTAAATCAACCCTTTCTAAAGTTGGGTATTTGTATTTGGATTTAACTATCATTAGAACCCAGAAGCCTAATTAAAGTTCTTTGTAGTTGTTCAGGGTCTTCAAAAAATGGGAAGTGACCAGTTTCATTTAAGATAAAAATATCTTCATCTAATTGAAGATTTTTTAACAGAACATTTTCTGGATTATATCTAGCAAGTTTATCTTTATCGCAGAAGATATATTTAACATTACTAAGTTTATTTATTTTTTCGTCGGATAGTCTAAAATTGTTACATGATTTGAGGTCTATTGAGCTTATTTCTTTCTGAGCTTGATTAAATAATCTCTTTAGAGGATAAAGTTTAATTTCTCGTTCAGGATCAGATTCAACAGTCTTTGTGCCATAAGGGGATTTAATTTGACCCTTAGTACGGCCATAAAATCCAGACCCTTTAACCCCAAAGCCTTGAGACTTGATTTCAACCTCAGGAAATTTATATACACCATATTTTGTTAAAAACTCAACAGCCTGATCGAGATTTCCCTTTGCATGTTCAAGTAATATTTCTCCAACTAAAAAAGGATAGGCAATATTGATGCATATTGTCATTTTATTTTTTATTTTTGATGATAAATCTAAGGCAACTAAACCTCCCCAGCTATGTCCTGCAATAATTGGGTTATTAAGTTCTAGATTTTCAATTAACTGGTTACAAAAATTAGTATGTCCTTCTACATCATAAATTAATGGACCAGTTGTATAACCATGGCCTGGAAGATCCAGGGCAATCAAATTATATTTATCTTCGATAGAATCAAGTTTAAACATAGACAGAGTTCTATGATCCATGCCAGCGCCAGGTATAAAAATAAAATTTTCCTTAGAAGAATCTAATTTATTTTGTATAAAAACATGAGCTTTATGATCTTTAAGCTGAATAAACATTAAATAAGATTTTATAGTTGTTTAATATAATTTAATAAATAATTATATGATGAAATTTTATTAACTTCTGTAAAAACTTCATGTCTTGAGTTGTTAATAACTTTAAAGGTTATATTAACAAACTTAGTTTTTAAGAAATTAGCTAATACTTTAGCAAGCTTTGCATTAGCTGAGGCTGCGTCATACTCTCCAGACATAATTAAAATTGGGATTTTATAGTTTGTATCAGAGTAATATTTTCTTTTAAAGATGGATAATAATCCATGACATAAATCCAACCACAAACCTGATTTAACTATAAATCCACATTGCTTATCATTAGTATAATTATCCACACTCTTATGATCACTTGAAATCCAGTCATTATTGGTTCTATTTGGTTTATATTGAGAATTAAATCTACCTATAGTTATGTTATGAATAAATTTACTTTCGTTAAACCTTCCTTTAAATAAAATATTAAGTTTTATAATAATTAGATTAAGTATTATTGATATCTTTGGTAATTTTGATGAGCCTGTCAGAATAAGGCCACTAATGGGTTGTTTGGTATTAAGTGTAGATAGTGCTATCCATGATCCCATACTATGGCCTAATAAAAAACAATCAATGTTAGGATATTGACTGTTAACATATTCAATTGTTTCTACCAGATCATTTCTAACCTTAAGCCATCCATCATTATCAGAAAAATATCCTTGGTCTTTTCTATTTCTAATATTTCTACCATGACCTCTATGATCTCTAGAAATTACATGATAGCCATCTGAATTTAATTTGGAAATTAGCCAATTATATCTACCCAAATGTTCAGCCATACCATGACTTATAATGAAAACTCCTTTGGGTACAGAATCTGATAAATAGTGATTATAAAGACTATTAGTCATTCGTTTATCCATAATTTATAATAATCGTATTGTATTTTAGTTAAAATTAAAAATATTATGCATAACATACATATTGCTGGGACAGGTCTTTGGTATCCAGAAGAAAAAATTACCAATGAAGAACTTGTAAATACTTACAATACATACGTTGAAAAGTTCAATACTGAAAATAAATCAAAAATCAATGATGGCAGTGTCATTCCGATGGAGTACTCGTCTGTTGAATTTATAGAGAAAGCATCTGGAATTAAATCGAGACATGTCGTAGACAAAGAAGGTATTTTAGATATAAATAGAATGATGCCTAGAGTTCAAAATGAGCTAGAGGGTAGAATGTCTGCTCATGTAGAGGCTGGAATTAAAGCTTCCCTAGATGCTATGAAACAAGCTAATGTAACCCCAGAACAGATAGATGGTGTTATTGTTGGAACTTCTCATTCAGCAAGGAATTATCCAGCTATTGCAATAGAAATACAAAATGAATTAAATATAAAAGGCTATGCATACGATATGCTTGTTGGTTGTTCATCAACTACATTTGCAATAAATAATGCTTTTAGTGACATTGCATCAGGTCTTGCCGAAACAATTTTAGTTGTTAATCCGGAAATTAATACTCCTGGTGTTGATTTCACCCGTAGAGATAATCATTTTATTTTTGGAGATGGGTGTGCTGCCTCAGTAATTCAAAAAAATAGTAAATCTCAAAAAGCATTTAAGATTCTTGATAGAAAACTATACACTCAATTTTCGAACAATATTAGAAGTAATTTTAGTTATTTAAATAGAGCTGCAGTTGATAGAGTTAATGAAGACAAGTTAATGTTTAATCAAAATGGAAGAGGTGTTTTTAAAGATGTATGCCCTCTTGTTGCATCATTAATAAAAGAACAACTTAACAAAAATAATATTCTTCCAAATCAAATTTCAAAATTTTGGTTACATCAAGCGAATGGCAAGATGATTAGATTAATAACGTCAAAAATTCTAGGTACAGATGATTTCCCTGATGATATAAGCCCAATGCCAATTGCTCAATTTGGTAACCTGGCTTCAGTAGGTTCATTATTTGCTTTCAATTTAAATAATGATCTTAATAAAGGAGATAAAGGAGTTATCTGTTCTTTTGGTGCTGGCTACTCAGTGTGTTCAATAATTGTTGAAAAAATATAAAAATTTATCTAACCATAAAGACTTAAAGTAACTATAATACACGCATGGGTGAATATGACGCAATATGGGTATTTATTATTAGTGCAATTTTTGTTGGCTTTTACATATTTATTGAAGCAAGACCCAAAGGATCTACATTCACAAAAGATATAGCATCAACCATTTCTAGATTTTTCAGAAAAAGATAATTTTGTTCTTACCAAGATATTCTATTTTTATATTTACATTTATAGCGCTTATTATTGGTAGCCTTTCATCAACTGAAACTGCTACAGATCCCTGGTATCAAGGTCTTATAAAATCCAACCTAAACCCTCCAGGTTATGTCTTTGGAATAGTATGGCCAATACTATATGTATTGATGTCTATTGCTGCATTTAGAACATTCAATAACACAAAAAATTTATTTTTAACCCAATTACTATTCAATGCTTTATGGTCTTGGTTATTTTTTGCTTTTCAAATGCCTTTTGTAGCATTATTAGATATATGGTTGCTAATTTATCTAAACATAAAGATAAATTTAAAAATGTTCTATCAAGATAAATTATCGGGTTTTTTATTTATTCCATATGTTCTATGGTTATTTTTTGCATCTTATCTAAATTTATTTATTGTTTTAAATAATTAAATAAAACAACCAACAACCAGCCCTGTCATACATGATGCTAATGTTGCAGCAACAAGAGCTTTAAATGATACTTTAATTAAATCATCTTTCCTTTCAGGAGCCATAGCTCCAATACCAGAAATCAATATGCCAACTGAAGAGAAGTTTGCAAAACCACATAAGCTATAAAAAGCAATAAGCTTTGATCTTTCTGACAAAACTCCATCTTCTAAAGATGCAAGAGCGGGATAAGCAACAAACTCATTTAATGTTGTTTTTAAC
This sequence comes from uncultured SAR86 cluster bacterium, assembly GCA_902558375.1. Classification (GTDB taxonomy): domain Bacteria; phylum Pseudomonadota; class Gammaproteobacteria; order Magnimaribacterales; family D2472; genus SCGC-AAA076-P13. The sequence goes on from CACEDQ010000006.1 coordinate 44,706, forward strand.
CCCAATAATTCACCAGCAATTATAGCTTCGTCCCAAGGGATTCCCATTAACCAAGTTATAGGTGCAAATAAATAACCTAGAATCATCTCTATAGATAAAGTAATTCCAATATAACCGCCTAATAGAGAAAGGAATGAATTTGCTATATAAACAAGTGCTATAACAGCTATAAGTATAGTCCCAACACTTACAGCTATATTTGAACCTTGAGCTGTACCTGTCGTGATAGCATCCATAGTACTTTTGTAAACTTTAGTATTAGAACTTTCTGATGAGTCAGTTATTTCATTTGAAGGAATCATAATGTTCGCATACATTATTGCTGCTGGTACTGATAAAACAGAGGCAGTTAAAAAATGTTGTATCAAGTTAACAGATGCAAATTGCACTTCAAGTATTGAAATTAAAGCTACCATTACTGACCCTGCTACTGTAGCCATGCCCGCTGTCATAAGTATTAATAATTCTTTATTCGATAGCTTGCTTACATAAGGTTTGATCAGTAAGGGAGCTTCAACTTGTCCAATAAATACATTAGCAGCAGCACCTAAGCCAACAGGACCGCCAATATTAAATAGCTTTTGACATGCTTTTGAAATTAAATTCACAATAAATGGGAGTACGCCCCAATACCAAAGTATTGCAGAAATACATGACATAACAATAATGTATGGCAAAACACCAAATGCAAATGTTTCTAATAAGGATCTATATACAGAATCACTATCAGAGGGTGGGTATCCAAATACAAAGCTTGCGCCTTCAACGGTAGCATTTTGTAAAATAGTTACTCCATTACCAAGTAGCTCAAAAAAACTAATAATAAATGGAACCTTTAAAAGAACTGCCGCTAAAATTAGTTGCGATAATATTCCATAAAAAATATATCTATAATTAATAATTTTATAGTTGTTAGAAAATGGTACTGCTAAAAGAATTAAGCCAACAAAGCCTATTATTATGTGGAGAATATTAAATGCAGACATAGAATTAGTATAACTTAATAGCCTTTAATCTTTCATCTAAAAAATCGTGAGCTAAAACACCTTCATCCCCATCATTAAAGACAGATTTTAAAATTGTATCCGGAGATGGATGCATAAAAAATGGAATACTATATCTGGACTTCATTTCGTCAGTTTTGTATTTAACTACTCTATGGGGAGTGCTTTTGAGTCTTTTATCAGTAACTAACTGCATCATATCACCAATATTACACACAATATCTTCATACGAAGAGCTAACTGGAATCCAATTATCTGATTTATCTTTAACCTCTAATCCAGGCTCATTTGCACCAATAAGCAATGTAATAAGATTTATATCAGCATGCTCTCTAGCTCTATACATATTAGTGTTATTTGAAGGTGGATAATGAATTAGCCTAAGTAATGAATTACCTTTTTCTGTTGATTTATTAAAAAAATCTTCTGAAAGCTCAAGCGTTAAGGCAATAGATGAAAGCAATTTCATCCCTAGATTATTCATCTCATCAAAAAGAGTATCAAAAACATTATTAAAATTTTTAATCTCATTTACAGTTATATTTTCCATAATTCTACTGTCAAACGATTCATCGATTATCGGTCCATGATGCCAAAATTCTTTAAGATCGGGTACGGTTTCACCCAATGCTGTTTCTTTTCCAAATGGCGTATAACCTCTAGCACCAGCGGATTCTCTAAAAGAATATGAATTTTTTATCTCATCAGACAGATTAAAAAATTTTTCCGAATATTCATATGCTAGGTTAAATAACTCGTGTGAGATTCCATGATTGGTAATTACAAAAAAACCATGATTACTTAAAGCATTAGAAAGTAATGATATTGAATCATCGTCATTATCCAATAGCTTGTTAAGTGATATTTTTGGAATATTTTTATCCATAATTAATTTTAACAAAAAAAAAGGCAGTAAAACTGCCTTTTTTAAATTTAGAAAATACTATTAAAATTTGTATGTGAATCCTAATTGCATTCTATATCTTGAAGCATAACTATCAATACTTGGACCTCTAGTATCAGTACCAGTAATAATAATCCTACCTTGACTATCTAAACCGTCAGAGTCAAGTAAAGCCCTTGTATTATATCTCTGATAGTATGCATGACCTTTATCTTCATTTATAAAGTTCATAACATTCAATAAGTCAAAATAAATTACTAATTTATGATCCATGATTGAAGGAATTTCTTGAGAGATTCTTAGGTCAAGTTGACGTGTATATGGCAGTTTTCCAGAATTAGCAATTACGTGCTGACCAGCAGCACCAATTCCTGCTACTGCAGAAAGTACCTCACCTTCAGTAACACCACTATAAACAACATTTGGATCTCCTGCTGTTGGTATATAAAGTAGAGTACTTCCATCATCATAACCATCATCAATTCCATCAAAGACATAACTGAATCTTCTTCCAGAGTATGCTTTGTAGAATAATGAGAACTTAGTTGGCGCATTAGCAAACCAGTTAGCAGTATAGTTCAATCCAGCAACCAGTCTATGCTCAACTGCCCACGGTGTTTTTCCAACACCAACGTTCATTAAATCAACTCTTGGCATATATTCTAAATTAGATGAAAGCTGGGACGATGTTCCCTGCCAACCTGATTGTGCATCAAGTCCTGTATAACTAGCGAAGACATCTAGTCCGTTATCAAAATCTTTATCCATTGATAAAGTAATTGAGTCAGAACTTGTACCCTCTGCATTAGTTACGTAGAAAGCGTATTTAGAATCGTAAGTTACGATACCTGTTTTACCAATTTGATCAACAGTAGCTGAAGCATCAGAGAACCCTATGCCGTCTTCAGAGTCATCTCTGTTATATGCAACTTTAAAGTTGTAACCATTCATAGTAGTTAAAAGAAGTTCTAAGTTAAGCTTCCATGTTGAAGGTGTATCATATGCCGGATCTATCCCTTGAGCTGAACTAGTACTAGCAAATTCAGAATACGGGAAATCTTGATAAATTGTTTCAGGAGCTTTGAAACATGTTCTATCACCAGGTGTTTGACATGGAGAGTAATATCTTGAACCATATTGAACAACACCAGAGTTAGCAAATGGACTTGCTAGCCATACATTTGGAACTCTACCAGCAAATAAACCATAACCACCTCTTATTTCAGCAGAGACAATTCTATCACCACTAAATATATTTAAATCAGATGCATCTAACTGGAAACCAAATCTAGGCTGAAGGACGCTTGTACTTGCAGGCGTATCATTTCTAAAGCCAAGAAGTCCTGATCCATAATCATTATATGCAGGACCCATATCCATTTCGAAACTATCATATCTAAGACCATAATTAATTGTTAAATTATCAGTCATATAGTACTTATCTTGTATATAGAATGTTTCGAATGTTCCGCTAAATCCAGCCATTGCATAATACGGATCACCAGTTGCAGATTTATTAAATCTAAAGAATGAAGGAATACCAGCGTAATAGTTATCGACACCTTTAAATTGGTATGCACCATTTTCTCTTGATATAAATAAATTACCTAGTCTTTTATCGATAGTGTCATAACCAACCGTAATTTCATGATCGCCCATTGTGTAAACTGCTTTTAAGTTGAGTATCTCGTCAAAAGCAAAACCTTCGTTGGCACTTCTATATTTATCTGGACCTAGGAATATTGATTCTCTAGCTCCGGATGTGTATGAGCCATCAGGGGCAGTAATTCTTATCTCAACGTGTGGGAAGTCTTCACCACCAAGAGCGTCTTGGTCATTAGCCCATTCAACCTCAGAATATTTAACTTGAACATATAGATTATCTGAAATATCCCCATAATATGCATATGTATCTTTTTCAGTCATAGCTGGGTAATTGTAATAGTGTGAACTAAATCTAATATCATAGTTATATGGTCTCACAGTATTATCGTTAGAATAACTGTATACATATTCAAGTCTGTGACTGTCGTTTATATAATAATCAAGCTTATACATTTCTTTTTCAGCCAGCTCTGGAGGCGGCAAGAAAGACGTAGTTCCAGGATCGTATCCATATAAAGCTTGTGTTTGGGCTGCAATTTCATCAATTAAAGCCTGAGTTGCGATTCTATATGTATATGGCTCAGCAGGTGTTACAGACTCAAACTCTTCGTATGAAGCAAAGAAAAACAATTTATCTTTAATAATTGGGCCGCCTAGTACAGCACCAATTGTTTCATCAGCGAACTGACTTGCTTTTTGACCATTGAGTTTTCCTACGTTATCTTGATCTGTTTTATATCTATAAACAGCACCTTTGAACTCATTTGTACCAGATTTGGTTACAGCATTTATACTTGCCCCAGTGAAATTACCTTTTGAAACATCGAAAGGACTAATATCTACCTGAATTTGCTCAATAGTTTCGATACTTATAGGGTTTCTAACTGATGGAAATCCATTGGCATTAAGACCAAGTTGGTCATTTTGTTCAATACCATCAACTGTGAAGTTATTATATCTATTGTTAGTTCCGGAAACAGAGATCGTGGCATTTCTAGAAGTACCCTCAACAAAAATTCTGGAATCTCTTTTCACGTAATCTGATATTGATCTCTCAATACTTGGTATATTTTCAATATCTTGAGATGTAACTGCTAAAGATGTCTGAACAGAAGATGATTTAGTACCAGTAACAACAACATCATCAATACCTGAAGATGAAGTCATATTAACAGTAAGTCTTGCAGTCTCTGAAACAGTAAGATAAACATTATCAAGTGTTTCTGTGACATATCCTGATTTTGAAATCGTTATTTTGTATGGTCCACCAGGTTTTAAGTTACCAACTGAAAAAACACCATTTTCATCTGATGATGTAGTTTTGCTTATCCCAGTAGCAACATTTGTAACAACAACAGTAGCTTGAGAAACACCCGCGTCACCCCTTAAGGCAGACGTAGTATCATTCGAAGCATAAGCGTTGATAGTGAATAAAGAAATTAAAAAGAACCCAGATAAAAGGAACTTATTTTGATTAAACATAGAAATATCCCCGTTAATTTTTTATACATACATTATGTACATATAAAAAAAAATACTCAAGAAATTATTTAAAAGTTATTTAATTATTTATGTTTATAATTTAGCTATAGTTCTAGGTTGTTTGAGCCAAAATATTTAACCAATACCTCAGGAAGAGTTATTGAGTTTGAGCCTTCATATCTATTTTCTAACAAGGCTATTAAAGTTCTTCCTACAGCCAAACCAGAGCCATTTATAGTGTGCGCGTAGTATTTTTCTTTATTATTATTTTTAATTTTTATATTTGATCTTCTTGCCTGGAAATCTCCAAAATTTGAACATGATGATATTTCTCTATACTTATTTTGACTTGGCATCCAAACTTCAATATCAAATGTTTTACATGATGAAAATCCAATATCACCTGCACATAACTGAACAACTTGATATGGAAGCTCTAATAACTGAAGGATTTCTTCAGCATTCTCAAGCAAACCATCAAGCTCGGCCATCGATGATGCGGGATTTGAAATTTTAAACAACTCAATTTTTTCAAACTGATGTTGTCTAATCAATCCTTTAGTGTCTCTTCCATAACTGCCGGCTTCTGATCTAAAACAAGGTGTATGAGATGTTAGTTTAATTGGTAGCTGATCTTCACTAATTAAAATATCTCTATATATATTTGTTAGGGGAACCTCTCCGGTAGGAATTAAATAAAGATTTTCTGATGTTTTAAATAAATCTTCTTCGAATTTGGGTAAATTTCCAGTACCAATTAGTGATTCTCTATTTGCCATGAAAGGTAAGTAATATTCTTCATAACCATTTTTATGAGCAATATCTAACATAAAAGAAATTAGCGCTCTTTGAAGTTTAGCTATACTTCCTTTTAGTACAGCAAATCTTGAACCAGCTAATTTTGATGCCAAGTCAGTATCAATTTTTTTTGTTAAATCAATATGATCTACTGTATTTGTAGAGATAATATCACCAATCTTTCTGATCAAAACGTTATCATTTTCATTGGATCCATCGGGTGTTGACTGATCTGGAATATTAGGAATATCTAAAAGATATTCATTAATAGATTCTAAAATTGCATTTAACAGCTCATTTTCTTTTTTAAGCTTTGAGTTAATACCATCTATTTCTTCTTTTAGTGACACAGTATCAGAGCCAGAAGCCTTAAGCTTTCCAAATTCTTCTGATAATTTTTTCCTACTAGACTGAAGAGTTTCAACATTAACTTGTAAAGCTTTTCTTTCAGAATCAAGAGTTTTAAATTTTTGAGAATCTAATTTATAACCTCTTCGAAGAAGCGCAGCGCTTATATCATCAATATTGTCTCTAAGATTTTTTATATCGATCATTTTATTTTGAAAAATTAATACCTATGTAGGTTGCTAATATTGTTAGTGTTAAAGTCAGTATTATATATGAACATGCAATTAAAATATTGGTATTAAATAATTCTAAAGTCTGATAGCTAAATGCAGACATTGTTGTGAATGAGCCTAAAAAACCAACAGCAAGAAAATAATACAAGTGATCTTTTAATATAACTGAGTTACCTAAAGCAAAACCAATAAATAGACAACCTAAAACATTTACGATAAGAATTCCAGTCGGAAAATTCAGGGGTATGTACTTAATAACTATTTCATTTAAAAGAAATCTAGATATTGCACCCAAGAATCCTCCAAGACCAATTAATAAAATATTCAGCATTATTTTAGAACTTCAAATACTATTAGATTTTTATAATTCATATTGTCATTATATGAAACTGAAAAGCTGTTTTCTGAAATAATAGCTACAAAAAATTTACTGTCATTTTTTAAAACAGTAAAAGAATTTTCTTTGACACTATAAATTTCATTTTTATCTATTCCATTAATTAAAAAATCAAATATGTAAGAATTATCCTCATTGATTTCAATAATTTGAGATTGATTAAATTCATAATCGTAGATTTCTATTATTGAATCTCGAAGAATATATTTTTCTTTAGTTGGGAAATCTACCATGATTTCGATAATTTCTTTATTTCGAAACAATGTGCCTTTCGAATTTATTTCTTCATAACCTGAGTCAGTAGTTTGGACAAAATTTAAATTATTTTTTAGAAGTTTGTTGATAGATAAAATACTGTCTTCAGAATAGAGATTTATAGAAAGTAATGTAAGTAATACTAATTTATACAAACTAATCTCTTTTTGGAACTAATACTTCTCTAGAACCATTAGAGCTCATCTCTGATACCAAACCAGCCTCTTCCATTGACTCTATAAGTCTAGCAGCTCTGTTATAACCAATTCTCAGTTTTCTTTGAACTGCAGATATAGATGCTCTCCTAGATTCAAGAACAAAATTTACAGCCTCATCATACAACTCATCTGAATCTTCAGAGGAAGAGGTTTCTGAACCTGACCAGCCTGGTATTGGACCAGTTTCCTGGGAAGATGAAACAATATCATCAATATATTCAGGCTCAGCTCTTGACTTCCAATCATCAACAACTCTGTGGACCTCATCATCACCTACAAATGCACCATGCACTCTTATAGGAACACCAACACCTGGTGGTAAATAGAGCATATCACCGTAACCTAAGAGTTGTTCTGCTCCACCTTGATCCAAAATTGTTCGTGAATCTATCTTTGTTGAAACCTGAAAACCGATTCTGGTTGGAATATTAGCTTTAATCAGGCCAGTAATAACATCAACTGATGGTCTTTGTGTTGCTAAAATTAAATGAATGCCAGCAGCTCTTGCTTTTTGGGCTATTCTTGCAATTAAATGTTCTACCTTCTTTCCAACCAACATCATCATATCAGCAAACTCATCTACAACTACAACAATAGATGGGAGCTCTTCAAGGTACTCTTCATCTTCAGGGGATAATGGGTTTAAAAGTTTTTTTCCATTTGCTTCGGCTTCTTGAACTTTTTTATTAAAACCTGCTAAATTTCTTACACCCATCATAGACATTAGTTTATATCTTCGATCCATTTCAACTACACACCATCTAAGACCGTTTGATGCATCAGTCATGTCAGTTATAACTGGAGTTAATAGATGAGGGATACCATCATATACAGATAGTTCCAACATTTTTGGATCAATTAAAATTAACCTTACATCTTTTGGATCAGATTTAAATAACAAGCTTAACAACATAGCATTTACACCAACTGATTTTCCTGAGCCTGTTGTCCCGGCAACTAATAGGTGCGGCATTTTTCCAAGATCTACCACAACGGGATTTCCTGAAATGTCATGACCCAAAGCAAGAGTTAAATTCGAAGAAGATTTTTTAAAGGCTTGTGAAGAAAGTATTTCGGTTAATCTAACCATTTTCCTGTTGGTATTTGGAATTTCAATACCAACATAAGACTTTCCTTCAATAACCTCCACTACTCTCACGCTACTTACAGATAAAGAGCGAGCAATATCTTGAGCTATGTTTGTAATTTTGCTTGCCTTTGTTCCAGGTGCTGGTTGAATTTCAAACCTTGTAACAACAGGTCCAGGCAAAACAGATTCAACAGATGCTTCTATTCCAAACTCTTCAAGTTTTGTTTCGAGCAAAGAGGCTATTTCATTTAATTCATCTTCTGTTAGTGAGGAACCATCATCCAAAGCCCTATCAAGAAGAGAGGTGCTCGGCATTACCAATTCATCAACATCCTTAGTATTTTTTTCACTATCTTTAGATTCTACTTCTTTGATTTGAGGGCTTGAGGTATTTAGAAGATCTGGTTGTTCTGTACTATTAGAATTTGTTTGAGGATCATCATTCTGTTTTACAACATTTACTGATGAATTTATTTTGGGCTTTACTTTATTTTGATTTTTCTTTTTTTTAGCAACACTTTTTTCATTGATATTCTTGTAGAGATTTGAAACAAGTGATTGTAAAAGCATAAAACTGTCGACTATAACTTTTCGAAGATAAGCAATAAATTTAATAATTGTTTTGCCTATAAAATCAATTGTGTTAAGCCATGAAAAATTAAACGCTAATGATGATGCTGGGATTAAAAAAATAACAAGAAAAATGAGAGCTCCAATAAAACCAAAGATATCTGAAAGATTTAAAAAAAAGATTTTTCCTAAAACACCTCCGCTACTATTATCAAAATAGTATTCTAGAATTGAGCAAAAACTTATTAATAGAATAAAAGAACATATACATCTGATTGCAATTTTTGTAGTTGTAGCATGTGGATCTTCAAAAAAAATTGTTTGTAATGCCCATATAACTCCAATGAACAGAATAAGGAATGAGCCCTTTCCAAAAATTGTAAAAAGAATATCTGAGATATTAGCGCCCAATGGACCACCTAAATTCGTAATTGTTTCAGATGATGAATCATGGAATATAGCAGGATCTAATGGATTATATGTAACAAGAGCAATAAATATATATAGATAAAATGCAATTAAAAAAAAGCTAAAAAAATTAAAGAATATATTTTTTACGTAATTTGTTGGCACTATTTTATGTTCTTATTATTTTTTATTTACAAATTATATGCTTAATCAATAAAAAATGGTTATATTGAATTATAATCTCACACATGTCAGACAATCATAGCAAATTAATTATATTAGGTTCGGGTCCTGCTGGATATTCGGCAGGTATTTATGCAGCAAGAGCAAGCTTAGATCCAGTAATTATTGCTGGTTCCCAGGAAGGCGGTCAGTTAACAACAACTACGGATGTAGAGAATTGGCCTGGCGACAGTGATGGGCTTCAAGGGCCTGAACTGATGGAAAGAATGAAAAAACATTCTCAACAATTTGGTGTACAAATTATTAACGACCACATTAATGAGGTTGATCTTTCAGTAAGACCTTTTATGTTAAAAGGTACCAATTCCTATACATGTGATTCATTAATAATATCTACGGGTGCAAGCGCAATGTATTTAGGTCTTCCTTCAGAAAAAGAATATCTAGGGAAAGGTGTTTCAGCTTGTGCTACTTGCGATGGTTTCTTTTATAAAGATCAAGAAGTGATTGTAGTTGGTGGAGGAAATACCGCAGTTGAAGAAGCATTATACCTTTCAAGAATATGTTCAAAGGTATATCTTGTTCATAGGAGAGATAAACTTCGAGCTGAAAAAATATTACAAGAAAGAGTTTTTAATGAAGAGTCTAAAGGAAAAATAGAGATTCTCTGGAATACAGAACTTAAAGAGGTTTTGGGTAACCAAATGGGTGTAAATGGGGTTACCCTTATTTCTAATGGAAAAGAAAAAAATCTATCTGTTATGGGAGTTTTTATAGCAATAGGTCATAAGCCAAATACTGATATTTTTGAAGGTCAGCTTGATATGGATAATGGTTACATAAAAATAAAATCTGGTACATCTGGTATGGTAACTTCTACTTCAATTGATGGAGTTTTTGCTGCAGGTGATGTCTCTGATCAAGTATATAGGCAAGCAGTGACTTCAGCAGGTTTTGGATGTATGGCCGCATTAGATGCTGAAAAGTATTTATCTGAATAAATTAAAATGAAATATAAAGCATATTTAGTTGAAGAGCTTGATGGCTCATATTCTGGTTCTATTAAAGAACTTGAGATAGATAATATTGAATCAGAAAATGTAATTATCAAAGTTGAGTATTCTTCTCTGAATTATAAAGATGCTTTGGCTGCATCAGGTGTAAAAGGAGTTGTATCAAAATATCCATTTGTTCCAGGTATTGATGTTGCTGGAGAGATATTACAATCTTCATCGGATAAATTTAAAGTTGGTGATAAGGTTATAGCAACTGGATACAAACTTGGTATGTCAGTATTTGGTGGATTTGGAGAAGTAGTTCAAATACCACAAGATTGGGTCATACCACTTCCAAAAAATCTTTCCTTGCTAAACTCAATGTCATTGGGAACTGCCGGTCTAACAGCAGGTGCTTGTGTTTATAAAATCTTAGAGAATGAACTATCTCCAAATAATCCAATAATAGTCTCAGGAGCAACCGGAGGTGTTGGCTCCATTGCTGTTAATTTATTATCTAATTTAGGTTATGAAGTTCATGCCTTAACTGGTAAACCAAATGAATCCATGATGCTAAAGAAAATGGGCGCTTCAAAAATTATTGACAGAAGTGAATTTTTAGCTGAACCAGTTAAAGCACTTGATAAAGCAATTTATTCAGGAGGCATTGATACTGTTGGAGGTGATGTTTTATCAAAAATTCTCTCATTGATTACTAGCCATGGTAGTGTTTCATGTTGTGGCAATGTTGGTGGTTTTCAATTCACATCCTCAGTATTTCCATTTATATTACGAGGAGTTTCATTAATTGGGATTGATTCGGCTGAATCGGATATAAATTTTAAGAAAAAAATATGGGAACTTTTCTCTGATGAGTGGTCACTTAATCTTGGCGATTTTAGTAAAGTCATATCAATTATTGATATTGATGAAGAGATTGCTAAAATTTTAGAAGGTAAACAGGTGGGAAGAGTTGTCATAAAACATGGAGATTAATTATGGATAATAATGATTTTGAAAAATATTATGAGTCAAAAGAAGCTAATGAGGATAGCAAGTCAGACGCTAACGTTATTTTATTCCTCGTAATAGTTTCTGTTATAGCTATGACTTATTGGGTTGCAGGCCAATAAAGGTTATTTTGCTTCCATTCTCATTGCTGAATCAAGCCTGATTGTTTCACCATTCAGGTATGAGTTATTAACTATATGTTCAGCTAATTGAGCATATTCTTTTACATCTCCAAATCTGTGAGGGAATTGCGTAGAGTTCAAAAGAGCCTCCTTGTTTTCGTCTTTAGCTAGAGCCATGAGTGGCGTATCAAATATACCAGGTGCTATTGTACAAACCCTTATATTGTGTCTTGCAAGATCTCTAGCAGCTGTTAATGTCATTCCAATCACACCAGCTTTTGAGGCAGCATATGCAGATTGACCAATCTGACCCTCGTAGCCTGCAATTGAGGCAGTATTAATAATAACGCCCTTCTCACCTTTGTCATCTGGTTCATTTGCATCAATTAATTCAGATCCAAGTCTCAGAACATTAAAAGTGCCAACCAAATTTAAATCAATGATAAATTTAAATATGTCTAATGGGTGCGGTCCATTTTTCCCTAATATTCTTGCTCCATAACCAGTACCAGCGCAGTTGACCACGAAATTTAACTTTCCATAAGTTTCTTTAATACTATTAACAGCACTTTTTACTGAATCCTCATTCATTACATCGGTATTAAAATAAGATACATTTTCTGAACCTAGCAGATCTATTACATCTTTAGCTTTGTCGTCATTAATATCTAAAATGGCAACCTTGGTACCCTTAGAAACAAAGTGTTCAACAGTACCTCTACCCAAACCTGATGCCCCGCCTGTAACTAAAGCAATATTATTTTTAAGTTCCATGAATATCTCCTTATTTTTTATAAAAATTATACATTTAATTAATGGAAATAAAGATAAAAAAAGTATTTGGCACATAAATTGCATAGTAGTTAGTGAATATAAATTATTTTTCATATTAAGGAGAAAAAAATGAAAAAATTATTCTTACTTGTAGGGTTATTATCTCTACCAACATTCGCAAGTGTAAGTGCAAACGTTACTCTTGCTACTGACTATGTTTGGAGAGGTCTTGGCCAAACAGCTGGTGAGCCTGCTATTCAAGGTGGCTTTGACTATTCTAGTGATGGTGGTTTTTACGCTGGTATCTGGGGTTCAAATGTCGAACCAGATTTTGGTGGAAGTGAATTCGATTATTACATGGGTTATGCAACAGAAACTGAAGGTGGTCTTGGTATAGATATCGGATATATATCATATATGTTCTTACATAGTGACGTAGGATTCGGTGATGCTCAAGAAATATATTTAGGGCTAAGTTACGGTGACTTTGGAGTTACATATTATGAAGGATTAGATGACACTCCATATTACGTAAGTCTTTCTTACTCATTAACAGACAGCCTATCTTTTTCATATGGTGATTGGGAAGAAGGTGGTTCGGATATATTAGTTTCATATGGTTTTTCATGTGGTAGCTATGATTGTTCATTCAACTATTCTGATTTTAGTGCAGACTTTGCTGGACTTGATGAAGATTCATTTTACTTTGCTGTTTCTGCAAGTTTTTAATTTTATTACCCCCCTATTATGAAATTAATAACTTCGATCATAAAGCCTTTCAAACTTCAAGAAGTAAGAGAGGCTTTAGTAACAGCAGGTATAGAAGGTCTTACTATAACTGAAGTAAAAGGTTATGGAAGACAGAAAGGACATACAGAAATGTACAGAGGATCTGAATATTCTGTAGATACATTACCAAAAATTAAACTAGAGATTCTTGTTGACGATGCTCAAGTTGAGCTAGTTAAAGAAACTATAGTAAAGACAGCTCAGACTGGAAAGATTGGTGATGGAAAATTATTTATAACATCTGTCGACGAGGTCGTCAGAATCAGAACCGGTGAAACTGGTTCTGAGGCAGTATAGGAGTCAACAAATGGAAACAATATTTGCATTAGATACCTTCTACGCAGTAATGTCAGGAGCTCTTGTAATGTTTATGGCTGCTGGTTTTACAATGCTTGAAGCTGGTCTTGTTCAAAAAAAAGATGTATCAGAAATAGTAACTAAAAATATAGGATTGTATTCAATCGCCTGTATTATGTACTTAGTTTGTGGATTTATGGTTATGTACCCTGGAGATGCAACTATAATTGCTGGTATTTTACCTGAATTTGCTACTTCATGGGGCTTATCAACATCATTACCAAATGATCAAATTGGTATGCCATATGGAATGGACGAAGGCGTAACATACTACTCACAACAAGCTGATTTCTTTTTTCAGGTTGTATTTGTAGCAACAGCTATGTCAATTGTCTCAGGTGCGGTTGCAGGAAGAATGAAATTAATACCATTTTTCTTATTTGCAATTGTATTAACAGGTGTAATTTACCCAATTCAAGGTTATTGGAATTGGGGCGGAGGCTTTTTATCTGAAATGGGTTACTCAGACTATGCAGGATCTGGAACTGTACACTTATGTGGTGCAGCAGCAGCTCTAGCTGTAGTTCTGGTTTTAGGCCCAAGAAATGGTAAATATGCTGCTGATGGCACTTCTCAACCAATGCCTGGTTCAAACATTCCAATGGCAGCATTAGGTGTTTGGATATTATGGCTTGGTTGGTTTGGCTTCAATGGTGGTTCTGAACTTAAAGTAAGTACAGAAGCTGCTGCGATAGCTGTAAGTCAAGTTTTCTTAAATACAAATATGGCAGCTGCAGGTGGTGTGGTTACTGCAATTTTATTAAGCCTTTTGCTTACTAAAAAAATGGATGTAACTATGGCTATGAATGGTGCTATAGCTGGTCTAGTAGCTATTACAGCTGGACCTAGTGCACCAAGTGCTGGAACTGCAGTATTAATAGGTGCTGCGGGTGGAGCGTTAGTGTATTTTTCAATATTATTCTTTGACAAAACACTGAAGATAGACGATCCAGTTGGTGCTATTTCTGCGCATGGTATTGTAGGAATATTAGGTGTTCTAGCTGTACCAGTTACGAATGCAGATGCTTCATTATACAACCAGTTAGTTGGTGTAATATCAATTGCAGGATTCACATTCTTAGCAAGTTTGGCAACAATTTTTGTTATAAACAAATTTGTTCCAATTAGAGCTAGTGATGAAGAGCAATATGCTGGTCTAGATAGTTCTGAGATAGGAGTAGAAGCTTATCCGGAATTTTAAGTTTATAGGTTAGGATCCTTATCTCCCCTATATAAAACCTAACCTGTAATATATTAAAAGCCGTTACTTTTAGTAGCGGCTTTTTTTTGCACTATATATGATCAATATATAATTTATTTTTATTCTGCGCTCTGAATATTTGCAATTTTTAATTCTTATTTTGGCATACAAATTGCATGTCAATAATAATATATATTTTAAAGGGAGATATAATGAATAAGGTTTACTTAATCTTAGGTAGTCTTTTGGCTACTCAAGTTGTTCGAGGAGATGAATTAAATTCAGGTGATACCGCTTGGATTCTTACTTCAACTGCTCTGGTTCTTTTTATGACTTTGCCTGGATTAGCACTATTTTATGGTGGGCTAGTTAGATCAAAAAATGTTCTTTCAGTATTAATGCAGTGTTTCACAATCGCGTGTTTGATGTCAGTTTGTTGGGTAGTATATGGATACAGCCTTGCGTTTAAGGGTGACGGTTTATTTATTGGTGATTTAAGCGCATTATTTCTTAATGGAGTTGCTAGAGATTCTCTATCAGGAACGCTTCCTGAATCAGTATTTATTACATTTCAAATGACATTTGCAATTATTACCCCTGCTCTTGTTGTAGGTGCTTTTGCTGAAAGAATGAAGTTTACAGCAATGTGCCTATTTTCTGTTGCCTGGTTTACTTTTGTTTATCTACCTGCTTGTCATATGGTATGGGGTGGTGGATATTTAGGAGGTATAGGTGTTATCGATTTTGCTGGAGGCCTTGTTGTACATGCTACATGTGGTATAGGTGCATTAGTTGCGGCTGTATATCTTGGACAAAGAAATGGCTTTATGAAATCACCAATGCCACCTCATAATAGAACAATGGTTATGATTGGTGCATCGATGCTTTGGGTTGGCTGGTTTGGCTTCAATGCTGGAAGTGCTGTAGCTGCTGATGGTTCTGCAGGTATGGCTATGTTAGTAACGCATATTAGTGCTGCAACAGGAGCGCTAACATGGATGGCTATTGAGTGGATTAAATCAGGTAAAGCTACGATGATCGGTATAGCTACAGGAATGGTAGCGGGTTTAGCAACTATTACACCAGCTTCAGGAACTGTTGGTCCAGCTGGAGCATTATTGATTGGATTTTTAGCTGGATTAGTGTGTTTTTACGCTACTCAAGCAGTAAAATCTTACTTCAAAATTGATGATTCACTCGATGTATTCCCAGTCCATGGTGTTGGCGGTATTCTTGGAATTATTATGATTGCTTTTGTTGGAAATCCTGATGGTTTTCTAGGATCAGGAGCTGCTGGTATCTCTGAAGATGGAACTATTGCGCAACTAATGATTCAACTTCAAGGAGTAATTATTATTTCAGCTTATACTGCAATAGTCACATACTTAATTCTAAAATTAGTTAGCCTAATAACTGATGTCAGAGCATCAGAAGAGGATGAAGACGTTGGTTTGGATATGAGTGAACATAACGAACAGGGTTACAGTCTATAAACAGAATTGCTGTATTGCTTTAAAAGAAAAGGATGCATTTCTTCTGGTATTAAATGCATCCTTTGATTCAAGTACTCCATTGCTTCATCTATCTCATTTTCTGTGAACTCGTGATTAGATATATGAATGCCCTGCATAATACATGCAGCTATATTTGTAGAATGATTTTTATAAGAGGTTTTAATTTTTTTTGTTATTAATTCAGCTATATCATCATAACTATTGGATTCAAATTTCATTGGCTCACCTATATACAAATGGACGTTACCTTTATTACCAGTAATTCCATCTGAAATACTCAAAAGATCCTCTCTGGGTTCTTTCTCATATACGCTATTGATTGAAGTTAAATATAATTCCTTTGCTTTTAACAGATCATTAGGATCTTTTTGATATGAGATTGCTACTGGAATTAAAGAAATATTATTAAAAAAGTCACTTACTGGTGTAGTTTTTCTTGAGTTTAAATGAATCATTTTTAATACAGCTGGATCAGTGAAATCAATTCCATCTTTCGATCTGCCCTGCTTTTGGGCAATCCATACTGATTGATTATTATTTAAAATCGAATTTGTAATAAATTCAGAAGCTAAATGTAAACTCTTGTATATATCTTTTTTCGATTTACCAGACCTATCTATTATGAAGCTTTTATTGAGCCTCATTAAATCTGAAGCCCATTTTTCACTGAGCAAATTATTGCCAACAGCATTGTTAGTAGTATTAATGCCTCTCTGATGTAAGATTAAATTTAATAATGCTGAGTCAAGAGTAATATCTCTATGGTTAGACAAAAATAGATAACCTTTTCCAATCTCAAGATTATCAATTCCTTCAATTGAAAAATTATCAATTGTCTTATTAACAACATCTTGAACTATTGATTCAAAAAATTGTTGATAATCTTTAATTGTTTTAATGTTTTTTGTTTTCCGTCTCAAGAAAAATGCTACTAATTTTTCAATCATAGGAATGTTCTGAAGCCAATAATTATTATTTACCATTAGAATGGTTTTAATAACATCTTTATCTTTAACCAGATCTAATAAAACTTTTTCAACTTCATGATCTTCGTATGGACGTATGGAATCAAATTTACTCACTGCTATAAATTACATTAAATAGATTTCTTATATTTTACATTATTAATGTATACAATACTTTTACATGAAACCTTATCTTAATTATTCGGGAGTAGCAGTATTGGCTCATAGAGGCGGTTCTATTGAGTCATATGAAAATACCATAGAATCATTCAATTACTCTCAATCACTTGGATGTAAATTTATTGAAACCGATGTACAAGTATCATCTGATGGCATTCCTTATATATTTCATGATGAAACTCTCTCTAGACTATTAGATAAAAGTGATGTGTTCAGTGACTTACATTCAAATGAAATAGATAATTTAAGAATATTTGAGTCTCATAAAATACCGCGACTAGAAGAGGTTCTTCAACTTTTTCCTGATATGTACTTTCAAATTGATGTAAAAACAGATGAAGTTGTTCTGCCTGCTCTAGAAGCTATTCATCAAAATAATGCAGAAGATAGAGTTTGTATTGCAAGTTTTAATAGCGCAAGACTATCAAAAGTAAAAAACATGTATCCTAATATTTGTTTGTCTATGGGTCCAAATGAAGTTAGTAAAATGCTTTTATCGAGATATGGTCTATACAGAAAAAAGATTCAAGGCGATTGCTTGCAGGTTCCTATGTATTACTATGGAATAAAAATAGTAACTAAAAACTTTGTTAATTTCGTTCATAGTAAAGGTCTAAAAATTTGTGTTTGGACAATAAATGATGAGAAAACTTTTAAAAAACTAATAGACATTAAAGTTGACGGGATTATTACGGATAAGCCTAAGCTTTTATTTGAGGTTTTGGGCTCAACAATTAATTAAGAAACTTAACCAATACCTTTTTAGCAATAATATAAATTGGAATTATGATCGATGTCGTTATTAAAATTTCAATAGGAGTAGAATAATCAATTAAACTTCTGATAAATGGTGCAAGAATAAATGCTGTGACTGCGCCCAGAATACTGTAGAAAATAATAGATTCTTTACTAAGCAATTTCATTTTTAACCCTAGTTAAAAGCAAACCCCCTAAAATAAACAATATAGCAATAGGCAAAAGAGCAATTCTGACGTTTCCGTAAAGAGCCAATAAACCACCTACCATTGCAGGCCCTAGTATTGCTCCAGCTCGTCCCATGACGTTGTATAGACCATAAAATTCTCCTGCTTTTTCTTGGGGTATAAGTTTTCCAAAAAGACCTCTTGAGCTTCCCTGTATTCCACCTTGTACACAACCAACCCAGGCAGCTAACAAATAAAATTCTAGGGCATTAGATAAGGTCGTACTATAAATAATGATGCATATATAGGAAATTATAGTGATATATAGAACCAGTTTGTCACCATAATTGGCTGCGACATATCCCCAAATTAAGGTCGCTGGAAAAGCCACAATTTGAACAAGTATTAAAGCCTGTATAATCGAGCTTGTTTCCAATCCAAGGTTAAGAGCAAAAGTTGATGCCATATATACTACAGTATGAGCACCATCGATAAACAAAAAGAATGCAATCAAAAAAATAAATGCATTTTTGTATTTATATACTGATTTAAAAGTACTAATTATATTTTTTACTGATTGAGCAATTGAATTTTGTGATTTGTGAGCATTTTTTGAATCTTTGTAATTAAATAACAACGGCAATAAAAATATAAGCCACCACACAGAAACCATTAAAAAAGAAACTCTTATCGCTTCAGCCTGTGATGCGAGACCAAAAGAGGATGGATTTATACTCATTAAAGCATTAACTATAAATAATAACCCTCCTCCAAAATACCCCCAAGCATAACCTTGATTTGAAATAACTGAGAAATTATCAGGGGTTGAGATCTTTGTAAGTATCTTATCGTAGGGTATTTGCGCTACACAAAAACAATAATTTGCTACTACAAAAAAAGCTAAAGCTGGTAACCAAGATCCAGCTTCAACAAAATATAAAAGTCCAACAAAGAAAATTGATATAAGTGTTAGTACAGTTAATGATTTTTTTGTTGATTGATTTAAGTCAGTTACAGCTCCGATAATTGGACCAGTTAAAAGAATACTTACATTACTTATAACAAGAGCCCAGCTATAGTAAACAGAAGCTTGAAGTTCAGGCATTGGAGATGCCCAATATTGTAGATAAAAAATTGGAAAAAAAGCAGCAACTACTGTGGTAGCAAATGCTGAATTACCAGCATCATAAGCTATCCACGATTTAACTGTTTTATTAAAGATTTTATTTCCTGAAATACTCAAAATACTTTTATGTAATTATTTTTCTTTTATTTTATATGTAATAAATACAAATAACCTTGTAAATATAGATATTTTTGTTATATTTTTTTTGGGAGGAGTGTGACATGAGTGATAGTCAGACTATAAAACTTGGAGGATACTTTCTGCTTGGTATTGGAGCCATAGTATTTTTATTAGGGCTTGGGGCTTATATCTTCTACTAGCCTGGTGGCCAACTTAAAGTTCTACCAGATAATAAATGCAAATGCAGGTGAAAAACACTTTGACCTGCTTTTGCTCCATTGTTAATAATAATTCTAAAGGTATTATCTAAATTCAGCTGTTCTGCAACTTTTCCTGCAACTAACATAAGGTGACCTAGGATCTCTTGCTCTTCTATGCTTGCATCTGAGAGTTTTGGAATTACTTTTTTTGGAATTATTAATAAGTGAATTGGTGCTTGAGGATGAATGTCTTTAATTACAATTGAAAGTTCATCTTCATAGACAATGTCTGCAGGAATTTCTTTTTGGATGATTTTCTCAAATAAAGTCTCAGACATTATTAAAAAACTCTAAAAAATCTATATCCTATGTAGAAGATTACTGCAGTCATTAATAAAGCAAGTAGAATAATAAATAAATCTCTAAGTGTTTGTACAAACTTGCCTTCCTTCTTTGCTTGAACAAGTTGTATTAATAAATAGATTAAAGCAATCGTGCTTACAACTAATATAAATATACTCAACATAATTTATCCTAAAATTGAACCAATACCAGTTACTAAGAAGCCTAGCGCCAAACCCCATGATATGCAAGCTATTGCATCAGCAATATAAAATTTAATTAGTTTTAGATCAGAAATACCTAATAAGAAAGGCACTATTGGTCTAATAGCTGGGATAAATCTTCCAGTGAGAACAGTATATGGACCAGTTTTTTCTAAAAACTTTTGCGCTCTAATAACAACTTTCTCTCTTTTTTGCACAACTTTGGTGGACATAATCTGTGGGCCTATAGTTTTACCAAAAATAAAACCTGACATATCACCAAGATGGGCGCCAAGAGCTGCTACTGGTACGATAGCGGTAATAGGCATTAACTCTGTGTTATAAATCAAAATGCAAATAGAAAATAGAATTGCACTTGAAACAATTATTCCAGAAAGTATAAAAGACTCCAAAAATGCAAAGAACAAAACAAATAACCAGGCATATTCGGCATTTGCATTCAAATATATTTCTATTTTTTCAAACATAGGCTACTTATTTATAATCAAGGATATTATTTTACTTTACTTCTTACGATAGCTTATAGTTTAAAAATTATAATAAGTACTTTAAAAATGATTAAAGAATTTCAAATACATATTGATGATGTTCACATTGAGCTTCTTCACAAAAAAATAGAGCTAACAAGATGGCCAGATGAAATAAATAATGAATTTTGGTCTCACGGAACTAGCATGAGTTTTCTTAAAGACTTGTCTAAATATTGGTTAAATGATTTTAATTGGAGAGCACACGAAAAAGAGTTAAATGATATTGGTAGTTATAAATTTACTAGTAAAACAGGTCTTGATATTCATTTTCTTCATGCTAAATCTAATCAAAAAAATGCATTGCCTCTTGTTATGACCCATGGATGGCCGGGAAGTGTTCAAGAATTTATTAAAGTCATTCCTTTGATACAGGAACAATCTACTAGACCAATAGATATAATATGCCCTTCTCTTCCTGGATTTGGTTTTTCTGATAAGCCAAAAGATCTTGGAATGAATTCAGAGGAAATAGCAAAAATTCAACATGAGCTAGTGATAGCTTTAGGGTATAAAAAATATGTTGTCCAAGGTGGTGACTGGGGTGCAACTGTCAGTAAGTGGATGGCAGAATTATTTCCTGATAGCTGTATTGGTATTCATTTAAACTTGGTGATTGCATTTCCTCCAAATACTGAAAATCCAATGGAGGAAGTAACAGATACAGAATTAAAGTTGCTTGAAAATTTTAATAAGTACAAAACACAAGGTTACGGCTACTATGAAATTCAAAAAACAAAACCTCAAACCATAGGATATGGCCTTAACGATTCACCTATTGGTCTTGCTGCATGGATATCTGAAAAATTTTATGGCTGGTTTGATGGCAATGATAACAACTTGGTTATATCTAATGATGAGGTCTTAAGCATAATATCTCTCTATTGGTTTACAGAATCTATAACCTCTTCTGCAAGACTTTATAAAGAAAATGGTGACTTTGGTTTTTCTTTTAACTCAATCAAGCAACCAATGGCTGGTGCTATTTTTAAAAGAGATATTATGTTGCCACCAAGGGTTTGGGCTGAAAAAATTTATAACGTAGTTCAGTGGAATGAATATGATGGCGGGCATTTCGCAGCTATGGAAAGACCAGATGAGCTATCAAATGATGTGATTCAGTTCATCAATAAGTTAGAGCTCTAGTGCTTTAATTACTTCCTCGAATGAAATATATTTAAAATTTTGTCTTTTAACTATTTTTTTCCCATCGTTGGTACCGTCTTGAACTACTAGCAAACCCTTTGGATATTTACTATTAAGTCTATTACTAACCACATCAATACCATCAGTGTCATTTACATTATCAATCTTTCCTGAATGACCGATTTTAAAGCTACCTAAATAGTTATAAGGTTCAGTACGATTATACACATTAAACGAATTATCACCTTGAGATGAAAGTAAAATATAACCATCATTAGTTGATGTTTTATAGATAGTAACTCCCTCAGGATCATCATCAATGTTTCCTGATCTTGAATCAATAATCACAGGATTGGAGAAGTCTAAGTTTGAATTTATTTTATATGCTCTGAGTATGCCTCTGTCTTGTTCTTCAGAAATTAACAGCGTTCTGTTGTCATCATCATAAACACAACCTTCTGATTGAGCAGCATTTGCATTATTGAACGTTTTTAATAATGACAAGTCGTCTTCATTATAAGACCACATTTGAACTCTAGAACCCTCATCTTCGGTTATAAAAGCTATCACACCAAACTCTTGATCATATCCAGCACAAACTCCGTATACGATCATATTAGTACTGCCCTTAAAAGAAGGATCTTTTTTAATATTAAAGTTTTTTGATTTGGCAAGAGCATCCATTGCCTCATCTTCGTATATCCACAAGTCCAAAGTACTAGTTGTTCTATTTGAAGCAAAAATAAATGTGTAGGACCCAAGCTCATCTAAATTCACTGATCTAAGATCAATATTATTTATATTTCCTAATTTTGTGTAACCAATTTTTTTTGCATTTAAATCGTAGGTATAAACTCCACTTTTTTTATCAGTTCCAAAAACAAGTGAGTTAGTAGTTGATTTATTATTTATCCATATTGCCGGGTCATCAGCTGCATCACCTTTTGTTACAACCTGTGGGGTTTCAGCATTAGGCTTTATAACATATACAATTTTGTCTTCAGGATCACCATATACAATAAATGAAAAGGAAATTAGAGATGAGAAGAATAATTTTTTTAACATGTATAAATTTTTAATAAAAAAGGCAACGTTATCACGCTGCCTTTATGAGTTAATTAGATTACAGATTATATCTTATACCAATAGAATATGTTCTACCATACTCATCATATTGAGATAACCTATTAGGAGTACCCCAATAATAAAATTCAGGTTCATCTGTAATATTACTTATATCAAATTTGACACTCATTTGTTCATTAATTTTATATTTCAAATTAAAGTCTAATTGAGTGTGGTCATCTGTATATCTAATATTGTTGTTGTCTAAATCTTCTTGAACAGTCTCAATATCATCATCAGCTAGATAATCTAAATAAGGAGATCTTGAAACCGCTGAAAGTCTGATATCAAACTTATTTTTATCATAGCCTATAGAAATATTTGAAACATCTTCAGATAATTTTCTAAATGGAAATGTTACAGTTCCACTATCTACAGTTAAAGAAGAATTTCCATCAGTTTTAGTAACATTCATTGAAAGAAACAGACCATCAAAAGGCTCAGGTAGCATGTCAAGCTCTCTGAAAATATTTAATTCAAATCCATCTACATCAGAATCATCTGTATTTACATATGTTAATAGCTCGCTGAACAGTAATCCATTAATAGTTGTGTTTGCAACAGCTAATGGATAAATTGCATTTTCAATATTTTTTTTGAAGTAACCAAATGAAGCAAATGAACCTTCACCGTAATGCTCAATAGATATATCAAAATTTGTTGCTTCGTATGGGTCAAGATCAGGATTTCCCATTTCACCTTTATAGGTTTCATCTCCATCACTTTCTTTAATATCAGCAATCAAATTTGCCTGACCAAATCCAGGTCTTGATAATGCTCTCCAAATAGCTCCTCTAACAATAGTTTGGTCATTAAGAAAATATTTAACATTCAAGCTTGGAGATACAAATGTATAACTTTTACTAGCTGTTAAAACATCATTTATATCGCCATCATTATATCCAAGAGTATCATAATCAGTATCTTCAATTCTGATGCCAGCAATTACAATAGCTTTATCAAATTCCATTGTGCCCATGAAATATAATGCTGTTATATCTTCATTAGTCGTAAAATCTTCAGAAAAATTATCATAATCAGGTCCGCCAGTGTATTGACCTTTTCTAGCATATAGAAGGCTCTCGTGAGCATGAGGTCCAACCTGCTGTCCAACGAATGGCCATGATCTTGTGTATGGTCCAAATTCAGATTGAAGCAAAGCTTGTACATCATCATCATCAACTTCGATTTGATTGCTGTCGCCTTTCTTCTCTCTTGATCTATATTTAAAACCATATTTCACAGTTGTTGGGGCATTCATAAAAGTAAAACCATCTTTAGTCATATCAACACTAAAAGCAGTTTCAGTATCTTTAATTAAGCTCCAATCTTCTTCCCATGCGTCGACATTTAAATC
>CACEDQ010000007.1 GCA_902558375.1 uncultured SAR86 cluster bacterium
TTTAAATATTGGAGTCATTTTTGAAAATCAAAAACATAGACTCAATATTGATTATTGGAATATCGATTACAAAAATAGAATTGAAGCTCAAAGCGCACAAGTAATACTTAACACAGATCCAAATGGTCCAAGTATTACAAGAAATTCTAGTGGCGATTTAATTGGGGTTACCACAACCTACTTTAATGAAGAGTCAACAAAAGTTTCAGGAGTTGATTTAAGTTTTAATAGACTTTTAGCAAACTCAGATAAATTTGGAGATGTATCACTATCAATAAACTCAACAACTTTAATAGAATTTCTTACTCCAGCTCTTGGTAATGAAGGTAGTGAAATTATGATAAATAGAGTTGGTAAGTTTAATTACGATACTAACACCCATTCTCTTCCTAAAAATAGAGTCAATGCTTTTTTAAATTGGAAATATCAAGATTACGATGTTAACTTTAATTCACGATATATTGATGGATATAGCAATGAGCGACCTATTAATAGTCTTGGGACATCATATGGATATAACAATTCTGTAGATTCTTTTTTTGTTCACGACCTTTCAATAAAAAAATTGTTAAAAACAAAAAGAGGTGAAATTGATATCAAGCTATCAGTAATTAATGTTTTTGATGAAACAGCACCAAGACTTTATGATGCTCCAGATTTTAGCTTTGATACAAGGGTTCATGATCCAAGAGGAAGAATTATTGGCATAAGTTTTGAGTATAGAAACTAATATTCAATAATGAACAATCTTAAAAGCACTATCTCTCAAGTCATTGAAGAAAATTTAATTTCTACTGAATGGAGTGACGCGGTTAATACAGAAGTTAAAGAACTAAACTTAAATACCAATGATCATCCAAGAAAAGACCTTACTAAAGTACCTTTTGTAACCATCGATGGTGCCGATGCTAAAGATTTTGATGATGCTGTTTTTTGTAATTTAAATGATTCTGGATTTTTGCTTAATGTAGCCATTGCTGATGTGGCTGAATTAGTAAACGAAGATTCATACCTTGATCAGGAAGCTAAAAAAAGGGGAACATCAATTTACTTCCCATCTAAGGTAATACCAATGCTTCCAGAAAAAATTTCTAATAATTTATGTTCCTTGGTACCAGATGAAATTCGTAATGTTTTGGTGTGTGAGATAAATTTTTCATTAGACGGCTCAATAAAATCATACAGGTTCTTTCAAGCCAAAATCATGTCACACAGAAGAATGACATATGCAGAAGTAGAAGAATATATCAAAAATAATATTTCCAATGTTTCAAAAAAAATAAAAACCTCTCTAGATGCACTTAACCTTCTTACAAAAAATTTATTAGTTAAAAGAAGTCAAAGAAAGGCATTAGAAATTGAAGGTAACGAACCCATACTAAGCATCAATTTAGATGGGAAAGTTTCAAGCATTAATTTGCCACAGAGATTATATGCTCATCAAATGATTGAAGAGTCTATGTTGGCAGCAAATGTTTGTGCAGCTAATTTCATGCATAAACACTATAAATTTGGTATCTATAGAGTTCATGAAAAACCTGAGGAATTAAAACTTGAGAGTCTAAAATCTTTTTTTTCATTAAAGGGTTTTTCGAGTCAGAGTAAAGACACTCCTCTTGCCTTAATTAACAAATGTCTTCAATTTTCGTCAAAAAATAAATTAAATAAAGTTCTTCAAACTGTTGTTTTACAGAGCTTAAAAAGGGCTGAATATTCAATCAAAGAAATTGGCCATTTTGGATTACAGCTTGATAGATACTCACACTTCACCTCACCAATCAGAAGATACCCTGATTTAATGGCTCATAGGTTAATTAAGAATATTATCAATAAAGGTAATGCAAATATTAACAAAGACAAAATTGAAGAGATTTGTGGTGAGATGTCAGAACTTGAAAGAAATGCTGAAAAATCTTCTAGACAAGTTGTTCAACAAATGATTTGTCATCATTTAAAAAACTATATTGGTCAGGAGTTCAGTAGCACCGTAACAGGCATCACAGATTTTGGACTCTTTGCTGAAATAGATAATTTTTATGTATCCGGCTTAATTCATGTTGCAGACCTTCCAGGAGATAGATATTTTTATGACAAAGATGCTAACTTTTTAAAAGGTAAAAGAACTGGAAGGGTTTATAGGCTGGGTCAAGATATAAAAATTAAAATTTTAAATGTACTTCCATCGGAGAGAAAAATTACTCTGATACCATGCTAAGATTTAGATAAAATGAATAAAAAAGAAAATAGTTCAAGGATAGGTTTTCACAGCATTGAAAGCATTCTTGAGAACAATCCCCACAAG
This sequence comes from uncultured SAR86 cluster bacterium, assembly GCA_902558375.1. GTDB lineage: Bacteria > Pseudomonadota > Gammaproteobacteria > Magnimaribacterales > D2472 > SCGC-AAA076-P13. The sequence goes on from CACEDQ010000007.1 coordinate 2,303, forward strand.
ATAAAGAAAGTTACCTTACCAGCAAATAGAAATGACCACAGAATTTCTTCACTAATTCTTGCATTGGAAAAAAATAAAATTAATTACGATTTATCATCAAAACTAAAGCAAGAACCTGAGGCAATAATTTCTAATGAAAATGAGTTAAATTTTAAAGACTTAAAACATTTTATAAGCTTTAAAGTAAATAATCCTCTTATTTTGATTCTTGATAATATTATTGATCCAAGAAACCTTGGCGCCTGCATAAGATCGGCTGCAGTAAATGGAGTTGATGCACTTATTATTAATAAACATCATTGTGCCCCAATAAATGCTATTGCTCATAAAGTTTCAGCTGGAGGGGCTGAGGTTATTAAAATCTTTCATGTGACAAATCTTATTAATTGTATAAAATTTCTTAAAGAATCAAACGTTCATATATATGGACTTAGCGAACATGCTAAAGAAAGTTACCTAGAATGTAATTTTACTACAGCTTGTGCAATTATAATGGGTGCAGAAGAGTCTGGTATTAGAGAAAAGACTTTAGAAAGCTGCGACTATAAAATTAACCTAAGTAATAATAAATTATTTAAAAGCTTTAATGTTTCTGTCGCAACTGGGATAATACTTGCCGAAGCTAATAGGCAGCGTTAAATATAATATAAACATAAATGCTAAAACAAAGAACACTTAGAAATCCAATCAAAGCAGAAGGTATAGGTCTTCATACTGGTAAAAATATTGCTATGGAGCTCCTACCAGCGGAAATTAATACTGGTATTAATTTTATTAGAACAGATGTCAGTGAAGACTTTTTAATTCCTGCAATAGCAGAAAATGTTGGTGACACTAGCCTTTCAACTGCTTTGATTAAAGAAGATATTAAAATTTCAACTATTGAACACTTACTCTCAGCCATTGCAGGTTTGGGTGTGGATAACTGTATTATCAAAGTAAATGGTCCTGAGGTACCTATTATGGATGGAAGCTCAAGCCCGTTTGTATTTTTAATACAATCAGCAGGCCTTCAAGAACAAAATGCGTTAAAGAAATTTATTAAAGTAAAAAAAGAGATAACCGTAAATAGAGATGATGCATATGCATCCATAAAACCTTTCAATGGTTTTAAAGTATCATTCAAAGTTGATTTTGATCATCCTGTTCATAAAAAATTACCATCCGAATCAATTATAGATTTCTCATCGACATCTTTTGTTAAAGAGGTTTGTCGTGCTAGAACTTTTGGTTCATGGAATGAAAAAGAATTACTTCAATCAAAAAATTTAGCACTTGGGGCTAGTGTTGCAAATGCAATTGTTTTTGGTGAAGAAGAGATTTTAAATGAAGAAGGTCTAAGATTTAATGATGAAATAGTAAAACATAAAATGTTGGATGCTATTGGTGATCTCTATTTGCTTGGTGGCAATTTAATTGGCCAGTTCTCTGGTTATAAGTCAGGTCATGCTTTAAATAATCAATTGTTAAGAAAAATCATTGAAGATAATGAAGCTTATGAAGTGGTTGAATTTGAAAACTCAGAAAATGCCCCAATCTCATATGTTAGACCTCCATTTGGAGATATAGAATAATAAAAAGTCAAAGCTTTTTATAAGAGGCACATATGTTTAATCCTTTTGCAAAAATATTTGGTTCTAGTAACGACAGAGTAATCAAAAAAATGATGCGTTACGTCAATGATGCAAATAATCTTGAAATAGATTTATCTAAAAAATCTGACGAATATTTTTTTAATTTAAAATCAGAATTAAAAAATCTATACAAAGATAATAATCAAAATATTTATTCTATTCTTCCTTTGGCATTTGCAGCAGTCAGAGAGGCCTCTAAAAGAACAATAGGCTTAAGACACTTTGACTCACAAATGCTTGGAGGTATTTCATTAGCTGAAGGTAATATTGCTGAAATGAAAACAGGTGAAGGGAAAACTTTAGTTGCCACCCTACCAGCATACCTCAATTCAGTTATTGGTAATAAAGCCATATTAGTTACTGTAAATGATTATTTAGCAAGAAGAGATGCTGAATGGATGAAGCCTATTTACGAATTCCTTGGATTGAGTGTTGGAGTAGTAGTTTCTAATCAAGAATTATCAGAAAAAATTGAATCATACAAATGTGACATTATATACGCCACTAATAATGAGCTGGGTTTCGATTATCTAAGAGATAATATGGCACATTCTATAGAACAACGAGTTCAATGTTCATTAGATTTTGCCATCATTGATGAAGTTGACTCAATACTAATTGATGAAGCAAGGACGCCTTTAATAATTTCTGGCCCATCCTCTGAAAGCTCTGAAATGTACAAACAAATTAAAAAATTTATACCAAAGCTTTATTTGCAAGAAAGAGAAGGTACTGAAGAAGAACCTCTATTAGATGAAGAAAGGGGTCATTATTTAATTGATGAAAAAAATAGAAACGTTGAATTAACTGATGATGGTTATATTTTAGTCGAAAATCTACTAGAGGATGCTGGTCTAATTGGAGCTTCAGAAGGCTTATATTCAATATCTAATTTAAAAATAATGAAATTTGTACAAGCTACATTGCGTGCAAATTTCTTATTCAAAAGAAACGTACACTATCTAGTTAGAAATAATGAAGTTTTGTTAATTGACGAGCATACTGGAAGAACTATGCCAGGAAGAAGAATGAGTGAAGGAGTCCATCAAGCGCTTGAATGTAAAGAAAATGTTCCTATTCAAAGAGAGTCTCAGACTTTGGCGTCAACTACATTTCAGAATTTTTTTAGATTGTTTAATACTTTATCAGGAATGACTGGAACAGCTGATACTGAGGCAGTTGAATTTCAACAAATATATGGTTTGAGTGTGATAGTAATCCCCACCAACGTGCCTATGATTAGAAATGATCATAATGATCTAGTTTTTTTAACAAAAGAAGCTAAATACAAAGCTTTAATTGATGAAATAGAAACTATTAGGTCAAACTCTGCTCCGATTTTAGTTGGAACAGTCTCAGTAGAGTCCTCTGAGGAGGTATCTAAATATTTAAGCAATAAGAATATTTCTCATCAAATTTTAAATGCAAAGCATCATGAAAAAGAAGCACAAATTATTGCAAATGCTGGAAAACCTGGAATGGTGACTATTGCTACAAATATGGCAGGAAGAGGAACAGATATTGTCTTGGGCGGTAAAAAGGAAGAACAAAGCATTGAAGAATGGGAAAAAAATAATCAGACAGTTCTCTCTGCAGGAGGACTTCATATCTTAGGAACTGAAAGACATGAATCAAGAAGAATAGATAATCAGCTTAGAGGAAGATCAGGTAGACAAGGTGATCCTGGTTACTCAAAATTCTTTTTATCTCTTGAGGATGATTTATTGAGATTATTTATTTCTGATGGAAGAAGAGCTCTGTTTGAAAAAATAGGAATGGGTGATGATCATATTGAGCATAAGATGTTATCAAGAGGAATTGAGAATGCCCAAAAAAGAATTGAAAGTAAGAATTTTGATGCTAGAAAAAGCTTGCTTGAATATGATGATGTCTCAAATGATCAAAGACAAGCGATTTATTCCCTGAGAAACCAACTGCTTGAAGAAGATGATATTAGCGACACAATACAAGCATTAATCGAAGATCAATTTAAGGTAATAACGCACAATTACGTACCATTAGACTCTATTGAGTCTCAATGGCAAACAATAGACCTAGAAAAATATTTAATTGAAACGTATGAATTAGAAACAAATATTCATCAAAAAGTTACGGAAAATAAAAAGCTAATTCCTGAATCCATAGCTGATGAGATTATTAAGTTAGCTAAAGAGAGATATGAATATAAATATATTGAAATAGAAGACAATAGACTTCTTCTTGAAAAGCAGGTGATGTTACAGGTTTTAGATGTTCATTGGAAAGAGCATTTGGCTGAGATTGATCATCTCAGAAATAGTATAGGGTTAAGAGCTTATGCTCAGAAAAATCCTAAAAATGAATTTAAACGAGAAGCATATTCTATGTTTGAATCTATGCTTGAAGAAATTGATAGCGGAACTATTAGAATTCTTTTTTCTCTCCAAATTGCTAAGGAAGAAAATATTGATAACATGCAAGCAAATCAAAATGATCAAGAAATGGTTTATCATAAAGATGAGGTTCCAAACTTTAATGAAGATTCTCAAAACACTGAAACCGCATCATCTGAAGAGGTAGCAGAAACTATCAAAAGAGAAGAGCCAAAGATCGGCAGGAACGATTTTGTAAAAATTACGAATGGTAAAGAGACTCAAGAAATCAAATATAAGAAAGCTAAGCCTCTAATTGATTCTGGAGAATGGAAAATAGTTTAACTATACGACTCTACTCAATCCTCATAAAAATCTTCAGATTGAATTGGTCTTGAGATTTTATTATCTTCATTAGCCCACGAACCAAAATCAATCAGCTTACATTTTTCAGAACAAAAAGGCCTGAAATCACTTTTAGCAGCTAAGTCTACTTTTTTTTCACATCTAGGACAGTTAGCCATTCTTAACAATCTCCATATACTTATTATGCATCTCTAAAACAGAAAGTTTTAAAGAATCTAAAGAACCATTATTCACAATAACTTCATCTGCAATGCTTAATCTTTCTTTTCTTGTAGCCTGTTTACTAATAATATTTTCAATTTCACTCTTAGTTTGGTTGTCTCTATTAGATGTTCTTGAAATTTGGGTCTCAACATCACAATCAATAACCAATATTCTATCGTAGAACTTTGAGGAATTTGTTTCGAATATTAAAGGGACTACGATGACGCAATAGTCAGAATTATAGTTACTAATAAAAGCCTGAATGCCAGATTGAACTATTGGATGAATTATATTCTCAAGTTTTAATTTTGTATCCGAATTATTAAAGGTATCTTTTCTCAATATTTCACGATTAATATCTTTGTTTTCTTTAAGATATTTTTCACCTAATTCTTCAACAAATAATTTATATCCCTTTGAGTTGAAATTTAGAGAATCTCTGGCCAAGTCGTCGGCATCTATTATATCTATACCTAGCTCTTTAAATAAAGCTGCAGCTGCAGACTTTCCTGAACCAATTCCACCGGTTAAGCCAATAATCATAATCGCATTATACTAAAGATAAAAAAAAAGGCTCCTAGTTTACTAGGAGCCTTGAAGAAAAAAAGCCTGACGATTTCCTACTCTCACACAGGGAGACCCTGCACTACCATTGGCGTTAACCCGTTTCACTTCTGAGTTCGAGATGGGATCAGGTGGTTCCAAGTTGCTATTGTCATCAGGCAAACTGGTATGTAACTTATTTATTATTTTTCACTACAATGTTACTCAAATCTTATAACCTTACTTAAGGTTACATGATCAAGCCTCACGAGTTATTAGTACAAGTTAGCTCAACGCCTCACAACGCTTACACATCTTGCCTATCAACGTCATAGTCTATGACGACTCTTTAGGAGACATAAAGTCTCTGGGAGATTTAATCTTGGGAGAGGCTTCCCGCTTATATGCTTTCAGCGGTTATCCTTTCCGAACATAGCTACCCGGCAATGCCACTGGCGTGACAACCGGAACACCAGAGGTTCGTCCAATCCGGTCCTCTCGTACTAGGATCAGCTTCCCTCAAATCTCCAAACGCCCACAGCAGATAGGGACCGAACTGTCTCACGACGTTCTAAACCCAGCTCGCGTACCACTTTAAATGGCGAACAGCCATACCCTTGGGACCTGCTCCAGCCCCAGGATGTGATGAGCCGACATCGAGGTGCCAAACACCGCCGTCGATATGAACTCTTGGGCGGTATCAGCCTGTTATCCCCGGCGTACCTTTTATCCGTTGAGCGATGGCCCTTCCATACAGAACCACCGGATCACTAAGACCTAGTTTCCTACCTGCTCGATCCGTCGATCTCGCAGTCAAGCATCCTTCTGCCTTTATACTTACCTCACGATGTCCGACCGTGATAAGGATACCTTCGTACTCCTCCGTTACTCTTTGGGAGGAGACCGCCCCAGTCAAACTACCCAGCACACACTGTCCCTGATCCAGATAATGGACCTAGGTTAGAACTCCAATCTTACAAGGGTGGTATTTCAAGGACGACTCCACTAAGACTAGCGTCTCAGCTTCAAAGTCTCCCACCTATCCTACACAAGTAAGATCAAAGTCCAGTGTGAACCTATAGTAAAGGTGCACGGGGTCTTTCCGTCTAGCTGCGGGTACACTGCATCTTAACAGCGATTTCAATTTCACTGAGTCTATGGTGGAGACAGTGTGGCCATCGTTACGCCATTCGTGCAGGTCGGAACTTACCCGACAAGGAATTTCGCTACCTTAGGACCGTTATAGTTACGGCCGCCGTTTACCGGGGCTTCGATCAAGAGCTTCGCATAAGCTAACCCCATCAATTAACCTTCCGGCACCGGGCAGGCGTCACACCCTATACTTCCTCTTACGAGTTTGCAGAGTGCTATGTTTTTAGTAAACAGTCGCAGCCACCTGGTATCTTCGACCACGTTCAGCTTAGAGAGCAAGTCTCATCACTAACCGCGGCGCACCTTCTCCCGAAGTTACGGTGCTATTTTGCCTAGTTCCTTCACCATAGTTCTCTCAAACACCTTGGTCTACTCGACCTAACCACCTGTGTCGGTTTAGGGTACGGTTTCTTACAACCTGAAGCTTAGAGGTTTTTCCTGGAAGCATGGTATCGACTACTTCCCACTCATAGAGTGGTCGTCATCAGTTCTCAGCCTTAGTGTTCCGGATTTACCTAAAACACCAGCCTACAACCTTAAACACGGACAACCGTCGCCGTGCTAGCCTAACCTTCTCCGTCACCCCATCGCAGTTGTAAAAAGCACAGGAATATTAACCTGTTTCCCATCGACTACGGCTTTCGCCCTCGCCTTAGGGGCCGCCTCACCCTGCCTCGATTAGCGTTGGACAGGAACCCTTGGTTTTTCGGCGAAGAGGTTTTTCACCTCTTTGATCGTTACTCATGTCAACATTCGCACTTCTGATACGTCCAGTTCGCCTTTCAGCTTACCTTCAGCCGCTTACAGAACGCTCTTCTACCATCTTAAATAAATTTAAGATCTGTAGCTTCGGTTTATGGTTTAGCCCCGTTATATCTTCCACGCAGGCCGACTCGACTAGTGAGCTATTACGCTTTCTTTAAAGGATGGCTGCTTCTAAGCCAACCTCCTAGCTGTTTGTGCCTTCCCACATTGTTTCCCACTTAACCATAATTAGGGACCTTAGCTGACAGTCTGGGTTGTTTCCCTCTCGACTACGGACGTTAGCACCCGCAGTCTGTCTCCCGTGCTCATACTCGTAGGTATTCGGAGTTTGCATCGGTTTGGTAAGTCGGGATGACCCCCTAGCCGAAACAGTGCTCTACCCCCTACGGTAATACACGAGGCACTACCTAAATAGTTTTCGAAGAGAACCAGCTATCTCCGGGTTTGATTAGCCTTTCACTCCTATCCACAGCTCATCCCCTCATTTTTCAACATAAGTGGGTTCGCGCCTCCAGTCGATGTTACTCGACCTTCACACTGGCCATGGATAGATCACCCGGTTTCGGGTCTAATTCCAGAAACTAAACGCCCTATTAAGACTCGGTTTCCCTACGCCTACCCTAATTGGTTAAGCTTGCTACTGAAATTAAGTCGTTGACCCATTATACAAAAGGTACGCCGTCACAGAACAAGTCTGCTCCGACTGCTTGTAAGCACAAGGTTTCAGGTTCTATTTCACTCCCCTCGCCGGGGTTCTTTTCGCCTTTCCCTCACGGTACTGGTTCACTATCGGTCAGCATAGAGTATTTAGCCTTGGAGGATGGTCCCCCCATATTCAGTCAAGATTTCACGTGTCCCGACCTACTCGTTTTCACTTAAAATAGTCTTTCGCATACAGGGCTATCACCTACTATGGCTAAACTTTCCAGAATATTTTGCTGGACTAAAATAAGCTTAAGGGCTGATCCGGTTTCGCTCGCCGCTACTACCGGAATCTCAATTGATTTCTTTTCCTCTAGGTACTTAGATGTTTCAGTTCCCTAGGTTTGCCTCTTATACCTATGTATTCAGTATAAGATAATATACTTATGTATATTGGGTTTTCCCATTCGGAAATCCTCGGATCGAAGCTTATTTACCAGCTCCCCGAGGCTTATCGCAGGTTATTACGTCCTTCATCGCCTTATGCTGCCAAGGCATCCGCCTTGTGCTCTTCCTTTACTTGATCATATAACCTTAAAAAAGGTTACTTAATTATTTTTTTGAGAGTAACTTAATAAAATATTATTAATTACTTTTTAATTGCAGTGATCTTATGTATGCATACGCATACACTAGAAAATTACATACCAATAATTTTACATAACAAAATGTTCTTTCTTAATATTTGATTACTCGTGTGGGCGTTTAAAACGCGAATTTATCGTTAAGGAGGTGATCCAGCCACAGGTTCCCCTACGGCTACCTTGTTACGACTTCACCCCAGTCATGAAGCACACCGTGGTAAACGCCCTCCCGAAGGTTAGACTATCTACTTCTGGTGCAATCCACTTCCATGGTGTGACGGGCGGTGTGTACAAGACCCGAGAACGTATTCACCGCGGCATGCTGATCCGCGATTACTAGCGATTCCGACTTCATGGAGTCGAGTTGCAGACTCCAATCCGGACTACGAGAAACTTTCTAGGATTAGCACCACCTCGCGGCTTAGCGTCCGTCTGTATTCCCCATTGTAGCACGTGTGTAGCCCTACTCGTAAGGGCCATGATGACTTGACGTCGTCCTCACCTTCCTCCGGTTTATCACCGGCAGTCCCCTTATAGTTCCCGACCGAATCGCTGGCAAATAAGGGTAAGGGTTGCGCTCGTTATCCGACTTAACGGAACATCTCACGACACGAGCTGACGACAGCCATGCAGCACCTGTATCTTGGTTCCAAAAGGCACACTCTCATTACAAGAGCTCCCAAGTATGTCAAGAGTAGGTAAGGTTTTTCGCGTTGCATCGAATTAAACCACATGCTCCACCGCTTGTGCGGGTCCCCGTCAATTCATTTGAGTTTTAGCCTTGCGGCCGTACTCCCCAGGCGGACAACTTAAAACGTTAGCTGCGCCACTGAAAGACATTGTCTCCCAACAGCTAGTTGTCATCGTTTACGGCGTGGACTACCAGGGTATCTAATCCTGTTCGCTACCCACGCTTTCGCACCTCAGTGTCAGTACAGATCCAGGAGGCCGCCTTCGCCACTGGTATTCTTCATAATATCTACGCATTCCACCGCTACACTATGAATTCTACCTCCCTCTATCGTACTCTAGTGAGTTAGTTTTGGATGCAGTTCCTAGGTTGAGCCCAGGGCTTTCACATCCAACTTAACAAACCACCTACGCGCGCTTTACGCCCAGTAATTCCGATTAACGCTTGCACCTTCCGTATTACCGCGGCTGCTGGCACGGAATTAGCCGGTGCTTATTCTGCAGGTAACATCACGGTTATAAGGTATTAACTTATAACTTTTTCTCCCTGCTTAAAGTGCTTTACAACCCGAAGGCCTTCTTCACACACGCGGTATGGCTGGATCAGGCTTGCGCCCATTGTCCAATATTCCCCACTGCTGCCTCCCGTAGGAGTCTGGGCCGTGTCTCAGTCCCAATGTGGCTGATCGTCCTCTCAGACCAGCTAAAGATCGTCGCCTTGGTGAGCCTTTACCTCACCAACAAGCTAATCTTACGCAGGCTCATCTAATAGCGAAAGCTTCAAAGAGAGGCCTTCTTTCTCCCGAAGGAGGTATACGGTATTAATCCGAGTTTCCCCGGGCTATCCCCTTCTACTAGGTAGATTCCTACGCGTTACTCACCCGTCCGCCGCTCTACTCATATCCGAAGATATTTTCTCGCACGACTTGCATGTGTTAAGCCTACCGCCAGCGTTCAATCTGAGCCATGATCAAACTCTTCAATTATTTATCATGTTTGTTGATTTTTTAATATAAAAATCTAAATTTTTTTCTCGTATTTTGAACACCCACACGAGTAACCAAATATTTTTAAAGAACAACCGTCTCAAGGACGGACGCGTATTCTAACTAAGATATTGCCAAGAAGATACCCTTTTTTTTAATTAATTTTAATTAATTTCTTTATCTACTAATTTTTGAGAATTAAGGAATTTCATCTTTGATCTGAGCTCCTTTCCAACCTCCTCAATTGGGTGAGATTTTGTTGCCTCTCTGTTGCTTTTCATAAAGGGCCCACCAGAGCCATCATTGCTCTGTCTACAGTCATTCAAGAACTCATTTGCAAAATTACCTGACTGAATATTTTCAAGAATTTCTTTCATAGCTTCTTTAGTTTTATCTGTTATAACTTTGGGACCACTTAAATAATCTCCATATTCAGCAGTATTTGAAATTGAGTAATGCATATTTGCAATTCCGCCCTCTTGAATTAAGTCAGTTATTAACTTAGTTTCATGCAAGCATTCAAAGTATGCCATCTCTGGACTATAACCAGCTTCAACAAGAGTTTCGTAACCTGCTTTAATTAATGCTGTAATGCCTCCACATAAAACAGCTTGCTCTCCAAATAGATCTGTTTCTGTCTCTTCTTTAAAAGAGGTTTCAAGAACACCGGCTCTTGTTCCTCCATTTGCTTTGGCATAAGAAAGTGCAACATCTCTTGCTGAAAAATCATTATTAGTAATTGAATCTCTATATACAGCTATCAAAGAAGGAACGCCACCTCCATTTACATACGTACTTCTTACTGTATGACCAGGACCTTTTGGGGCAATCATAATTACACTATTGGTCTCAGGAGGTGATATTTTTTCAAAGTGAATATTAAATCCATGTGCAAATGCCAAAATGGCATCCTGCTTAAGATTTGGTTTTACCTCTGATTCATAGATATCTTTTTGGAATTCATCTGGTGCTAGTATCATTACCAAGTCAGCATTTTTAACAGATTCTGAAACTGAACTAACATTCAGACCAGCCTCTTCAGCTTTTTTCCAAGATGATGATCCCTCTCTTAGCGCAACTGTTACATTAACTCCTGATTCGTGTAAGTTATTTGCATGAGCGTGCCCTTGAGAACCATAACCAACAATGGTTACATTCATGCTTTGAATTATTTCTAAATTTGCATCCTCTTCATAATAAATTTTCATCTAACAAAACTCCTTTTAAGTATGTTGTTTCTTCATTACTAACAGCTATAACATCAATTAATTTATTTAACTGTCTTAATATTTGTCTCATAAGTGAATCAGAAACTAATGTTTGTATAGTTAATCTAGATATTTCATTTTCTTTGAATTTAGTTTCTAATTGTTCTTCAATAAATTTATAAGGTGTAAAATCATCTACCGGATCAACATGAAGGCTTTCAATGTTGTATCCTCTTTGATGAAATAGGCCAACAACCCTAACCAAAGCACCAGGTTTATTTTCCATTATTAGAGTAAGTTTTCTTTTTATCATGTCTTCTTATCCTTTGATAACCACATGTCTTCTAGACTATGATTGGCAATAAGCATTGGATAAACATGCTCTGCAGGATCAACATATACATCTACGAATACTAATCTATCTTTCATAGAAAATGCTTTTTCTAATGCTGATTTTAGTTCAGAATTTTTTTCTACTTTAATGCCAACGTGGCCATATGATTCTGCAAGTTTCACAAAATCAGGCAGAGAGTTTTGATAGGTGCTCTGTGAATGTCTGCCTCCGTAATTCATATCTTGCCACTGCTTTACCATACCAAGAGCTTCATTATTAATATTAATGATTTTGATTGGCAGATTGTATTGAAGACATGTAGACAGTTCTTGTATACACATTTGAATACTTCCTTCACCGGTAATACATAAAACTTCTTCATTTGGAAAGGCAAATTTCACCCCCATAGCCGCTGGTAAGCCAAATCCCATAGTGCCCATGCTACCTGAATTTATCCACTTTCTTGGTTCATCAAAATGATAGTATTGAGCAGCAAACATTTGATGTTGCCCTACATCTGAAGTTACATAAGCTTTGCCTTCTGTAATGTTATAAACATGCTGTACTACTGCTTGAGGCAGTATAGGATTTTCATCTGATTCATCCTTATATAATTCATAATTAAGGCCATGAGATGATTTCCAATTTTTAATCTGATCGTGCCACGGCTGAAGTGTGTCTTTATTGTATTGATCTAATTTTGTTTCAAGTAACTTGATTATTGCAGACAAAGAATTTTTTACTTGTCCGAAAACTGCAATATTTGCTTCAATTATTTTTGAAACTGAAGAGTGATCTACATCCAAATGGATTACTTTGGCACCAGGTGAGAATTTAGATGGATTATTAGTTATACGGTCATCAAATCTTGCGCCAATTGCAATTATCAAATCAGCGTTGTGCATTGCCATGTTTGCTTGATAAGTCCCATGCATCCCCAACATTCCTAAAAAACGATGATGAGTTGCAGGATATATCCCAAGACCCATTAAAGTATTTGTTACTGGGGCATCTAAAATTTCATTAAGCCTAAATAATTCCTCTTCTGCATTACTGGCTATTGCTCCGCCTCCGGCATATATGACTGGTCTTTTAGCCTTCAGCAATTCAGCTACAGCTCTTTCTATTTGATTTTCATCTGGTTCTACAGGAGGGTTATAAGATCTGATTTTCACTTTTTTAGGATACTCATATTCAAATAAATTGTCTGGAGCTGTCATATCTTTAGGAATGTCTATAACAACTGGACCTGGTCTACCTGAAGTAGCAACATGAAAAGCTTCTTTTACAATCTTCGGTATTTCATTTGCATCAAAGACACAATAACTATGTTTTACTACTGGCCTAGAAATACCAATCATATCTGTTTCTTGAAATGCATCGGTACCAATGAGGTGACTAGCTACTTGCCCAGAAATCACAACCATAGGAATAGAATCCATAAATGCAGTCGCAATACCGGTTATAGCATTAGTTGCACCTGGTCCAGAAGTAACCAAAACAACTCCTGGTTTACCAGTGGATCTAGCATAACCATCTGCTGCATGGGTAGCTCCTTGCTCATGTCTAACAAGAATATGCTCAATTTTATCTTGTCTAAATAAAGCATCATAGATATGAAGGGCTGCTCCGCCTGGATATCCAAATATAAGCTCTACACCTTCGTCGTGAAGCGCGCGCATAAGCATGTCTGCACCAGATAATTTCAATTTTTTACCCATAAAACCAATAAGAATAGGGTTTATATTATTTTACAGGTTAAAAAACAAGTTTTTCTTCTATATTTAAGAATGTTTTTTTATGTCGAGAATTAGATTATTCATATCTTGAGGAATAGGAGCTTCAAATGAAATTTGTTTCTGAGTTTCAGGACATTCAAAAGATAACAATCTAGCATGAAGGGCCTGTCTTGAAAATGACCTAATAATTTGAATGAGCTCTTTAGAAGATCCTTTCGAAATTGATTTTGCAGGATCATATATTTTATCTCCAACTATCGGTAGTTTTTTTGATGACAAATGAACTCTAATTTGGTGTGTTCTACCAGTTTCAATTGAAATGTCTAAAATAGAATAATTATTAATTTTTTCTTTTAATTTAACAAAAGTTATAGCTTCTTTTCCATCCAATCTTATAGACATTTTTGTTCTATTAAACTTATCTCTTCCTATTGGATCTTCAATAGAAAAACTACCCAAAGTAGAGCCGACAACAACAGCAACATATTCTTTTTTTATGTTTCTTTCTTGCATTTGTTGAATAAAATAATTTCTAAATTTTTCATTTTTTGCAACTAACACAACACCCGAGGTGTCTTTATCTAGGCGATGGACAATGCCACTTCTTGGCAGATTGGTTAATTCAGGATATTTATAAATTAGCCCATTAGCTAAAGTACCGCTATAACAGCCTGCACCAGGATGCATTACAAGCCCAGGTTTCTTATTAATAATAATGAAATTATTATTTTCATCAATTACATCAAAATCAATATCTTCCTCGCCCCATGAAACTTTCTTTTCTTCAATAGGGTTTATTTCTATTTCATCGTTTTCTTGAACCTTATCTTTGGGTTTAGATAGATCGCCATTGACTAAAATAAATCCATTGGCAATCCATTTTTTTATTTGAGATCTTGAAAAATTTTCAAAAAGTTCAGAAGCTACTATATCTAGCCTTTGATCAGCTAAATTTTTTGGAACCTTTTTTATTTCAATCATGCAACTTTAAGAAAAAAAATTAATCTAAATAAATGTTTTCAAACTTTAATTACAATTATGCAGGTAAAATATGTTAATTATGAAAAATAATATGAATTTTAAAGTTTCGTTTTTATTAGTTATGACAACTTTATTTATTGTGAGTTGTAATTCAGATGGTCCAGAGATAGAGCAGCCTGAGAAAATATACTATGATCAAGCACAAAGAAGAATGGCTGCAAATAACTTTTTTGGTGCCATAGAATCACTTGAGGCGATTGAGGCCATGTATCCTTTTGGAAAATATGCTGAACAAGCTCAAGTCGAATTAATATATGCATACTTTATGAATGCAGATAATGAAGCCTCTCATGCTGCTGCAGAAAAATTTATAAGACTTCATCCCAGACATCCAAACATAGACTATGCATATTTTATGAAAGGTTTATCTAGTTACACTAGAGATAATAGTTTGATGGTTAGACTAACTGATACCGATCTATCCAACAGAGATATCTCTGGCGCTAAGGAATCATTTTCAGAACTAAATGAATTTTTAATTAGATTTCCTGAGAGTCAGTATGCATCTTATGCAAAACAGAGAAGCATATATTTGCGTAACATGATTGCGAGAAATGAACTTGCTGCAGCTGACTACTATCAATCTATAGATGCACATGTAGCAGCAATTAGAAGAGCAAAGTATGTAATCGAAAATATTCCAAATTCTAGCGAGAACTTCAGAGCCTTAAAAATTCTTGAAAGTTCTTATGAGTATCTTGGTTATACAGATTTATATGAAGATGTTAAAGAAATAATAAATTTAAATTATTCCGACAAGGACTATACCTCATCTAAAGATTCTGGTTGGTCATGGAATTTTTTAAAAAATAATAAACCCCAATAACGATTAAAAATATTGCTGAAAATTTTACCTTTATTAATACCAATAATTTTTTTATTGTTCCCAATAATTACCAGAGCTTATTTAAGATCTTTATTTACAAAGAAGAGAAATAAAAAAAATGATCTTATGATTTCTTGTGAAGCATGTGGGACATTCACACATGAGTCTTTAGTTATAAAAAAATATGGTAAAAGTTTTTGCTCTAATGAGTGTGCTAGTGCTTAATTTTCTTCAATATTATAAACATTGCAGGAATATATAATAGCGCTGTCATAGTTGCACCTAATACACCAATACTCATAGCCCAGGCCAATGGTCTAAAAAATACACTTGCAAAAATTAATGGAGCAAACCCTCCAAGAGTAGTCAAAGAGGTGGTGATTATGTGCCTTGTTGATCTTATGACAACTTCAATTAATTCAGCCTTTGATATTAATTTTTTTTCAGCCTCCTCTTTTATATGCGATAGAACTATAATTGAGTCATTAATCGAAAGTCCTATCAAACCAACAGCAGCTATTGTCCCAATAAAGCCATAATTTTGTTGTCCAACAAATAATCCCAAAAATGATAGTCCTATAGATAAAATTGCAACCGATAGAATTATTCCAGCTTGTCTAAAGGAATTTAAGGCCAACACAAGTCCAATGACAATAAGAATCATATAAATTACCGCTGATGAATACAAAGAGGCTTGTGATTCACCTCTTGTTTCCGCTTCTCCAAGTTGTTTAATTGAGTATCCTGGGGGCAGTTCATTCTTAAACTGCTCAACATCATCTTTAATATATTCTTCAGTTGCAGAAGACAGAGTCCCTGTCCAAACCCAACCCTCAACACTGTTCATTCTTTGGCCATCTTGTCTTGTAATGATTGAAGATTTGTTAGTTATACTACTTTTACCAAAACTATCTATGTATTCGAAACCATTTTGAGAGGGGATGGTTAAATAACTTGCTGACCCTAAAATGTCATCAGGTTTATTAATGCCTTTCAATCTTATTGGTATTTCTTTATTAGAATCAAGCATAGTTCCAACAATTACGCCGTTATTAGCAGCATATAATTCATTAACTAAATTTTTCGGATTTATACCTGACAAAGAGATATTTGAATTGCTGAGCTCAAGCTCAATATTAGTATTTGTGTTTGAGGTTTCTGATTTTGTAAGACTTATATCAGGAGCATTATTAATTATGAGTTCTAATTTTTCTCCAAGCTGTTTTAGTATGTATGGATCATCACCGAAAATAACATAACTGATATCTGAAAAAACTGGAGGACCTGCAATAAAGCTATCAACTATCACATTGATATCTGTATTTTTATCTACAATGAGCTTTGAAAGTTCAGGCAAATTATCAATCATTTGATAATAATCTTTTGCAAAAAAGACAGACTGAGCTATATTATTTGCGCCTTGCTTTTCCTTGCCGCCAACTATGTTCATTAAGACTCTTGGCATTCTTCTTCCTACAAACCAATAATCTTTTTCAACCTCAATAAGACCAGATTGAAGAACTTGATTTCTTATAACTTTTGCTCTCTCAAGAGTCTTTTCAGCAGATGCATTAGAGGGCAACTCAATATTAATCCTAAACATATCTCTGTCTTGCGCAGGGAAAAAATCTTTTGGCAAAGTTGTAAATAGTAAAAATCCTAGGACGGGCAAAGAGGTTGAAATTAATAACGCTCTTCTTGGAACCGCAAAAGACCAAGTTAAAAAACTTCTATATTTATCAAGAATTTTTTTGTTGTGATAGCCTTCATTATGGATATCAACATTTTTAAAATATGGAATTTTTTCCATATAGCTCATTAAAACTGGAACCAATAAAATTGCCAAAATTAGAGATGAGGTAATAGACATAATAACTGTCAAAGCTAAGCCGCCAACAAATTCAATACTAGGGCCTTCTCCAGTAACAATCGGTAAAAATGCAAATACAGTTGTTCCAGTTGCAGCTGTGAGAGGTATTATGAGATGTTTTACTGATTCATTAATTGAGTCCTTTATGGAAAGACCAATATTTCTTCTGTGCTTATAGTCTTCAACTACTATAATGCCATTATCTATCAATAAACCAAGAGCAATTATTATCCCAGTAATGGATGTCTGATGAAGAGGCAGTCCAATAGCTCTGCATCCAATCATCACTAAGCATACTGAAAAAGGAAGTATTAAAGTAACAATAATTGCGGGCCTTAAACCTAAAAAAAATAGACTAATACTTAAAACAAAAAATATAGCTAGAGAAAAACTTTTTATTAGTTCATTAAATTTTTTTGTTGTGTAGGATGATTCATTATAGATCTCCTCAATTGTGATTTCTTCCGGCAAAGAAGACCGCATATCATCTACAACCAGTCTTGCTCGATCAACATAATCATGAACCCTTTGAGACATGGCCCCTAGTGCTGCTACGGATACAACTACTTTTCCGTTGTATAAGAAAATATCTTCAACAGGTGATAATGGTTTTTTTGAAATATTTGCAATATCTTGAAGTTGAATAATCTCAGAATTGTTAACAACTTTAATAGGAATTTCAGAAATTTTTTGAACACTTTTAGTGTTATCTTTAAGTCTAATCAAAAACTCAGAATTTTGGTTTGAAGAAACGCCTGCTGCTCTCTTATTATCAAAAGATTCTAAAGCACTAGAAATTTGGCTGTATGTTAAGCCCAGCGAAGAAATTTTATTAGAATCTACCTCAACTACAATTTCCTCTTCTGTTTCTCCATAAATTGCAGTTGCATGAGTGGCGCCAATTGAACTTAATTTTCTTTTAAGCTGATTGCCTAACCTTGACATCATTACAATTGGTGCCTCACCTGAACCATTCCAAGATATGGCATATTGAACGGTTATTGGTGGTCCACTGCTTCTGTCGAGAACTACTTCAACCCCTTCAGGAGATATAAATTGGGCTAATTTATCTTGGACCATCGACCATGTTTGTTCAATTAAATCAGGATGGATGCTGTGTTCTAGCTCAACAGTAATGCTTGCATATCCTTGAGAAATAATTGAATCTAATTCTTTAATCTCTTCTACTTCTCTTAGCTTAATTTCAAGCTCATTTACTATTTGAGTTTCAATTCTCTCTGGTGATGCTCCAGGATAAAAAACTCTTACCCCTGACCAACGCTGTGCAAGTTCAGGATTTTCTTGAATGGGAATTGAAATTGCTGAAGATATTCCAGCTAATAAAATAAAAGAAAGGGTAAGAAATAATATTCTTGGTTTTTCAATAAGAAGATTTATAAAACTCATTGTATATTTAGAGATTTGCCTTCAATAATTTTTTGAGCCCCACCTAATATAATGAGATCCCCGTCGTTTAAGGTTCCATTTACATATGCGTATTCACCTTCAAAATATAAAATTTCTACAAGATCTCTTACGACTACTTTTTTATCATTAACTGTATAAATTGCCCATATGCCCTGTTCTGATTGAGATAGAGATTTAATAGGAACCCATGTGCCTCTTCCTTCTATGTTTAGACTTAACTTTAATTCTGCAATGGAGCCAGGATCAAAAAATGTATCAAAATTAAAAATTGCCAATCTATTATCTGAGCCTCCTGGTGTCATGGGAGCAAGTCTTGCAAGAACACCTTTGGGTCTTTTATTTCCTATTTTAAAATTATAAGAATTGCCAATATTTAATTTATCAATAAATTTTAAAGGTATAGATATATGTGCCTCCACATTCTTAGATCCTAAAATTTCTACAATTGGAATTCCGCCGTTTATAACAGAACCGGTATCAAGATATCTGTTTTGAATTACGCCATCAAAAGGCGCTATTAGTTTAGTTTGTTCAAGTTTTACTTTATAAAACTCATACTGTGATTTAGCTATTAGCTCTTCAGAATTTGCATTATCAAGGTCTTGGATTGATATGTGCCCTTCTGACCGAAGATCTTTATATCTGTTTAGTATCTGCAGGGCTAAATCATATCTAGCTTTAGCTTGTTGAAGTTGCGCTTTTGCTTCTCGATCGTCGAGTTCTGCAAGTATTTGTCCTTTTATTACAGCATCTCCGATATCAACATTTACAACATTAATTTTTCCTGGAATTTCAAAAGCCAGATTAGATTGCTGTGCAGGTAATAGTTTTCCAGGAAACTCTCTAGTAATTTTATAAGAGTCCATCATCTTAACTTCAAGTATTTCAAGCGAGAGCAATTCTGAACTAAAAATTATTGATATCAAAAATAAATTTAGTTTATTTATAATATATTTAATCATTTGACTTTATTAGCTAAAAAATTTAATGTTAGCAGTGTAAACATGATAGCTAAAATGTTAGCAGTGTCAACATTTAAATAAAATGAAATCATATCATCACGGAAACCTTAAACAAGAACTAATAGATTGCGCTTGTAAGTTATGTGAACGAGACGGGTATACAAAATTAAGTATTCGCTCGCTAGCCAAAGAAAGCGGCGTATCACAAACTGCGCCCTATCGTCACTTTGAAACTAAAGAAGCATTATATGCATCAGTTGCAACAGACGGTTTTAAAAAACTTTCAAAAGCTTGTCATATTGATGCTGATAAAAAAATTACGAAAAAGGATCTTGTTGAAATAGGATGCAGATATATTGAGTTTGGTCTAAAAAATGCTAATACCTACGATCTAATGTTTGGTACTGCCGTCGGTAACTTTGCTGAATATCCTGAATTACTGGAATCAGCAAATTCGACATATGAAAATATGAGATTAAGTTTTTCTAAATTAGCCAGTGATAGCGATGATGTTATAGCTTTTAAATGTATTACTTTATGGTCAATGGTTCACGGGTTAGTTGGTATATTAAGAAAGGTTCAAGTAGTTGGAGATGACTTTGAAGAAGGCGTTGGTCCTATCTCAACTGCTAGTTTTATAGCGGCTAATTTAGAAGATCATTTGGATAAAGTATTAACCGGTCTTATTCAGAACTAATTACTTCAATATTTATCTTTTCTGAAAAAATAGGATTTTTATGTGGGATGTGTGCATAGTCTCCAATTAAAAGTTGAAGAGTATGTTTACCAGGTTTTAAGTTAATGGTTGTTTCTGTCTGACCCTTTCCAAAATGAATATAATTTTCTGTACTTGGTATGGGCCTCAATAAGTTTGGTAATTCAGCATTAATGACGAGATGATGATGTCCAGAATTGCAACCAATAATACCAGCTGGCAATATGTCAAAATTCTTAATTCCAAAAACTATCTTTACTTCAGAGCTTTTCGATACATAATTATCTTGTGGGCTTATAAAATAGACACTTGCATTAGGCTCTGGAACACATTCTTCTGCCTGCATGAAGTATATAAAAAATAAAAAACCTGTAATAAAAATCTTATTCATAAGAACCATCAACATAAGTAAGAGTATTAATTGCATCTAAATTTTTAGACTCAATCACTTTCCCAATGACAATTGTATGAGTGTGATATTCAATCAGTTGATCAACTTCACAGAATATATTTGCTTGGGCATCCTTTAAAAATGGAATGTCTGAAAGATCCCACTGATCGGATATAAATCTATTTTTTTCTTCTTCATAATTACTGCAGATATTTGAGAGTTCTTCGTGAGTTTTAGTAAGAAGATTAATGCAATATTTAGTACCCAATTTTATTGAATCATGAATGCCAGCAGTTTTATTTATGCAAACCAATATGCTTGGAGGATCTATTGAAACTGAAGTAACAGATGATACAGTAATTGCATTATATTCTTTATTTTCACTTACATTGGACAAGATGCTTACTGAGTAAACATAACTTCTCATTGCTTTTCTAAAATTATCTTGAAGAGACATGTTTGAATTATACTTAGTTTAAATAAAAAAAATATCTGGTTATTTATAATTTATCAAATAAAAAATGAAGAATAGTTTAAGAATATCTGGAGGAAATCTAAGGGGAAAAAAAATACCATTTGAATTTAAGGATTCTCTTAGACCCACTTCAAGCAAGCTTAAAGAAATCTTATTTAATTGGGTTCAGTTCGAAATTCATGAGTGTGTTTGCTTAGATTTATTTGCAGGCACTGGTTCACTTGGTATCGAAGCTCTCTCAAGAGGTTCTCCTAAAGTAATTTTTGTTGAACTTAATAAGAAAAATTATTCGTCTTTATCAATAAATTTAAAAAGTTTAGGTATAAGGGATAGATGTAAAATTTTTTTTAAAGATGCATTTTCTTGGCTCAAAAACTATGACCTTTCGGACATTGATATCATTTTTTTAGATCCGCCTTTTAACAAAGATTATGAAACCAAGATTCTGAATCAATTATTTAAAAAGAAAGATTTAAAACCATCATGCAAAATTTATCTTGAATATAGTAAGTATAATGAGATTGAAGTACCAAAAGGATTTGTAGTCCTCAAAGAAAAAGATGTTGGAGATGTTAAAGCACTGCTCTTAATTAAAGATGAAAATTAGAATAGCAACCAGAAAATCAGAATTAGCATTATTTCAAGCAAATTTAGTTGCTGAAAAGCTTATCGAAAAAAATAATTCTCTGCAGGTTGAACTGGTTCCAATGTCTTCAGATGGAGATGAAACAGACGCACCACTTCATCAAATTGGTGGTAAAGGTCTTTTTATAAATACTCTAGAATCTGCCCTTCTTAAAGAAAAGGCTGATATTGCAGTTCATAGCTTAAAAGATGTTCCAGCAAAGCTTGATGAAGACTTTTGTATTGCAGCCGTTCTTAAAAGGGCTTCCGCTGGCGACATGCTCCTTACTAATAATGGCTGTTCTATCAAAGATCTAGCTATAAATTCTACAATAGCAACTTCCAGTCCCAGAAGGTATGCTCAAATCAAAAATTTATATCCTGAAATTAAAATTGTTCCTATTAGAGGAAACATAGCAACAAGAATTAGCAAGTTAGATCAACAAAACATTGATGGTTTAGTGGTTGCCAAGGCAGCACTAGAAAGACTAAACATAAGTAATGATAATTGCTATGAATTTTCTTTTGAAGAAATGCTACCAGCAGCCTCTCAGGGTTATATAGGTGTGGAGTGTTTAACATCAAATAAGAAAATTTTAGATATTTTAAAAACAATCAATTCACCAGAAGATCTAATTCTTGCTCAAGCAGAAAGAGATTTTGTTTTAAAATTGAATGGGTCATGCCTATCTCCAATTGCTATATATTGCAGACAAAATTTAGATAAAGTTTTAATTTCTGCAAGGGTATTATCTCAAAATGGAGACAAGCAAATTCATAAAGAAATAACCAGCTCTTTTGAATCCATGCAACAAGATATCAGAGATTTATCTCAGGAGTTCATATCTATGGGTGCTGATAAATTAATCCTTACCTAATGATAATTAATACTAGGCCAGAAGAAGTCTCAAAAAAAATTATTGAACTGAGTGAGCGAGAAAAGGTTGAATTTAGACATGTTCATATGTCTAGGATTGAATTTTTGTCTGGTTCAAAAAAACAACAGATATACAGAGAAGTAATCAAAAATATTCATACATTTTCTAATATAATTTTTACTAGTCAAGCCTCAGCAAAATTTGGCTCTGAGTTGTTTAATTTACATCCCAGCCTACTTAATTCAAAACAAAATATTTTTTCTGTAGGGAATGCTACTAAAAAAATATTAATTGATAATGGGTTTAGCTCGACAATACCGAGCAATAAATCATCTCAAGGCATTATCGAACTAATTAAAGAAAAATTTCCAGGGAAAAATTTGATTTTTTGTGGAGAGAATTCAAATATGAATTTGCAAAATGCTTTTAAGGAAAATATGAACGAAGTTATATGTTATAAATTAATATTCGATAAAAATCAGCTTGAGGATGTACCAAAAAGCTCTGCGGTAATACTGATTTATAATTTTTTAACATTTGAATTTATTTATAAAAACCTTGAAAAGGATTTAATCAAAAATAAATCATTCGTCCTTGCATCTGAACGGATTAAATCAGAAGTTTTAAAAATAGTTGAAGAGACAGAAATTCTCAATAAGATTTTTGTTTCAAAGTCTTATACAGATGAGGATATGTTAAAAAAAGCTAAAGAAATTATTTAGATTTTTTCCCATTTCCAGCCTTCATTGAAGTGAAGAACTCGTCGTTTGTTTTATGTGATTTAAGCCTATCTATTAAGAATTGAATAGATTGTGCATCCTCCATTTCATCAAGAATTTTTCTTAGAACCCACATTCTTTGTAGCTCGTCCTCAGAAGTTAACAAGTCCTCTCTTCGTGTGCCCGATCTTCTGATATTAATTGCTGGAAAGATACGTTTTTCCGCAATTTTTCTTTCCAAGTGGATCTCCATATTACCGGTACCTTTAAATTCTTCGTAAATAACTTCATCCATTTTGGATCCAGTTTCAACCAAGGCAGTTGCTAAAATAGTAAGGCTACCTCCCTCTTCTAGATTTCTTGCCGCTCCAAAGAATCTTTTTGGTCTTTCTAAAGCATTTGAATCAACACCCCCACTTAATATTTTTCCAGATGCTGGTTGAACTGAGTTATATGCTCTTCCAAGTCTAGTAATTGAGTCCAACAAAATAACAACATCTTTTTTATGTTCAACTAGCCTTTTAGCTTTCTCAATAACCATGTTTGCTACTTGAACATGTCTACTTGGGTGCTCATCGAATGTGCTTGCAACTACCTCTCCTTTAACAGTTCTTGACATCTCTGTAACCTCTTCAGGCCTCTCATCAATAAGCAATACTATTAATTCAACTTCTGGATTATTGCTTTTAATAGAATGAGCTATGCTCTGAAGCATAAGTGTCTTACCAGCCTTAGGTGGAGAGACGATTAATCCACGCTGACCTTTACCTATTGGTGCTATTAGGTCAATAATTCGTGATGAAAGATCTTCATTAGAACCGCTGCCCTGTTCAAGAATTAATCTTTCATTAGGGAAAAGAGGTGTTAAATTTTCAAATAAAATCTTATTTTTGGTATTTTTAGGTTCTTCACCATTGATAGTGTCGACCTGAATCAAAGCAAAGTATCTCTCTTTATCTTTTGGTGTTCTGATTTTGCCAGCAATAGAATCCCCTTTTCTAAGACCAAATTTTCTTATCTGACTTGGAGAAACATATATATCATCTTCACCTGCACAATACGAACCTTCTGGAGAACGAAGAAAACCAAACCCATCATTAAGTATTTCTAAAACTCCTCCGCCATATATATCGATACCTTCAGAAGCTTTATGTTTGAAAATTCTAAAAATTATTTCTTGTTTTTTAAGTCTACCAACATCTTCAATACCAAGCTCGGTTGCTATATCAACTAATTCATTAATTGGTTTAACTTTTATTTCAGTAAGATTCATATAAATTTTTCCGTTTTTATATTAATTAAAAGAGGATTTGATAAGGTGATGATCTAAGATCGTGATGCGAAGATGATAATTGTTTTTAACTAAAGATGCA
The DNA here is from genome assembly GCA_902558375.1 of uncultured SAR86 cluster bacterium. Taxonomy (GTDB): domain Bacteria; phylum Pseudomonadota; class Gammaproteobacteria; order Magnimaribacterales; family D2472; genus SCGC-AAA076-P13. Next base: position 26,863 of record CACEDQ010000007.1, read on the forward strand.
AAATTAATCTTTAATTAAACAACAGTACTTATAAACTCCTCTAATTGTTGTTTACTTAAAGCCCCTATTTCTACTCCTGCAGGCTCTCCGTCTTTAAATATTATTAATGATGGAATTGATCTAATCCCATATTTTGCTGCTAACTCCCTATTTGAGTCAACATCCATTTTACAAACTTTGATTTTATCTTTATTTTCTTCTGCTATTTCTTCTACTGTTGGAGATAATTGTTTGCATGGTCCACACCATTCAGCCCAAAAATCTACAAGCACCGGCACATCAGAATTTAAAACATCATTATTAAAATTTTCTTCATCATGTAATTCTATAACGCTACTCATTTGGATGTTATCTCCTTGGAAATTTCTTTAGCTGCATACGTTAGAACTGCGTCTGCACCAGCTCTTTTAAAGCCTACAAGAGATTCTAACATAACATTCTCGTCTAGCCACCCTTTATTGATAGCAAGTTTTAACATGCTGTATTCTCCACTAACTTGATATGCAAAAGTAGGCACTTTAAAAGTGTCTTTAACCAATGAAATTATATCAAGATAAGGCATACCGGGTTTAATCATTACAATATCTGCACCTTCACTTATATCCATTGCAACTTCATGAATAGCTTCATTCTTATTATGAAATGACATTTGATAGGAAGACTTAGATGCTCCTGCTAGATTGCCAGCTGAGTTTACAGCATCTCTGAAGGGACCATAAAATTTTGAGTTATATTTAGCAGCATATGACAGAAGAATCGTATTTTTATAATTAGCTTCTTCTAATGCTTTCCTTATAACTCCAATCCTACCGTCCATCATATCTGAGGGGGCAATAATATCAGCACCCGATTCAGCCAATAAAATTGATTGAGATTTTAATACATCAAGTGTTAAATCATTATCAACGTAATTATCTTTGATAATTCCATCATGCCCATGATTTGTATAAGGATCTAATGCAACATCTGCAATAATGATAATCTCTGGAAACCTTTTTTTGATTGACTGGATTGATTCACAAATTAGATTAGAATTATTAAGCGCCTCTTTACCATGATCATCTTTCTTACTCTCTTCAATTACAGGAAATAAAGCAATTGAGTTGATGCCGCTATTTAATAAATCTTCTACTTCGTCAAGGACACTCTCTGCACTGAATCTTAATATATTCGGCATAGAGTCAATCGGCTCTGTACCTTTAAGATTTTCTTTAATAAATAATGGCTGAATTAAATCATTAGAAGACAAGCTTGTCTCAGAAACTAACTTAATTAAATTATCACTTGTCCTAAGACGTCTAAGTCTTGAATTTGGGAAATTTCTTTTTACATTCATAGTTTTTAATCTGTAATAGCCCCTAGGCTTGCAGATTTTACACTTTTAGCAAATTTAGACAAAACTCCCTTTTGTGGAGGAGTTTTTGGATTTATCCAATTTGCTAATCTTGTTTCAATTTCTTCTGATGATACTTTAAGTGTTAATTCATCTTTCTCAGCATCAATTAGTATAGTATCTCCGTCTTCAACAATAGCAATTACGCCACCATCTGCAGCTTCAGGAGTAATATGGCCAACTACAAATCCGTGAGTACCACCTGAAAATCTTCCATCTGTAATAAATCCTACTTTATCTCCTAAGCCTTGACCCATAATTGCAGATGTTGGTTTTAACATTTCACGCATACCAGGACCTCCCTTTGGTCCCTCATACCTAATAACAACGACATCACCAGCTTCAATAGATTTATTTAATATCGCTTCTACGCCCTCTTCTTCGGAATTGAAAACTCTCGCCTTTCCTTCAAAAGAAGTTCCCTCTTTTCCTGTTATTTTTGCCACAGCTCCCTCTGATGCAAGATTTCCATATAGTATTCTAAGATGACTTGTTGACTTAATTGGGTTCTCAAAACTCCTTATAATATTCTGATTATCTGCATATGGCGTAACATTAGACAAGTTTTCAGCTAGAGTGTTACCAGTAACCGTTAAGCATTCCCCATGAAGCAAACCCTTATCAAGAAGTGTTTTCATCAAAGGCTGTATACCTCCGTTAGCATTTAGCTCTGACATGTAGTGAGAACCGAAAGGCTTTAAATCTGCCATAACAGGAGTCTTTTTACCGATTCTTGTAAAGTCATCTAAATCTAATTGAACACCAATAGCATGAGCCATTGCTAACATATGCAAAACCGCATTTGTAGAACCTCCAAGTGATATAACTACAGTAATTGCATTTTCAAATGCTTCCTTAGTCATTATGTCAGAAGGTTTTATATCCTTGTCTAAAAGGTTCATAATTGCCTGACCTGAATCAACACAATCTTTTTGCTTATCTTCAGAAGTTGCATCTTGACTGCTGCTACCAGGCAAACTCATTCCAAGGGCTTCAATTGCTGATGCCATTGTATTTGCTGTATACATACCACCGCATGAACCAGGACCTTTAACTGAAATTTTCTCAACATGAATTAACTCAGATTCTTCTAATTCACCTTTTGAAAATTCTCCAGTCTTCTCGCAGACAGTAACATAGTCAGTATTTTCAGAACTAGGTTTTATTGAACCACCGTATATAAATATAGAAGGTCTATTAAGCCTTGCTAGACCAATGATGCAACCAGGCATATTTTTATCACATCCACCAATAGCAATGACACCGTCATAGCCTAAACACCCAACAACAGTTTCAATTGAATCAGCTATAACTTCTCTTGAAACTAAAGAATATTTCATTCCTTGAGTTCCCATAGATATCCCATCTGAAACAGTTATTGTATTAAAAAGAACTCCCTTACCACCAGAGTCATCAATAGAATGCTCAACAACATCTGCTAATTGATTTATATGCATGTTACATGGGGTGACCTTTGCTCCAGTTGATGCTATTCCAACAAATGGTTTTTTAAAATCTTCAGACGTAAACCCTACGCCCCTTAACATTGATCTAGAAGCAGCCTGATTTGGGCCATCCACAAGATTTTTTGAGTACTTTCTATTTGTCATAAATTTTATTCAGATGCATATCTTAAAGCGGCTGTTAATAGTTTTTTAGTATATTCTTGTTTTGGTTCATCAAAAACTTCTTCTGAAATTCCAGATTCAACAATCTCACCATTTTTCATTACAAATATATAATCTGACATTGACCTTATAACCTTTAAATCATGACTTATAAAAAGATAAGTTAAGCCATATTCATCTTGAATCCTCTTTAGAAGATTTATAACCTGGATTTGAATTGATCTATCTAATGCAGAGGTGGGCTCGTCTAAAATCATGAATGAAGGATTCATTATTAATGATCTTGCAATAGCGATTCTTTGTCTTTGTCCTCCTGAAAACTCATGTGGATACTTATTTTTTGCATTAACTTCTATTCCTACATCTTTCAAAACCTTATCTATTTTTAATTCTCTTTCTTTTTTTGACAGCTTGAAATGGACTCCCAGCCCTTCACCAACAATCTCTCCTATTGTCATTCTTGGTGAAAGCGAACCATATGGATCTTGAAAAACTATTTGGATATTCTTTTTCAGGTCTTTCTTTTCTTTGGATGAATTTGAATTAAGATTCTTGCCTTTAAAAAATATATCGCCTTTATAAGAAATTAAATTTGCAATTGCCTTACCTAGAGTTGATTTTCCAGATCCAGACTCACCCACTAATCCAATTGTAGTATTTTCAAATATCTTAAATGAGACTTTTTTTACAGCATGGAAAGTTTTTGTTTTAAAAATATTTTCAGATGGAATATTGTAGTAGACATTTAAATTATCTACTTTAATTATTGGGTTAGTATTTAAAATAGTGGATTCTTTAGGTTTAGGTTCCGCTTCTAAAAGTCTTTTGGTGTAATCATGTCCTGGGTTATTAAAAACTTCTGACGTTACTCCCTGCTCAACTATATTGCCATCTTTCATTACACAAACATGATCTGAAAACTGCTGAACCAAACCAAGATCATGGGTTATAAACAAAATTGACATGCCAAGTTCATTTTTTAATTTGGACATCAAGTCTAAAATTTGAGCCTGAATGGTGACGTCTAATGCTGTAGTAGGCTCGTCTGCTATAAGAAGTTGAGGTCTGTTTACCAATGCCATTGCTATCATAATCCTTTGTCTCTGACCTCCGGATAGCTCATGAGGATATGCGTAAAATCTTCTTTCAATATCATCTATTTCTACAAGCTCTAATAGTTTCTTAGCCTCATCTATAGCTTCTTTTTTTGTGCTATTGGTATGAAGTGTTATGGATTCTGTTATCTGGTATCCAACTCTATGATACGGATTTAGTGATGTCATTGGCTCTTGGAAAACCATTGAAACAATATTACCTCTTATCTTTAATAATTTATCATAGGGAGCATTAATTATTTCTTCGCCTTTAAATTTTATAGATGAAACTTGTGAATATGATGCTTGCGGTCTTGGAAGCAACTGAAGAATAGACATTGCTGTAACAGATTTACCAGAACCGGATTCACCGACAAGCGCCAAGGTTTTATTCTTTTGTATGTTAAAACTTATATTATCAACAGCTTTAAAATTGCCATCCCTTGTAGCAAAACTTATGCTTAAATTCTCAATTTCTAATATGTTGCTCATAATATTTTTTTATACTCTCTTAAAAAATCATCCACAGCAATTTGTGAAGCTTTTAACCTTGTAGCAGATGCAAAGCCATGAAACATCTTAGGATAATGCAATTGTTTTACTTTATCTCCTTTTTTATGCAACAAATATGCATACTTTTCTCCATCATCACATAAAGGATCAAATCCAGCAGTAACAATTATGGTATTTGGCATTTTTAAATCAGTATCTAATTTTAATAAATTAAATACTTGATCTTTTTTATTCTCTTCGCTGTTGCCAAATTTTTCCCAAAACCAAATCATTGTTTTCTTTGTAAGCAAATAACCTTCTGCTAAATCATTATATGATTCAGATTTACATTCAGGATCACACATTGGGTAAATTAAGAACTGACTTCCTGGAAGGTTTTCGCTATTAACAGTAACAAGCCTATGAACTAGCGAAGCAGCCAAATGAGCGCCTGCACTATCACCACATACAGAAATTAAGCCAGATAAGTATCCTTTTTTCTGCAACCATTCATATGCTAACAATCCATCTTCTAGTGAATCAGGATATTTATGCTCTGGAGAAAGTCTATATTCCAAAGAAAAGATTTTGACTTGTAATTTTTCTGCCATGTAAGAAACTGTATGATCATGTGTTTCAACAGAATTTAATACATAACCTCCGCCATGAAAAAATAAAATGGCCTTATCAGTAGTGATCAAATCAGGTGAGTATTCGCGCAACAAGATACTTTGATCTTTATCTAGATAATGATCAAATTTCTTTACAGGGCTTTTTGTATTTAATGATAAGTTGTTTTTGATTCTATTCTCTGCGATTAACTTTCTTATCTCAGAAATTTCATTATCGGGAACTTTTGTAAGGTCTATTGTCGGTTGAAGAGCAATTAGAGCTTGGGACTGTGTATCAAAACTGTGTCCTCTGTATGGAGGCTTCTTTTTTATAAATATTTGAAAAACCCATGATGGTATTACAAAAAAAATTTTTAAAAATATATTCCTCATGATTCTTTTAAATTATTTTGTGCTTTATTTTGCCAACTTAGGGGTTTATTCTTTACATTCTATGATGCGAATAATTGTAATTATACTCCTATCTTTAAATTTATACTCAAATTCTAATGTTCCACTATTTTTAATTGATCAAAATACTGTCTTGCCTGCAAGTAAAGTTTTTAATATTGAGACAAGCATTAATGATGATGCTGTAATAATTTCGTGGGAAATTGAAGAAGGATATTACTTGTATGCAAAAAGTATAAACATTAAGAATGATTATGAAACATTGGAATTTGAAGTTTTAGAATCTGAAGAATCTATTCAGAATGATGAATTCTTTGGTGAAAGCAAAATATATAGAAATAAGGCATTAATTAAACTTAATGGGGTAACAGGGTTGGATTTAAACAATATATTGATAAAATACCAAGGCTGTGCAGATGCTGGATTTTGTTATCCAGTACAAATACACAAAATTCTTTAAAAAACTATATAAATTCGTTTAATTTCTGTTAAAATCTATAAAATGAACCTTTTATTAATAAATGGGCCTAATTTAAATTTATTAGGCACCAGAGAAAAAGAAATTTATGGTGAGACGACTTTACTGGAATTAGAAGAAAATCTCACTCAACTTGCCAAGGCTGAAGGCTGCAACTTGGATTGCATACAGACTAATGCAGAACACAAAATAATTGATGCAATTCATAATGCTAAATTAAAGAATAATATTAGTGCAATTATAATTAACCCAGGAGCTTTTACTCATACAAGTATAGCAATTAGAGATGCTCTTGCTGGGGTTGAAATCCCCTTTTATGAGGTGCATATTTCTGATATTAATAAAAGAGAAGATTTTCGAAAATTTTCATACATATCTGATATAGCAAAAAAAGTATTTACGGGACATGGCTTAAAGGGTTATGAGCTTGCCCTCAATGATGCTATTAATAAGAATAATTTGGAGAGTTAGATGGATATTAGAAAAATTAAAAAATTAATTGAAATGTTACAAGACTCTGATCTCAAAGAAATAGAAGTTAGCCAAGGAGATGAATCTGTTCGTATTTCAAGAGACAACAATACTCAAATATTTGAAGAACCAGTAATTAAAAAAGAGGTAGTTCATGAAACAAATATCATTTCTCAAGAGGAAGCACCTCAAGAAGAAGTTAAGGGTGACATGGTATTATCTCCTATTGTTGGAACTTTTTATAGAAAACCAAGCCCTGACAAAGATCCATTTATCAAAGTAGGTGACGTTGTAGAAGAAGGTGATGTTCTTTGCATTATTGAAGCTATGAAAATGATGAATGAAATAAAATCTGATTTTAGTGGCAAGGTAGTTTCAATTATGGCAGAAGATGGTCAACCAGTAGAATACGGACAACACATCATTACAATTAATTAAATTATCATGCCTTTTAAAGTTCTCATCGCAAATAGAGGCGAAATAGCGCTTAGAGCTATCAGAGCCTGTAAAGAGTTAAATATCTCAACAGTTTCAGTTTATTCAGAAGGTGATAAAGATCTAAAACATTTGAAATTTTCAGATGAGACGGTTTGTATCGGGCCGGCATCACCACTTGAAAGCTATCTTAATACACCAGCCATTCTTTCTGCTGCTGAGCTTACTCAGGTAGATGCTATTTACCCTGGCTATGGATTCCTTGCCGAAGACTATAGTTTTGCTGAGATGTGTGAAAAAAGTGGTTTTAAATTTATTGGTCCAAGCTCAGAAACTATTAAAAATATGGGAGATAAAATAACTGCTAAAACATTAGCTGAAGAATCAGGCATTCAGATTGTTCCTGGTTATAAAAATGATATTCCAAAAGATCCTGAGAAATTTAAAAATATTGCGAAAGAAATAGGATATCCAATTATGATCAAAGCAACGGCTGGTGGCGGTGGTCGCGGTATGAGAGTTGTCGAAAGCGAAGATGAGCTTATATCAAGCGCTGAAATAACTATGCAAGAAGCTAAAAATGCTTTTGGTAATGAAAAAATTTATCTAGAGAAGTTTATTCCTAATCCACGTCATATTGAAATTCAAGTTATAGGCGATGGTAAAGGGCATGCTATACATTTAGGAACTAGAGACTGTAGTATGCAAAGAAGACATCAGAAAATTATCGAAGAAGCTCCTGCAAAAAACATAGATCAAGATGCGCTTGAGAAAACATATGAAGCGTCTATTAACCTATGCAAAAAACTCAAGTATGAAGGCGCTGGAACAATTGAATTTCTCTATGAAAATGGTGAATTCTACTTTATTGAAATGAATACAAGAATTCAAGTTGAACACCCTGTCACTGAAATGATTACTGGATTTGATATTGTCAAAGCCCAACTTAGAATTGCACTGGAAATGGATATAAAATTAGATCAAGATTCTATTAATTTTTTTGGCCATGCCATAGAATGTAGAATTAATGCAGAGGATCCAAAAACATTTCAGCCTTCACCAGGAAAAATAACAAAAATGCATATTCCTGGTGGTTTTGGTATTAGATATGACTCTCATATATATGGCGGATATGTTGTTCCACCATATTATGACTCTCTTTTAGCTAAAATAATAACACTCGCTAACTCAAGAAATTCTACAATTAAAAGAATGATAAGTGCTTTAGATGAATTTTTTATTGAAGGAATAAAAACAAATCATTCGCTTCATCAAGAAATACTTCATGATAAAACCTTCATTGATAACAAACATACAATTAATTATCTAGAAAATGAGTTTTTAAAAAATGACGGTTGAATATAATCCAAAGCAAATTGAGGAATCTGCTCAAAAAAAATGGCTTCAAGAAAAAAGATTTGAGGCCAGACCTGATGATAGGCAAAAATATTATTGCCTCTCAATGTTTCCATATCCCTCCGGTAAACTTCATATGGGTCATGTTAGGAATTACACAATCGGTGACGTTATATCAAGGTATAAAAGAATGAATAATTTTAATGTATTCCAGCCAATGGGATGGGATGCATTTGGATTGCCAGCAGAAAATGCAGCAATATCAAATAAAGTTAGTCCCAAGGAATGGACTAACGAAAATATAGAGCATATGAAAAAGCAACTCATATCTTTGGGGTTAGGATATGACTGGTCAAAAGAATTAAGAACATGTGAACCAGATTATTACAAATGGGAACAACTAATATTTAAAAAATTTTATGAGAAAGGTCTGGTTTATAAAAAGAAATCCCTAGTTAACTGGGATCCAATTGATGAAACCGTTCTAGCAAATGAGCAGGTCATAGATGGTAAAGGTTGGAGATCTGGAGCAAAAGTAGAAATTAAAGAAATTGATCAATGGTTTGTAAAAATTACAGATTATGCTGACGAACTGCTTACCTCATTGGATGAAGTTGATTGGCCAGAAAATGTAAAAACTATGCAAAAAAATTGGATAGGAAAATCATATGGGGCTGAAATTAAATATCTAATTGATGGTACAAAAGATTATCTGACTGCGTTTACTACCAGACCAGACACTATTTATGGAGTTTCATTTGTTGCAATTTCGCCAAATCATAAAATTGCATTAAATCTTGCAAAAGAAGATCAAGAAATAGAATCTTTTCTCCAAAAATGTAAAGAGATTTCTTCTGCTGAGGCTGACATGGCTAAAGCTGAAAAACTTGGTATCTATACTGGCATTGAGGTTATTCATCCTTTAACAAAACAGAAGATTCCTGTTTGGATAGGAAATTTTGTTTTACTAGATTATGGAACCGGTGTTGTAATGGGGGTTCCTGGACATGATCAAAGAGACTTTGAATTTGCTTCAAAATACAATCTTAATATCACACAAGTTATATCTGCTGATGACAATAAGTTGCCCGTTATTAATAAAGGTTCTTTGATAAATTCTGATGGTTTTAATGGCCTTAAATCAGATGACGCATCAATAAAGATTATTAATCAGCTGCATGAAAATAATCTAGGCGAAGGGTTGGTTCAGTTCAGGCTTAGAGATTGGGGTGTTAGTAGGCAAAGGTATTGGGGTTGTCCAATTCCTATTATTTATGAAAATGGAAAGGCAAAACTTGTTGAGGAAGATAATCTCCCAGTAAAGCTTCCAGATTTACCTAAGAATTCTGCGCCAATTCCGCTTAGTCAAAATAAAAATTTTTTTGAGTTATCAGAAAATGTAAAAAGAGAGACAGATACATTTGATACTTTCATGGATTCATCTTGGTACTACGCAAGATTTACTTCTGCAAATAATAATAATGAGATTTTTGATGAAAACTCTAACTACTGGCTTCCTGTAGATTTATATATAGGAGGTATTGAACATGCGATATTGCATTTATTATATTCACGATTCTTTCATAAGGCTCTTCGCGATATGGGTATGTTGGAAGGCAATGAGCCATTTAAAAAATTATTAACTCAAGGCATGGTTTTGAAAGATGGCGCAAAAATGTCTAAATCTAAAGGAAATACAGTTGATCCTCAATCATATATTGAAAAATATGGTGCTGATACTGTGCGGCTTTATATGATGTTTACAGCTCCACCTGAGCAAAGCTTAGAATGGTCTGAATCTTCAGTTGAAGGTGCATCCAGGTTTATTAAAAAAGTTTGGAATCTAGTTATTGTAAGAAAAAATAATAATATTAAAGAACCATCTAATTTTTTGAAAGATGAACTAGAACTAAGAAGGAAGACTCATGATACCCTTCAAAAAGTAACAAATGATTTTGAGACTAGATTTTCATTTAACACTGCCATAGCATCTATTATGGAATTATTAAATTCGATACCTGAAGACTTTAAAAGCGCAGATGCAACTGACTCGCAAAAATATTGTTTAAATGAATGTATTATTATAATTTTAAAAACATTAAATCCTATTGCTCCTCATATATCAGAGTATTTATGGGACCACTTTCATAATTTTAATGCTAAGGATGCTATAGAGTCTTCATGGCCAAAAGTTAAAACAGATTTACTAGAAATCTCTGAATTTGAATTAGTTGTCCAAGTAAATGGAAAAGTGAGAGGCAAAGCCATGGTCAGTATTGATGATGATCAAACTAAAATAGAGACTGTAGCTAAGAATATTGAAAATGTTGCTATGAACCTAGAAGGTAAATCTATAAAAAAAGCTATTTACATTAAAGGCAAAATTATAAACTTTGTTGTTTAGTTACAAATAACCTTAATATTTCTTTAATATTTAATGATTGATAGTTAATATTAATCCATGCAATTAAATAGAAACCTAATTTGCTTTGTAGTTTTATTTTTTATAGTTGGATGTAATTATAATCAAATTGCTCTCAACCCTAATTCAAACAATTTATACACAATAAATTATGATGACTCAATACCGGAAAATATTATAAATAATTTGAATTTAGTTTTTGACAGCGCATCTGTTAAAAATAGAGAATCATCTATACAAATTACTTTAAGTAATTATAGAACTAATGAATATAAAATTTATGCGGGCAAACAGCTGAGATCTCTTGAGGGAGAGGCCTACTCTTCTTTAATATTAAAGATAGATGGTAAAAACAAGGTTAATAAAGTTATCAAAATAACTCAAAGATATAAATCAGATGAATTAAATCCATTTGCTGAAAAAGAAGCCTTTAAACTAGTTCAAGATAATATAAACAAAAAAATTATAGATGAAGTCATTTTTGAGATAAGTCTCCATGAAATGTGAATCGACAGCCCTAGGAAAATATCTAGAGACTAGTAAGAACATTTTTTTTATTTATGGATCTGAGGTTGTTTTAAGAAATAATGCAAAAGATGATGTAAAAGACCATCTTAATAAAAAAGAATTTTTTGAAAAAAGAACAATTACTAAAGAAAATTTTGACCAAATTGAAAATATTATTATTGAAAGTTCTGGTGGATCGCTCTTTGGTTCAAAAATTATTATTGATATACATCATGACCAAGGAAAATTACCTGAAAATATTGCCAAAATATTTGAAATACCAAACATTGATAATAATGAGCATGTCGCTCTAATTATAAATTCTCATAACGAAAAGCTTAATAAAAATACTAAATTATACAAAACCATTGATAAGTTCTCTTTAATTATAGAATGCAGAAAACTTAAGTCTTTTGAGGAAAAAATATGGTTAAAAAATCAGTTAAATTTTATTGCTGATAAACATAAACATGATTTTGTTTCAAATATATATGAAATGAATATTGGAAATTTGGTTGCTCAACAAAACGAAGTGAATATCTTAAAGCTTCTTTATAACCATGAACTTGGTTTACCTCATACCCATCAAAACGATTCGTCTATCTTTGAACCATTTGAGCTTGAAAGTGCTGTTATTGATTTTGATACAAAGAACGCAATCAGAATTATTCACTCAATAAAAGAATCTGACGCTCATTATGGGCCTTTGCTTGTTTGGATAATTGGCAAGATTGTTAATAGTTCTGCGGCGGCAAAACAAGCAAATAGCACAAAGCAGATTCTAGGAAAGTTAGGTATATGGAGCAGCAAAATACCGAGCTATATGAATTTTATAAAAATACACTCGCTAAAAAATTTAATAGGCCTTCAAAAAGAAATTTATATGCTAGATTTAACCAGCAAAGGTCTTACTAAGAGAAATTTTTGGAATGACATTGATAATATAATTATCAGACTAACTACTAGTTAAAAAAATTATCATCAAATAGTTTTACACATTGCATAAACAGTGGATCTTTGAGATCTAATGAATTATTAAGATTTACAATGTTTTCAATTGGGGCTATGCCCTTCGTAGAGCTTGTAAGCCAGGCGGATGATGCCAGTTGTAAATCATCAATAGTAAAATTACTTTGTATAACATCAATGCCTGCATTTGATAAAATTTTGATTAATATAGCTCTTGTAATTCCAGGGAGAATATTATTGTCTAAAGATGGCGTACAGACTTTTTTATCTTTTATAAAAAAAAGATTTGATGCCCCTGCCTCAGTCAATAGGTTATTTTTATGCATAATTACTTCATCACAATTCTGCGATCTTGCCTCATTCATATTTAAAACATTACCCAAAAGAGAGGTTGATTTAATGTCACATCTTCCCCATCTCAAATCTTCACAAAGCATAACTTGAATTGATTTTCTCTCAAATTGATGTGCTACAACATAACCAAAAGTTTCTACCTCAATATTTTCTGAATACATGTGTGATCTAATTTTATCTTGGCCTCTAGTTACCTGATAATAAACATAACCACTTTCAAGATTTGAAGACGATATTAAGAGATCAATCTCCTCAGAAATTTTCTTTAAATATATTTTAAGGTTTATGCCTATGGCACTGTTCTGTAAACGATCTATGTGTTGATCAAATGCTATTGGCTTTTTATTATAAAATGGAACTACCTCATATATACTATCTGAAAAAGTATAGGCTCTTGAAAGAGGAGAAATTTTTATATTACTTAAGTTATCAAGCTTTCCATTAAAAATCGCTTTAGTCTGATCCATTAATTATTGGTCATTCCAAATAAGCTCAAGATCCAAAAAACAAATTTGGACCACAGTCTGCCAAAAAATCCTTTAGCCTTTATCTCTTCAAGGGCAACTAAGCTTGTTGAATAAACTACTTCATCATTGCTAATAATATCAATAGTTCCTATTTCCTGTCCTAATTTAATCGGCGCTTGAATGTTATTACTGTAGTTGTACTTAAATGTTAAATCTTTAAAACTGGTTCTTGGCAAAGTTATATCAACATCATCTATAACACCAAGGCTAAGAGATTTTTTTACGCCGCCCCATATATTAATTTTTTTGTATTCTTGATTTGCCTTAAATACATTCTGTGTAGTAAAAAATCTAAAGCCATATTCAAGCAGCCTTTGAGTTGCTAGAAAACGATCATTATCAGAGTCACTACCAGCAACCACTGTAATTAGACGCATGTCTCCTCTTTTTGCTGAGCCCACAAGACAATATCCAGCAGACTCTGTATGACCAGTTTTAACACCATCAGAAGAATCATCTCGCCATAGAAGCTTGTTTCTATTTAATTGTTTTATGTCATTAAAAGTAAATTGTTTTTCTTGATAAAAAGAATAAATATCTGGAAATTTATTAATAAGATTAGATGTAAGAGTTGCAAGATCTTTGGCTGAAGAAAAATGATTTGTATCTGGGAGACCTGTTGAATTTTGAAAAATTGTGTTTTGCATATCTAACGAACCTGCGTAAGCATTCATAAGATCAACAAAACCTCTTTCTGTTCCACCAACATACTCAGCTATAGCGACAGAAGCATCATTCCCAGACTGAATAATTATTCCTTTTAATAAATCAGAAATACTTACTTTCTTTCCAGCTTCAATAAACATTCTTGATCCTTCCATTCGCCAAGCTTTTTCGCTAACTAAAACTTCATCTTCAATTGAAATTAAATTATTAGCTATCTGATCTGCTGTAACATATACAGTCATAATTTTTGTCATGCTAGCTGGTTCAATTTCTGAATCGGAGTTATATTCTGCAATAACTGTGTTAGTGTTTGGTTCTATTAAAATATAACTTTTTAAATCTAGCTCAGGAGCATCTGGCACAAAACTTTGAGCGCCTACAAAGATAGTTGTTAGTAAGGGTAATATAAGTAGTTTTTTCATTTTTTTAGTTCTTCTGATAAATAATAAACTGCCATGGCATAAAAATGACTGATATTATATTTGGTTATTGCAATAAAGTTATCATCTCCGATAAAATTAATCACCTTTCCTTCTTCTTCGAAAGTTAATGGAATAAATTTTGATAGGTTATTGCCTGGTTTAAAAACTTTTCTTACGTTGTTTGGGTACGAAGGATATATGATTTTTCCCTCTCTCTTCCAACCATGAATATACAAATAATTTGCTACACTTCCAATTGCATCATCGACAGAATTAAAAAGGTCTGCGCCACCGCTATTATCGTAATCTATAGCATAGGCTCTATAGCTTGAAGATATAAATTGTCCGTAACCCATTGCCCCAGCATATGAACCCTTAATACTTAAAATATCTAAATTATTTTCCCTAGTTAGCAGAAAAAAGTTTATAAGCTCTTTTCTAAAAAAGTCTGCTCTTCTAGGATAATCAAACCCCAATGTAAGCAAACTATCAATTACTCTATAGCTTCCTTGAATTTTTCCATATCTTGTCTCAACACCAATAATAGACGTTATTATTTCTTTAGGAACCCCAAATTCTTTTTCAGCTCTTTCTAAAGTCTTTATATTTTTCTCAATGAATTTTTTTCCATTTGAAATTCTTTTTTTTTCTATAAATAATTTTTTATACCTATCCCAAGTCCATGTAAACTCTGCAGGCTTTGAGATAGAGTCAATAATCTTTTGTTTTTTTTCTGCATTTGATAAAACTTCTTCTACATATTTTTTTTCAAACCCATGAATATCAACTAGCTCTTTTACAAGAGCATCGGTTTTCGGATGCATTAAATAGTCTGCATTTAGGAATGATGAAATTGCTACTGTAAATATGATGAATAGTTTCATTTTTGCATTAATTTTTTATGTGTTGCCATAGAAATTATAATTCCAAAAGCAATATAGAATGATAACAAAGATGAGCCTCCTTTGCTTATAAATGGCATCGGCATTCCTACAACTGGTAAAATTCCAACTACCATGCCTAGATTAATAAATAAGGTTGACGCAAATACCAAACTCAATCCTCCAATTGTCAGTCTACAAAACCTATCTCTAGCATTAAATGCAAGATAGATGCATCTAATTAAAATAAATATAAATATAGACATAAGCAAGCACACCCCAATAAACCCAAATTCCTCGGCAATTACAGCAAAAATAAAATCTGTTTCTGCTTCAGGTAAAAAATTTAAATGAGCTTGAGAGCCTTCTTGATATCCCTTGCCACTCATACCTCCAGAGCCTATAGCTATTTTTGATTGAGTTATATTCCAGCTACTACCAAATGGATCTTGGCTTGGATCAATAAAAGTTAAAATCCTTTGCCTTTGAAATGGTTGAAGAAAATTATTCCACAAAAATGGTAAAGAAAGAATAATCAATCCAAAAGATGAAAGTATAAATCTCCAGCTTAATCCAGCTAAAAATAATATATATATACCGGCCATAAAAACAACCAGACCCGTACCTAAGTCTGGCTGACTATAAACTAAGTAAAATGTAAGTATTATCAAGAATAAAGTTATAAAGGTGTGTTTAAGGCTTATTGGCAAAGGTTTGTTATACAAATATGAGGCCAAGAAAATTGGTAAAGCAATTTTTATTATTTCTGATGTCTGTAATGAAAAAAATCCTAGATTTAACCATCTTTTTGCTCCATTAATTTCTTTGCCAAAGATCATAGTAGCTATAAGTAAGGTAAATGCTATTAATATAAACAACCCTGAAAAAAGCTTATAAAAGTCTGGATCGGGCTGACTTAAGGCGAACATTAATACCAGACCAAGACCAACAAATATAGATTGTTTAATAATTGTATTTAGATCTCCTTGAGATGCGCTATACAAAAAAAATAAACCTATCACAGACAATAAAGTTATAGAAATAAATAAATATTGATCAAAATAAATTGAAAAATTTTTAAATACTAATTTTTTTTTCATTCTTGAACTAGGCTGTTTAAAACTGCAATTGCAACCGGACCCGCAACGGAGCCTCCACTTTCACCATTTTCAATTACAACACTTACTGCATATTTAGGATTGGGCATTGGTCCAAAAGCAATAATTATTGCGTGATCTCTATTTCCTTCATTTTGTCTAATAATTTCATAATCTTCTTTAGTTTGGGTGCTAACAAGTTCTACTGTTCCAGATTTTGCTGCAACTTTAAAATTTTTTAATTCTTGCAGTCTTTTTGCAGTACCAATAGGGCTTTCTATTACTCCGATCATGCTTGCATGCAATCTCTTCCAATCTAAGTTACTTATATTATTTACTGGTAAATCCATCTCATTATTAGAATTATCTTTCTTTATAAATGTTAGTTTTTTTTGTTTTCCCATGTTTGCAAGAACAGATGCATAATATGCTAATTGCAATGGGGTCGCACTTAAGTATCCTTGACCAACACCCATATTCACAGTGTCTCCCTTAAACCATCCAAAATTTAAATTATTCATTTTCCATTCAGGATTGGGTAGCAAGCCTTGGTCTGGATTAAAACAATCTGAGCAAACCTTTTCTCCAAAACCAAAGTTAGATAAAAAATTAATTAGTTGATTAACATCAGATTTATATGCCAGTGAAAAGAAAAAAGTATTAGAGCTTACAACCATAGCTTTATTAAGATTTACTTTTCCATGACCTCCTTCTTTCCAACCTCTGTAAATTCTTTGATCTTCAGGCAAAACAAAATAACCAGGATCTGTAATTGAAAAATCCCAGTCTATTAATTTTGTATCAAGGCCAAATAAACCTATCGCTGGTTTTATGGTTGATGCTGGAGAATATCTCCCTTGAGATGCCCTATCAAAGAAAGGCTTATTATTATCATTAAGCAAAGCATCAAATGATTTTTTTGAGATTCCATTTGAGATCTCATTTGCAGAAAAGCTTGGTGTGCTTAAATAAGTTACTATTGCTCCTGAATCAAGGTCTACGGCAACAACAGCCCCTCGTCTATTATTCATTTGGTCATATGCAATCTGTTGAGTATTTATATCTAGTGAAGTATATAAATTATCTCCATCAAGTGGAGGTATAAAATCAACCTCTTTTAGTAACTTACCCCTTGCATCAACTTCATAAATTTTTTTCCCAAATTTTCCGCGTAATTTCTTGTCATAAGATTTTTCTATGCCTGTTTTGCCAATTTGGTATCCATTTGAATATTTAAAAATTGTTTCAATCTGGGAAAGACTTTGACTATCAAGGATATCAACCAGCTCATCATTACTAACTCCACCTACATAACCAGTAGCATGAGAAAATAACTTTGGATAATTATTGTATCGACTATACCTAACATCTATAAAAGCACTTGGAAATTTATAACCTCTAACTTCAAATTTTGCTATTTCTTCCTGTGATAAATTTCTTTTTAATATAAGCTCTCGGTTGTAATTTGCCTTTAACGAAAAATTTTCCAATACATAATCTAAGTTATCTTTATCGATATCAATAATCTTTGAGATCTCAAATATAAAATTATCAGGATTTTTTATTTTTGATGGCTTAATAATTAGATCGTAAGATGGGACATTATTTACAATAATATTTCCAGATCTATCGTAAATTATTCCTCTCACAGGTTGGACTAAAACTTCTTTAGTTTTATTTTTTAGTGCCGCTACTTCATAATCATCATACTCATATACCTGCAAAGAGTAGGTTGTGTAAAGAAAAAAAATAAATAAAAATCCAAAAAAAAGATAAACGATTACAAGCCTGCTAAAAAAACTCTTTTTCTCAATAAACCTTTCTTCTAAATCAATCATTTGTGGTACGGGGACTTATTAATAATAGACATTGCCCTATATATTTGTTCAACAAGAATAATTCTAAAAAGCCTATGTGGAAAAGTAAAACTTGATGCAGAAAGTATTTTATCTGAAATCCTTAAAATCTCATCTGAAAGGCCAAATGAGCCTCCAATGACAAAGCATATTTTTAAATTATCAACCATAGCATGATTAAATATTTCACTTAACTCAATGCTATTAATATTTTTACCCTTAATATCCCATGAAACTATATAACTATCTTTAGGAATTTTTTTAAGTATTTGTTCTGATTCTAGCTTTAATACTTCATTCAAAGACCTTTTAGGATGTTGCTGACCTTTAATATCAATAAAGTTAATGACTAACTGATTGCTTATCTGCTTAGTGTAATAATCAATACCATCATGCTCCCATTGGTTTAACTTGTTGCCAACAGAAATAATAAAAACATTCATTGATTAGAGTTATTAAGAAGTGTATTTTCACCCCATAAGCCTTCTAAGTCATAAAAATCTCTTACGTCAGATTTCATTATATTTACAACTACTCCTCCACAATCAACCAAGATCCATCCAGAATCAACTTTTCCTTCAACACTGAGAATATTTTTATTATTCTCCTTAAGAGATTCTATAAGCTTTTCCGATAGCGACTTGGCATGTCTGTTTGAGCTTGCGGTTGCTAGAATAATAAAATCAGCAAAGGATGATATGCTTTTAATATCTAGCACTAAAACGTCTGTTGCTTTATTCTCTGAGAGACTCTTACTACAAATGTCTTGAAGGTCTTTTTTTAACAAAATTGTTTCTTAATTTAGATAGTTTGCAAACTAATATTTAACATGATTTCAAGGTTATACTAAATCATTATTTATAAAAAGGGTGATATAAGGTGGAATTATCTAAATTAAATTTCTTATTTGAAATAATTGTGCCCTATAAGGATTTAATTATTTGGCTAGGCTTAATATCAATGGTCATATTCTTTTTTAGTTTATTAAGTATCAAATGGTTAGTCGGAATGATCCCTGAAGACTATTTCATAAGAAATGGAGCATCAAAAACAAAATCTAACAATCCTGTCTTATGGTATTTCGTTCTAATATTTAAAAATTTATTTGGTTACACTTTAATATTTGGAGGGATAATGATGCTAATTCTTCCTGGGCAAGGATTATTCACCATAATTATAGGATTACTATTAAGCAATTATCCAGGAAAATATAAAATTGAAAAAAAGGTAATTGCAATACCGAGTGTTTTAAGATCAATTAACTGGCTTAGAAAAAAAACTAATAAACCGCCAATAAAAATTTCATAGTTCAAATTGTAGAAATTTTTTCAATATACTTTGATAAAATTGCCATTCTTTGAGAAGCGTCAAAGGCTTCTAGTAAATTTTGTTTCTGGCTAGTGGTCAACGGAATTAGACCTGCAAGGTGATAAGCCACAGAATCAGCTGAATTAAAATCTACTTTTATAGAAAGTTCATTCACTTTTGGATGCTTTATTATCTGAGATAAGATATTTATTATTTCAGGATACTCTGCTAATAGAGCCTGATTATCTACCTCTGGATCGATTTCAGGCTTGATATCTGCAATATGCAATCCATCTTCAAGTTGATATATATTGTTAATTGAAACTTTAGTTTCCGCTTTCACAGTTATACCAAGAAGACCACTTGGAAGGTTATTGAAATCAACTATTTCTACATAAGTGCCTTTTTTAGATATCCCAAATTCGGAGGCATCATTTATCTTTAATACAATTACAAATCCGT
Source organism: uncultured SAR86 cluster bacterium (assembly GCA_902558375.1). Taxonomy (GTDB): domain Bacteria; phylum Pseudomonadota; class Gammaproteobacteria; order Magnimaribacterales; family D2472; genus SCGC-AAA076-P13. The sequence goes on from CACEDQ010000007.1 coordinate 46,703, forward strand.
GATTATCTGACATGCATGCCTTAATCATCTTTAAATATCTTGGTTCAAAAATCTGTAATGATTGAATGCTACCAGGCAAAGCAACCAAATCAAGAGGAAAAACAGGTAAGTTATTTTTCATGATAGGAAGTTAATAATTGGTTCATAAAGTTTACTGCTATCTTTATTTGTCATTATAAGAACAACGTCATAATTATTTATAATGCTTTTGATTTTGGCAATACATTCATCATGGCAGCTGAAAGATTCATCATCTTTAATAACTTTGTTGTGATCGAGCCATATCACCTCATCAAAAGAAGTTACTGAATCAAAAATAGCATTGCCATGAGAACCTGATGACATAGTGTTTGACCCAAGCTCAATAATTCCCAATATTTTATTTTCTTTAAATTCATTTCTAATAGCTTTTGATGCATAGGTTATTGCAGTTGGATGATGTGCAAAATCATCGTATATTTTTACTCCTGAATGCTCTCCTTTATATTCCAGCCTTCTTCGCACTCCATTAAAATTTTTTAATGCCTCTATAGAATCATGCACCGATATACCACATGTGGTTGCAGCCAATATTGCTGAAGCATAATTTTTAAAATTATGCTCTCCAATTAGAGGTAAAGAGTTTAATAAAAATATGTCTTCATCTATCTTTATTTCTTTGGAGCTAAAATTAATTTGTAAATTTTTATCATTAATTTTAATAATATTTGACCAGCACCCCATATCGAGAACGTCTACAACATTACTGTCATCATAAAAACATACTACATTACCTGTGGATGGGATAATTTTTAAAAGATGATGAAATTGTTTTTTTATATCATCTAGATTATTAAATATATCAGCATGATCAAACTCTATATTATTAATAACAAGAGTATCAGGCGAGTAATGAATAAATTTTGATCTTTTATCAAAAAAAGCTGAGTCATACTCATCAGCTTCAATAACAAATATCTCATCAGTTCCAAGAGATGCTGAGCCAGCTATATCATTTGAAACTCCACCAACTAAATAACCAATATCCTTGCCTGAAGACATAAGAATATGTGCAAGCATATATGATGTTGTTGTCTTACCATGCGTTCCTGATACGGCAAATACTTTTCTATTTCTAAGAATTTCGCCAAGCATTTCAGGGCCTGATTTAAATGGAAGACTATTATTTAAGATATGCTCTACTGATTCATTTCCTCTCGATAAAGCATTACCAATTACATATAAATCAGCCTCAGGAAGATGTTCTAATGCATAGCCTTTTATTAAATCAATTTTTAAAGCATCTAGATGCTCTGACATTGGTGGATAAAATTGCATATCTGAGCCTGAGACATTATGCCCAGATTCTTTGAGTATTTGCGCAAGCCCCCCCCATGAAGGTTCCACAGATGCCTAAGATATGTATCTTCATATTAGTTATAATACTTTAACAAGTTTTATTACAACATATTTGGGTGGGGAAAAATGAAAAAAAATGCTTTATATGCTCAATCTGGTGGTGTGACTGCAGTAATAAATGCAACAGCAGGAGCGCTGATTCTAGAGGCAAAAAGGAGTAATAAAATTGGAAAAGTATTTGCTGCTAAAAATGGAATACTTGGGGCACTTCGTGAAGATTTGATTGATACATCAAAAGAATCAAATAGCTCTCTATTATCATTAAGATATAGACCGGGTGGTATATTTGGATCTTGTAGATTTAAGCTAAAAGATCTTGAAACAAGCGAAAAAGAATATAAAAGACTAATTGAGGTATTCAAGGCTCATAATATTGGCTATTTTTTCTATAACGGGGGTAATGATTCTGCTGATACAGCTTTTAAGGTCTCTCAAATAAGTAAAAAACTTAACTATCCAATCCAATGTATTGCTATTCCAAAGACAGTAGATAATGATCTGGCACTAACCGATTGTTGCCCTGGATTTGGGTCTGCAGCTAAATACATTGCAACCTCAATACAGGAAGCCTCACTAGATGTTCAGTCAATGTCAGATACCTCAACAAAAGTTTTTATTATGGAGGTTATGGGAAGGCATGCTGGATGGATGGCTGCCTCATCGGCTTTAGCAAGAAAAAATAAAGGAGATGCTCCGCATATCATACTTATGCCAGAAATTGCTTTTAATCAAAAAGAGTTCTTATCCCTCGTAAAGAAAACTGTTACAGATAAAGGTTATTGCGTTGTTGTTGTGTCAGAGGGTGTTAAAAACACTAAAGGAAAATTTCTATCTGAATCAAATACAAAAGATGCTTTTGGACATGCTCAATTAGGTGGAGTTGCTCCATATATAGCAGAACTTATTAATACAAAATTAAAACTTAAAAACCACTGGGCTGTCCCTGATTATCTGCAAAGAAGTGCAAGACATATAGCCTCAAAAGTAGATTTAGACCATGCAGAAGCTGTTGGATCCTGTGCTATTAAATATGCTTTAGCAGGCATGAATGGTGTAATGCCAATTATCGTAAGAAGTAAAAATAGTAAATATAAATGGAAAATCGAACCAGCTCCAATATCAAAAATTGCTAATTTAGAAAAAAAATTACCAAAATCTTTTATTACAAAAAACGGAATGGACGTTACTGCAAAAGCATTAGATTATCTAAATCCACTTATTCAGGGAGAATCTAGTCCTCCTTTTAAAAATGGAATTCCAAATTTAATAGAATTTAAGTTAGTGCCTGTTCAAAAAAAGTTAGCTATTTGGCGATAATCAAGGATTAACATTTAACTCCTCAATAATTTTTGAAATATTTTCTTTAAGCTCAATTTTTTCTTCGTCATTCAAGAAAGATCCTATTTCTACATCTTGTCCCATAGAGCGAAAGCTTAATTTAAGAACCTTATTAATGTCTTTTGAAATTTGAAAAGAAGTGAAAGTTCTAAATTCTTCCCAGCGATATTCAGCCTTATGAATTCCTTTTTCTACTATTACTTTATCTTTAGACAAAAATATTTTTTCTCTTTTACCACTCCACCTAAAATTTAAATAAAATGCTATAAGCAAAATACTTATTTCAAGCCCGGCAAATGGCAATATTAAAGTTGCACCCACTAAATAAAATACAATTGCTATCCCAAGGCAAATAAAAGCAATACTTGAGATAAATATTACTCTATATGCTCCAGTTAACGAACTGTTAGGTTTTATGTATACTCCAAATGAATTTGGGCTGATTTTTTGAATAGAAACCACGATACAATATAACTAATGAAAAAAATTATTAACGACTATGCAAATTATACGGTGCCTTTTTACGGACCAGCAGATTTTGTTGTCAAAAAAGCAAAAGGTTCATATGTATGGGATATAAATAATAAGAAATATATTGATTTTACTGCTGGCATAGCTGTAACAAATTTAGGCCATAGTAACAGCGAACTAACAAAAATTCTAAATAAGCAATCTAAAAATGTATGGCATTTATCAAACTTATACATAAACGAACATGCTGTTCAACTATCAAAAAAATTATGTCAAAAGACCTTTGCTGATAAAGTTTTCTTTTGTAATTCGGGGGCTGAATCAATAGAGGCTGCAGTTAAAACAGCAAGAAAATATACATCCAAGAAATTTAAAAAAGATAAGAATGAAATAATATCTTTCTCAAGTTCATTTCATGGCAGAACAATGCTGGGTATTGCTTTGGCAAAAGCAAAGAATCTTATTGATGGTTTTGCACCTCTGCCTAAGGGTATAAAAAATCATCCATATAATAAATTTGAGGGCCTTGAGACATTATTTTCAGATAAAACTTCAGCAGTTATTCTTGAATTAGTTCAGTGGCAGTCTGGAATAACAAAAGCAGATCAAAAATTTATTTCAAAAATTAGACAACTTGCTAGAAAACATAAGGCTTTAATAATTATTGATGAGGTTCAATCTGGTATTGGCAGGACGGGCACATTTTTTGCGTATGAACAATTCAATTTAGTTCCAGATATTTTATGTTTTGCTAAAGGTATAGCAAATGGATTTCCTTTGGGAGGGATTCTTACTTCAAATAAAATAGCTAGTGCTATGACGGTTGGTTCGCATGGAACAACATTTGGAGGCGGGCCAATTGCATGTGCTGTAGGCTCATCAGTTGTTGACATAATTTCTAAAAAATCTTTTCTGCAAAAAGTAACTAAAAAAGAAAAGATATTTATAAATGAGCTCGATTCAATAAGTAAAAAACTGGGATGTATTCAATCAATATCTTCAGCAGGTTTATGGATTAGCGTTGAATTTAATCAGGGTATAAATATAGATAATTTGATTGCGCTGGCTCACACAAAAGGTCTTATGATCTTGAAAGCAAATATTAATACAGTCAGATTTTCTCCAAGTTTAATCATAGAAGATGATCTGATTAGAAAAGGTTTAGGGATTTTTGAATCTTCTATTCTTGCTCTTCTGAAGAAATAGTTTCAACCTCTTCAATCATTCTATCTACTTTTCTGTAGCCTTGAGGCAACATATTTCCTCGTTTAGCTCTAGAAGAAATATAGTTCTCTAAATCCTTTAATTTTAAAGTTAAAAATCTTTTGCCGCTCTCAATTCTTAATGAACTAACAGGAGATAGAAGCTGTGCATGGGCCATGAATTCTTCTTTTGCAACAAATTTTGGTGTTGGAATATTAATTATCTTATTTCCTTTGCCTTTTGCAAGAACGGGTAATTCATCTATTTTAAATATTAGTAATCTCCCAATATTTGATACAGCAGCAATATAAACATGATCATCTCGAACCCTTATAGCTCTTAAGAGATCAGCATCATTGGGTAGTTTCATGAAAGCCCTACCTGACTTTTTATTAGAAACCATATTTTTAAATTCTGAAATATAACCATATCCAGCAGTGTTCATAATCATATATTTATCATCATCATTACCAATTAAGGTCGATATAAATTTGACCCCAGAATCTGCAGTGACTCTGCCTGAAATTGGATCACCCATGCCCCTTGCTGATGGAAGTGAATGACTTGGAAGAGAATACGCTTTACCATTTGAATCGAGAAAGACTGCAAGCTGATTACTTTTTCCACGACAGAAATCTTGAAGCTTATCTTCTCCTCGATATGATAAAGAACTTGGATCAATTTCATGTCCTTTTGCACTTCTAATCCATCCAGCTTCTGAAAGAACTACTGTTATAGATTCAGTTACCAGCGTTTGCTCCTCAGAGAATACTTTTGCTTCAGAAGACTCTTTTATTGGAGACTTTCTTTCATCACCAAAGTCATCTTTTATTTCAAGCAATTCTTTTTTAATTAGGGTTTTAAGTCTAGTTTTAGAATTCAATATTTTTTCAATATCATCTCTTTCCTCAACTAACGAATCTCTCTCTTGTTCAAGTTTAATTTGTTCAAGCTTTGCAAGTTGCCTTAATCTAATTTCAAGAATTGCATTGGCTTGAATATCTGATAGTTTGAAAACTTTTATAATTTCTTTTTTAGGCTCATCTGACTCTCTTATGATTTTGATAACTTTATCAAGATCCAAATAAACTATTAAAAGACCCTCAAGGATATGAAGCCTATCATTAACCTGATCTAGTCTATGCTCTAATTTTCTTGTAACTGTATTTTTTCTAAAAACAAGCCACTCTTTAAGCAATTCAACTAATGAGAAAACTTTTGGGCCACCTTTCAAAGAAATAAGGTTCATATTTGCTCTGTAATTCTTTTGAAGATCGGTCGATGCAAACAGATGATTCATAACATCTTCTGCATTAACTCGATTAGACTTTAATGTTATTACTAGTCTTACTGGTTCTTCATGATCGCCCTCGTCAGCCAAATCCACAACCATGGGTATTTTCTTTTTAAGCATTTGATCGGCTATCTGTTCAAGGATTTTTGAACCAGAAGCCTGGTAAGGAAGAGCATTAATAATAATTTCATTTTTTTCCTGTACCCAATGAGCTTGTGCTTTAAATCCACCTCTTCCAGTCGAATAAATTTCTTCAAGCTCTTCGTTGCTTGCAATAATTGGTGCTTTATTTGAAAAATCAGGTCCTTTAATAATTTTTAAAAGATCTTTTAATTCTGATTTTGGATTTTCTAAAACATGAATGGTCGCATCTATTACTTCATTAATATTATGTGACGGGATATCTGTTGCCATTCCAACAGCAATACCAGAGGTACCATTTAATAGAATAGAAGGTAATTTAGCAGGAAAAATTACTGGCTCTAAAAGAGAGCCATCAAAGTTTGGCTGCCAATCAACTGTTCCTGACTTGAGCTCAGAGATCAACAAATCTGCAAATTTAGTTAATTTTGATTCTGTATACCTCATTGCTGCAAATGATTTAGGATCATCTTGTGAACCCCAATTACCCTGACCATCTACAAGCGGGTATTTAAAGGAAAAATTCTGAGCCATTAAAACCATGGCTTCATAAGCTGCACTATCTCCATGGGGGTGAAACTTACCTATGACATCGCCAACAGTCCTTGCTGATTTTTTATACTTAGACCCCGCATCTAATCCCAATTCAGACATGGCATATAAAATTCTTCTTTGAACTGGTTTTAATCCATCTCCAATATTTGGTAAAGCTCTATCTAAAATTACATACATTGCATAATTAAGATAAGATTCTTCTGCGTACTGTTTAAGGCTTATTGAATTTGTATCTGATTGCTCTTTCATAATTATATTTTTGCTAATGAGCCTTTTTTCTCAAGCCATTCTTTTCTTGCAGCTGCATTTTTCTTTGATAAAAGAAGATCCATCATGGAGTTAGCATTATCGCTTGAGCTAATAGAAAGTTTTACAAGCTGTCTTGTTGATGGATCCATGACAGTTTCTCTTAACTGAGAAGGGTTCATCTCCCCCAAGCCTTTAAATCTCTGAATATTTATCTTTGGTTTACCTTTTTTACTTTTAAAATTTT
>CACEDQ010000008.1 GCA_902558375.1 uncultured SAR86 cluster bacterium
GATCTATGCCAAGATTCATGGATTTATATATCAAATGATATTTTTGCTCTCAAGCTTCTTAAAAATGAAGTCGGTTCTTCTACCATGCCGCATAAAGTAAACCCAATTGATTTTGAAAATGCAGAAGGTAATTTTGGTATCTCCTCTGCACTTCTTGATTTTTTTGCAAATAAATTAACTAAATCAAGACATCAAAGAGATCTTTCAGATTCAACCGTTCTTAGAAATATAGGTTTAGGCTTTGGTTATTCAGCTTTAGCAATTAAATCTACAAATAATGGTTTAAATAAAATAACACCAAATAAAGAGGTAATTGATACAGAGCTTAATAATAATTGGGAAGTTTTGACTGAAGCGGTTCAAACATTGATGAGATACGAGGGTATTCCGGATGCTTATGAGCAGTTAAAAAACCTCTCAAGAGGCTCTAAATTAGACCAAGAATCATATATTAATTTTATAAATTCTCTTAAAATCAGTAATGATTCAAAAAATAAACTTCTACATCTTAAGCCAAGTCTTTATATTGGTAATGCTAAAGATATAGCCAAATCATAATATTAAAAATAAATTGTAGTATTACTACATAAAAATATGTCTTAAAATGCTATTAATATAGGCTTTTTTAAATAATGTTGACATAAAATACCTATTATTATTAACTACACTACATAATTCTTATTAATAGGGAAAAATTATGTCAGAACACGAAAATATCAAAAATAAGGTATCAGATATAGATGCTATGTCAGCATCCAATTGGAGTTCAATTAATCCAGAATACGTTGCTCGAATGAGAATGCAAAATCGTTTTAAAACGGGCTTGGATATTGCTAAATATACCGCATCTATTATGCGTAAAGATATGGAAGAATATGACGTTGATACATCTAAATACACACAATCGCTTGGATGTTGGCATGGTTTTATAGGACAACAAAAACTTATATCAATTAAAAAGCATTTTAAAACAACTAATAAAAAATATCTTTATTTATCAGGCTGGATGATAGCAGCCCTTAGATCAGAGTTTGGCCCCCTACCAGACCAATCTATGCATGAGAAAACCTCAGTTGCTAGCTTAATTGCAGAGCTATATACATTTCTCAGACAAGCAGACGCACGTGAGCTTGGTGATTTATACAGAAAATTAGATAATGCATCTGACTCAGAGAAGGCTGATATACAAAATCAAATTGATAATTTTGAGACACATGTAGTACCAATTATTGCAGATATAGATGCTGGTTTTGGTAATGAAGAAGCTACATATTTGATGGCTAAACAAATGATTGAAGCAGGTGCATGTGCTATTCAAATTGAAAATCAAGTATCTGATGAAAAACAGTGTGGTCACCAAGATGGAAAAGTGACCGTTCCACATGCTGACTTTTTAGCAAAAATTAACGCAGTCAGATATGCATTTCTTGAACTAGGTGTTGATGATGGTGTTATCGTAGCTAGAACTGATTCATTGGGTGCAGGCTTAACCAAGCAGATCGCTATTACTAATGAAAAAGGTGATCTTGGTGATCAATATAATTCATTTTTAGATGTTGAAGAAGTTGATTCAGACAATATGAATCATGGTGATGTAATGATAAATCAAGATGGAAAGTTGGTTAGACCCAAAAGATTGCCAAGTAATCTATATCAATTTAAAAAAGGCACTGGTGAGGCAAGATGTATTTTAGATTCAATTACAAGTTTACAAAACGGCGCAGACTTAATTTGGATCGAAACTGAAAAACCTCATATAGGTCAGATCGGTGGAATGATGAAAGAAATTAAAAAAGTTATACCAAATGCTAAATTAGTATATAACAATAGTCCGTCATTCAATTGGACTCTAAATTTCAGACAACAAGTATTTGATGCTATGGAATCTGAAGGTAAAGATGTTTCAGCATATGATAGAGCTGATCTTATGAATGTTTCATATGATGATAGTGAATTAGCTATTGAAGCTGATAATAAAATTCGAACTTTTCAGGCTGATGCAGCTAGAGAAGCTGGAATTTTCCATCATCTAATCACTCTTCCTACTTACCATACAGCCGCTTTATCAACTGATAATTTAGCTAAAGAATATTTTGGCGACCAAGGAATGTTAGGTTATGTTGCAGGTGTTCAAAGAAAAGAAATTAGAGAAGGCATAGCTTGTGTTAAACATCAAAATATGTCTGGTTCTGATATGGGAGATGACCATAAAGAGTATTTTGCTGGTGAGGCTGCATTAAAGGCAGCTGGAAAAGACAATACTATGAATCAGTTTTAGTACAAGTATTCATCTCTGTTTTACCACAGATAGAACAAGTACCATCTTCTGAGGTCATAACACCACCACATGATCCTTCTATTGGTTTATTTCTTAGAATTAGGCCAATAGCAAGTGCTGAAAATGCAATTGCTATTACTAGAAATGCTGCTATAAATGTGCTCATATTCCTAAATTATACCATTCATTAGAAAACATTAATTTAAATTCATTATCAAGCTCAACTACCAACATTAAAGCTATGTTGTGCTTGTTAGCATAATCAAGTGACTTTGGATAACCTAAGGCGTTAAATGCAGTAGCAAGTGCATCTGCATAGGTTGCAGAAGTCTTATGAGCAACTGTTACTGATAAAGCATTGGATTTAATAGAGGATAATGTTTTTGGATTTAAAGTATGTGAGATTTTTTCACTATCTGAATTAACTTTGTAATTTCTATACTCACCTGAAGTAGCTATAGATAAAAAATCATTATTATTTTCTATAATATAAATTGCATTATCTGATAAAGAAGCTGGATTTTGGATACCAACTTTCCATGGCTGATCCTTGTTACTACCGTTGATAATTAATTCTCCTCCAATATCAATAAGATGATTAGGTAAATTATTTTGTATTAAATATTCATGTATAAGTTGAACTGCATACCCTTTTGCAATAGAAGATAGGTCAAACCAATTATTAGATGACTTAATAATTGTTAAGTTATCTAGTAATACATAACCAGATAATGAATCTTGCTTTAAATCTTGATTAAATGATGGAGCGAAACCCAGTTTACTAGAGACTTTACCTAAGGAGATATCATAGAAACCATCAGAAATGTTATGAATATCTTTTGCTATTTCTAGAATATTATACAAATCAGAGGTTATTGTGATGGGTGTATCAAGCGGTCTTTGATTTAATAGAGCTATCTCTGAGTTAGGTTTATAGTTCGAGGCAACCATATCAACCCTATTAATAATTTTTATAATGTTTTTTTCATGATGATCAGCAATGAATTCTGTGGAGGTAACAGACCAGTAAGTGCCATAAGCAGATCCATTTATTGAGTATGTGTTGCTATTATTGGATGAATAAGCAATGTATACACATATACAGCCTACTATTAATGCAAGTAATTTAGAAAAGAATTTTCTTGAAATCAAACTAGATTAGCCACCAAAGTCATCTAAGGCAATATTCTCTGGCTCAACTCCAATATTTGTAAGTAGATCTATCACAGCCTTATTCATCATTGGTGGTCCACACATGTAGTACTCACAGTCTTCAGGTGCTTCATGATGTTTTAAATAATTTTCATATAAAACATTATGTATAAAACCAGTATCACCATCCCAATCATCCTCAGGCTGAGGGTCTGATAAGGCAACATGCCACTCAAAATTATCATATTTTTCTGCTAATGCATTAAACTCATCAACATAAAACATTTCTTTTAAACTTCTAGCACCATACCAAAACGTTATCTTTCTATCTGTATTAATTCTAAGTAATTGATCAAATATATGTGAGCGCATTGGTGCCATACCAGCTCCACCACCCACAAATACCATTTCATTATTAGTCTCCTTAGCAAAAAATTCACCAAAAGGACCAAAAACTTTCACTTTATCACCTGGTTTTAAATTAAATGTCCAAGATGACATTATTCCAGGAGGAAAATCAGTTCCTGGAGGTGGTGATGCTATTCGAATATTAAATTTGATAATACCCTTCTCTTCTGGGTAATTAGCCATTGAATAGGCTCTAATAACCGGTTCTGTATTTATTGATTTATTATCCCAAATCTTAAATTTATCCCAATCAGTATGATACTCCTCTTGAATATCAAACGATTTATAATCTATATCATATGCTGGAGCTTCAAGCTGCACATAACCTCCAGCTCTAAAGTCTACATTTTCACCCTCTGGTAACTTTAAAACTAGTTCTTTAATAAATGTAGCAACATTATCATTAGAGATAACTTCACACTCCCATTCTTTAACACCAAATATTTCTTCAGGTACCTCAATTTTCATATCACTTTTTACTGGAACCTGACAAGAAAGTCTCCAACCGTCATTTTTCTCACGTGAATTGAAATGTGACTCTTCAGTTGGAAGGATTGAGCCACCTCCATCTAAGACAACACATTTACATTGACTACAAGTACCCCCGCCACCGCACGCTGATGATAGGAATATCTTATTATCGGCAAGTGTTTGAAGTAATTTTGAACCAGCAGGAACAACTAAAGGGTTTGAAGAATCTCCATTAATTTCAATTGAAACATCACCAGTTGAGACAAGTTTTGATCTAGCACCAATAATTACTATAACTAATGTTAAAACTATTCCTGAAAAAGCTAAAACTCCAAGTATTAAATCAATCTGCATAATTCATTTCTCTTTTATAGAGATATACCTCCAAATGACATGAAACCAAAACTCATTAGCCCAACAATGATAAACGTAGCACCTAAACCTTTTAAACCTTCAGGAATATCAGAATATTTAAGCTTTTCTCTTATTCCAGCAAGAATAACAATTGCCATTGCCCAACCAAAACCAGCACCAAGACCATATACAACACTTTCACCAAACATAAGATCTTTTTCAACCATGAATAAAGAGGCCCCTAGAATGGCGCAATTAACAGTAATTAGAGGTAGAAATACGCCTAATGCATTATATAAAGCTGGGACATATTTATCTAAAAACATCTCTAATATTTGAACAGCTGCTGCAATAACTCCTATGTAACTAATAAGTTCTACAAATTCTAAATTTGTATCAGGTAGACCTGCCCAAGCTAAAGCACCATCCCTAAGTACATAGTTAAATATCAGATTATTGAGAGGCACTGTTATCAAACAAACTACTATGACAGCAATTCCCAACCCTATAGCGGCATCAATTTTTTTTGAAATAGCTAAAAATGTACACATACCAAGGAATACGGAAAGAGCAATATTCTCAATGAATACTGTTGTGATAAATATATTTAAATAATGTTCAAACATTTAATTCTCTTTTAGTTAAATCTTCGTTGGTTTGATGTTTTGATAAAGCAAAATCATCCTCTTCAACCTGTGATGGTTTGTATGATCTTATTGCCCATATAAATAAACCAATAATAATAAATGAACTAGGTGGTAATAAGAGAAGATTGTTAGCCATGTACCAACCACCATTTGATACTAGAGGAAGTATTTCATAACCCATTAATGTTCCAGCTCCAAAAAGTTCTCTAATGGTAGCAACACCAATTAATATAACACTATATCCAAGTCCATTCCCAAGACCGTCAAAGAAACTAAGTAAAGGCTTCTCTTTCATGGCGAAGGCTTCAGCTCGTCCCATCACAATACAATTAGTAATTATAAGACCGACAAAAACTGATAATTTTTTGCTAGTTTCATAGTCATATGCTTTTAATAACTCATCAACAACAATAACTAGCGATGCGATAATAGTCATTTGAACGATTATTCTAATACTGCTGGGAATATGATTTCTTATTAAAGATATAAATAAATTTGAAAATGCACAAACACTTGTTAAAGCTACGCACATTACCAAAGTAACTGTTAAATTATTTGTAACAGCTAAAGCTGAACATATGCCTAAAATCTGAAGAGTTATTGGATTCTCATCGATAAGCGGTTTAAATAAGGCTTCTTTATATCTATTAAGATTCATAATCTAATTCACTAAATAAATTTGCATAACCAGAATCACTAAACCAATATTTAATCATATTGCTTACACCCCTACTTGTAATAGTTGCGCCAGATAGTCCATCGACTTTATATGCTAGATTGGAGTCATCTTCAGGAACCTTGCCTTTGATAACTTCTAATACAACCTCATCATCTTTATAAAGTTGTTTACCTGGCCATAGGGCCTTCCATTTTGGATTATCAACTTCGGCACCAAGACCTGGAGTCTCTTTATGTTCATAAAATTCAAGACCAGCAACTGTATTAAAATCATTTTCAATAGAAATATAACCAAACAAAGTTCCCCATAAACCATAACCTCTTACAGGAAGAATTACTTTATTAATAGAGTTATCGTCATTACGCAATAAGTAGAATTTCCCAACATTTTCTCTATTTTTAATAATAGCAATGTCTTCTGATGTTGAGAGAGATTTAGAGTAATTACTGTCTCTTGTTGCAGCAATCTGATCGTAATCACCTTTATGCTCAGATAAAAATTCTTCTAAAGATAAACCAGTTAAAAGCTTGCCAGAATTAAAATCAATATATTTAGGTTCAAGGGTTTCAAATTGTTCTTTAATATCTTTTGAAGGATCAAAAATTCCAGCAGCTTGCAGAATTTTCATCCTTTTGTCATTGGCTTTATTCTCATTTTGCATATCTCGAAGACTTACAGCAGTTGAAGATACAACGAAAGAACAAATTAAGCATATTGCAAATGCAACACCTAAAGTTTTTACTATTGAATCATTCATTGTGTTAGAGCCTTTCTTCTGTTTATATTTGAAACCATAACCATATGATCAATTACTGGAGCCAGTAAATTAGCAAAAAGAATTGCTAACATCATGCCCTCAGGAAACGCTGGATTAATAACCCTTATTAATACAACCGTGACACCTATTATAAACCCATAAATCCATCTTCCGGTATTAGTGCCGGAACCAGAAACAGGTTCTGTTGCCATAAAAACTAGACCAAATGCAAAACTTCCAATGACTAAATGCCAATACCAAGGGATTGCAAACATAGGATTGGTATCAGAACCCACTATATTTAGGATTCCAGACATAAATATCATTCCTAACATAGTTGCAACAACTATTCTCCAAGATGCTACTTTTGTAGCTAGAAGAATTATTAATCCTATACCAATAGCTATTATTGAGGTTTCACCTATGGAACCTGGTATATATCCTAGAAAGGCATCCATCCAAGTAAAGTTTTGATTAATACCAGCCATACCACTTTCTGCTGCTACTCCTAATGCTGTTGCTCCACTGTAGCCCTCTGGAACAATGTTATTATCAGCTAAACCTGCAATCCAAACTTTATCTCCGGATATTTGTGAAGGATATGCAAAATATAAGAATGCTCTTCCTGTTAATGCAGGGTTTAGAAAGTTCTTACCTGTTCCACCAAAAATTTCTTTACCAATTACTAATCCAAATGTAATACCAAGAGCTGCTTGCCACAAAGGTAAGTCAGGCGGGCAACTTAATGAAAATAAGACAGTAGATACAAAAGCTCCCTCATTTATTTCATGTTTTCTAACGACTGCAAATAAAGTTTCCCAACCAATTCCAACTACAAATACAGTTATGTAGATAGGCATAAAATAACATGCACCAAACCAAAGCTTTGAAATAAAACTTGATGAGTCATAACCCACTAAACTTACTAAATAATGATGCCAATCACCTGTATTTAATTGATTAATTGATTCTAAATATTCAAGTGAATGAGAACCAAGGTTATACATACCAAAAAACATCGCTGGAAAAGTAGATAACCAAACAATTACCATGATTTTTTGTATATCAACACCATCACGAACATGGACTGGATTTGAGGTTTTTGTTTGTGTTGAAAATACAAAGTTTTCTACAGCATCAAATAATGGGAACCATTTTGAATATTTGCCCTCACCAACAAAATTTGGTTTGATAGAATTTATGTAACTTCTTAAGCCCTTCATTGTTCTAAATATAGTTCATTTAAATTATTAGCAAGTATTGAACAATAGTCATACTTACTAGGACAGATGTAAGAACATATAGCCAAATCTTCAGGTGCTAGTTCTAGCATTCCTAAATCAACAGCTTGTTCTCTATCACCTACTACCAATGCTTTTAATAATTGTGGGACTAATATGTCCATAGGAAGAACTTCATCATATGATCCAACTGGAACTATAGCCCTATCACCACCATTCACAGAGGTATTAAATATAAACTTAGAAGGCTTTAACAATGAAGAAATAAAAACATTTAATTTTGAATGCAAGTTTGAGCCTGGCATTAACCAATTTAAAAATATGTCATTAGCTTCGTCAGGAATTGCAGAAATAAGAGAGTCATAAAACCCTAGATAATTCATTACACCCTCAGATGAGTGGCCATAGAGAACAGATCCTGAAATAATTCTAGATCCAGATTCAATTTTACCTGCAGTTATTTCATCAATATTTCCTGAAATCCTAGCTTTAATTAATGATGGATTAAATACAGATGGTCCACCTAGCGCAATTGTTTTATGTGTTCTTAGTGAATTATGTTCAAGAAGATATCCAATAGAGATTATGTCTTGAAATCCAATGGTCCATGCTACTCTTTTTAAATTAACAGGATATATTTTACTAATGTGTGTGCTGGATAGACCAGCTGGATGAGGACCAGAAAATTGATGATAATTAACATTATCAATTGAAGTGTCAAAATCAGAATTTTGATAACAGCAATGAATAGGACATGAAAATGATTCGGATAATACTTTTAATGCTAGATTAAAATATTTTAGATCATCTTGAATTATATAATGTGGATCTATAGCAAGCGGATTAGTGTCGCAAGCATTTATAAATAATGCATCGGGGTTTGCCCCTATCCCTGGTGTTCTATTAAATGGCCTAGACCTAAAAGCATTCCACAGACCTGACTCAACTAGAAGCGATTTGACATTACTAGTATCAAAATGGACATAGTCTTCGTTATCAGAAATCTCAATGTCAATTGATAAAAACTTTCTTTTATCTCCTCTGCTAATTTCCTTAACAACACCTCCAGCTGGAGATGTAAAGAAAACACCTGGATTTTTTTTATCTTCAAAAATTTTAGTTCCTCTTTTTACAGAGTCACCTAATTTAACAAGCATTGTTGGCTTCATGCCAATAAAATCATTGCCTAATAGAGATACAGATGTAACTTTAGGAGTATCTGTAATTACAGGGTCAGGAATACCAGAAATTGGTAAATCTAGACCTTTAGAAATTTTTATCACGTGTGCTTAGCCTAAGTATATTTAAATCCATCGAAAACGTGATGATTATAAATGTAAAGAGCCCTTGATTCTAGCGTTTTATTGAATTGGTTTCGGAAATCTTTTTAAGGAGATTCCAGCTACTTTTTTAGCTAAATTAATAACTTGTTTAGAGTATCCGTACTCATTATCGTACCAACAATATAAAGTAATTCTTTTACCACTTGTTATTGTTGCTTGAGAATCAATAATTGAAGCAAAAGGACTTGAATAAAAGTCTGATGAGACAATCTCAGGTGAGTTTACATAACCAATAATTTCTCTATATTTAGAATGAAAAGCCATTGATTTTAAGTAATCATTAAACTCTTCTCTAACAACTTCTTTATCTAAAACCAATGAAAGTATTGCCAAACTTACATTTGGAGTAGGAACTCTAATAGCATTTCCTGTTAATTTACCCTCTAATTCAGGTATAGCTTTCGCAACAGCTTTTACAGCACCGGTTGTTGTTATTACCATATTCAATGGAGCTCCGCGACCTCTTCTGTCACCTTTATGAAAGTTATCAATCAAGTTCTGATCATTAGTATATGAGTGAACAGTTTCAATATGTCCACCATCTACGCCATATTTATCATTAATGACTTTTAAAACAGGAACAATTGCATTCGTTGTACATGAAGCAGCTGAGATAATATTATCTGCATCTTCTAAAATTGAATCATTTACTCCGTAAACAATATTTTTAATATTTCCCTTACCTGGAGCTGTAAGAATTGTCTTTGAGGCTCCTGAATTAATGTGCTTAGAAAGACCATCTTCATCTCTCCATACACCAGTATTATCTATGACAAGAGGGTCATGAATACCATGATCTGTATATTTAACATCATCCGGACCTGCAGCATAAATAATTTTTACAGGATTTCCATTTATAACGAGTAAAGATTTTTCTTCATCAACTCTTACTGTGCCATCAAATGAACCATGAACAGAATCTCTTGTTAATAAACTGGCTCTTTTGTATATATCATCATCACCAGCTTTTCTAATAACTACTGCTCTTAATCTATAATAATTTCCAGGGCCAGTGTTTTGAATCATCATCCTTGTAACAAGTCGGCCAATTCTACCGAATCCATATAAAACTATATCTTTAGGTTTTTTTGGTCTATTTGGTTTAGTATCTATAACACCCTTAAGCTCAGCATTAATGTATTCACTTAAACCAGAAGTATCATTTTTTAGTTGGCTAAAGCCTGGATATTTAATTGCTAACTCACCAATATCTATTTCGCAGTCAGCTAAATTGAGGGTGTCAATATATTGAAGAGTTGGAAATGTTTCTAATTCACTGAGCTCATTATCATCTGCCTGACGAGCAAACCTATGAGCTCTCATAATTTCTACAGGAGACTGGTTAACAAGAGATTTTCCATATATAAGAATATTAATGCCATCGCGATATAGTCCACCTATGATTGGGACCATTAATTCAGCAAGACCCTCTCTCCACTTCCAATCTCCAAATGAATCTTCAGGTAATATGCGATCCTGACGTTTAGTTGATTGAAAGCTTAAATCTCTTTTATCATCCATATTGTAAAAAATTTACATCAAAGGATTATTTTAATCGATAAAAGTTTAAATAAAAATCATTTATTTAGAGAATGATTTTAGATGGAAATCAGCATTACCAAACATAGCATCAATGGCAACCATCTTTTTTAAATAATGGCCAATCATCATTTCTTCACTAACGCCCATGCCTCCATGAAGTTGAACAGCGTTTTGAGCAGATAGCTTACCAAATTTTCCAACATGAGCTTTTAAAGCAGAAACATGTTTAAACTTATCTTTAGAATCAGCATCAACCTCCAACATCGCTTTATACAAAAGTGATTTGGCAAGCTCACTGTCAATAAACATGTCTACCATACGGTGTTGTAGAACTTGGAAATTTGATATTGGCTGATCAAATTGTTCTCGCTCTTTTGTGTATTGAACTGTCTTGTTATAACAAGATACCATACAGCCAACAGCTTCAGCGCTAATGCATAAAGTTGCAAGGTTAATAGTTTCAGTTAGAAGATTTTTGGCCTCATCACCAGCAGCAATAACATCTGAATCCCGAATAGATACATTTTCAAAGGTAAATTCAGCACATGTCTTTTCATCAATAGTTCTAAAAGTATTAAAAGAAACACCATCAGCAGATGTATCGACTAGCACCAAGGATAATTCTCCATTCATAACACATGAAACAATTAACTTAGATGCATTTTTACCATTTAATACAAGTGTTTTAGTACCATTAAGTTTATTATCATCCGAAACATTGGTATCAGGTTTTAAGTATTCATAAGAATGAGCAGCCTCAGCATATGCAAGAGATACATGCACAGAGCCTGAACAAATATTTTCTATAAGCTCAACTTTACCTTCAAAGTTAGATTTATCTAAAACAGAACCAGCTAAAACAACATTAGATAAATATGGTTCGATCACGAGGGATTTTCCAAACTCTTCGAATAATATGCTTAGCTCTATTGGACCAAAACCAAAGCCACCTGATTCTTCTGAAAATGGCATTGATAACCAACCTTGTTCAGCAAATAATGACCAGGCATTTGCATCAAAATCATTTTCTGATTTGACTACTTCTTCTCTTTTATAAAAATCGTATTCTGTTTCACAAAATTTCTGAATCTGCTCTCTGAGCATTACTTGCTCTTCTGTATAACTTAAATTCATGTTTATACCCCTAGTACAAATTTAGAAATAATATTTTTTTGGATTTCGTTACTTCCACCGTATATAGATGTTTTTCTAAAGTTCAAGAATCTTTCTAACGAAACAGCAGCATGCTCAGGACCAGATGGCTTATCATTTGATCCGTATCCACCTGCTCCAGGATACATTAATGCATATTCGCCTGCTGCTTCAACAAAAAGCTCAGTAAGGCCTTGTTGTATTTCTGTGCCTTTAATTTTTAAAATAGATGATTCAGCACCTGGATGACCACCATTTTCAAGATCTGATAGTAGTCGTAATTCTGTCATTTCTAAAGCAGATATGGCAATTTCCATCTCAGCAACTTTCTTATCTAAATCTGAATTATTTAACTCAGAAACAACTTCTTTTAACTGATTTAGAGCTCTCATAGAAGCCCCAACAGCAGCTATACCAAATCTTTCATGAGCAAGTAAGAATTTTGCGTATGTCCAACCTTTACCCTCTTCACCAACTAAGTTCTCTGCTGGAACTTTTACATCTGTAAAAAATACAGAGTTAACTTCATGATCACCATCAATAGTAATTATTGGTTTAACTTCTATACCAGGGGTTTTCATATCAACCAAAAGGAAGGATATGCCTTCTTGTTTTTTACCAGTAGAATCGGTTCTCACTAATAAAAAGATCCAATCAGCATTTTGAGCTAAAGTCGTCCATGTCTTAGAACCGTTAACTACATAGTGATCGCCTTCTTTGACGGCTTTTGTTTTGAGTGATGCTAAATCAGAACCGGAACCTGGTTCAGAATAACCCTGACACCACCAAGTATTAAAGTCTAAAATATCAGGTAAGAATCTTTTCTTTTGTTCTTCGTTTCCAAATGTCCAGATAACTGGTGCAACCATGCTTACACCAAAAGCTAAAAGCGGAGGGCAACCTGCCATTCCAAACTCTTTGTTAAATAAATATAGTTGAGTTGCGCTCCAACCAGTTCCACCATATTCAACAGGCCAGTTATAACCCATCCATCCTTTCGCAGATAAAGCTTTATGATAATCAACCATATCTTGCCTAGTAAGATGTTCACCTTTATCCATTTTTTCTTTAACATGTTTTGGATAGTCGTTGGCCAACCATTCTCTTAGATCATCTCTAAAAGCCAGATCTTCTTTTGAAAAATTAATGTCCATAATTACCTATATTATTTTTGAGTTGATAGAATATGCACAACATTATACAAGTATTTGTAAAAAATTTACCATTAAATGCTTAAAAATAAGGACCATAGATTCGCACATCAATTGATTGATAAATATCATGATTCTGATACTTCTTTATGTATTATTGTTAGAGATAATAAGGAGGCCAGACTCATAAATAATGAACTATGTTTATATTTAAATTCAGAAAACATTAAATATTTTCCAGAAAATGAAATATTACCTTACGATCATTTCTCTGCTCCTGATAATATTTTAAGTGATCGCTTTTCAATTCTTAATTCATTAGACAATGAAAAGAAAATTATTATTACAACAATAAAGAGTTTATTTGAACTGTACCCTACAAAAGATTTTTTTCAATCAAAAGAAACTTTCAATATAGGTGATCCTTTATCGTTAAATAACCTTGAAAAAATTCTTACTTCTTTGAATTACGAAAAGGTAAGTAGAATTGAAGGAATTAATCAATATTCACTCAGAGGAGGAATTATAGATATCTATACTCCTATATACAGAAATCCTTTGAGAATTGAGATTTTTGATAATGCGGTTGAGTCTATTAGATTTTTTGATCTTGAAACACAATCATCTATTGAAAAATCAAATAATTTTAGGTTATCGAAAAGCTCTCTATATACATTTGATGATCATAATTTAAAAATATTTCGTGATAATTGGAGAGAATATTTTCAAGAATATGACGAAAGACATTGCGAAATATTTCAAAATTTAAATACCTCTAGAAAAGCAGAAGGTTCAGATATTTACTTACCTTTATTTTTTTCAAAAACTTCAAATTTTTTTGAAATATTTGATACTCATTTATTTATTGTGTTAGATAATTTTGATGATGAAATTGACTCATACAATGACTATATTCAACAAAGATTTGATGATGAAAATATTGACTCACAAAGACCGCTATTATTACCTAATGATTTATTTTGTTCTCTAGAAACCATTAAAAATAAACTTCCACAGGAAAGTATCTGGGATTTTGATAATTATGAAGATTTTAATTACGAAGATATTAATGATCTTGTTAAAGATATTGGTCTAAATAAATTAGAAAAATATAAAATTGTCTTAATTACATCACTTCAAAGTGAATATGAAACATTATTTGATCGACTAAAGCCAGATATTAAAGAAATAAAAAATATTTCTGAAGCATCATATGGAATAAATTTAATGATTTCTGATATTGTTAGACCTATTCATATAAAAGAAAAACTTATTATTTATAATAATGAATACAGACAAGATTCAAACTTAGTATTTCTTGAGACTCAGGAAAGAAAATCAGTAACTCATAACAAAGACCAACTATTTAACGATGGTGATTATGTTGTTCATGAGAATTATGGTATTGGCATATATGAAGGTTTAGAAGTTGTAGAAACTAATAACAATTCTAATGAATATATGAAGATTATGTATTCATCAAATGAAGCCTTATATGTGCCACTTAGAAGTGTTGATTTAATTAGTAAATATCATAAAAATGATTTAACTGAAAATATAAAACTTGATTCTTTATCATCAAATAAATGGCTTAAAAATAAAGAAAAAGCTCAAAAAAGAGCTTATGATCATGCCGCTGAAATATTAGATATCGAATCAAGAAGACTTGAATCTACTGCATTCGTTTTAAGGGCTAATGATGAAGATTTAAATATTTTTAACAAAGATTTTCCATTTAAAGAAACCGCAGATCAGTTAGAAGCAATTAGTGCAATTCAAAAGGATATAGCTTTGGTCAAGCCTATGAATAGAGTTTTATGTGGAGATGTTGGTTTTGGTAAAACTGAAGTTGCCATGAGGACTGCTTTTGTGTCAATTAATTCAGATAAGCAAGTAGTTTTATTATGTCCAAGTACCGTCCTTAGTGAACAACACTATGAATCATTTTTAGAAAGATTTAAAAATACAGGTGCATCTATAAAACTAATTAATAGGCATACTACTAAAAAAAATAAAGATAGTTATGTAAAAGGTTTTAATGATAAAAATATTGATATAGTTATTGGAACGCATGCATTATTTACTTGTGGTATTGATTTTTCTAATACTGGAATTTTAATAGTAGATGAAGAACATAAGTTTGGTATCAGGCAAAAAGACTTTATAAAGAGCAAGCAAGAAAACATACATATACTCTATTTGTCAGCAACACCTATTCCTCGAACAATGAATTTTATATTTTCAGGTTTGAAAGAATTTTCATTTTTGCACACACCACCATCCAACAGATTAAGTATCAAATCTTTTCTTAAGATTGAGACTAATCAGCTTTTTAAAGAAGCTATTTCAAGAGAAATTTCAAGAGGTGGCCAATGCTTTATTGTGCAAAACAATATCGACAAAATGAATTCACTTAAAAATCAATTAAAAAAGCTATTGCCTGATATTAAAATTAATATCGCACACGGTAAACTAAAAAAAGGTGAGATATCAAATGTCATGAGAAGCTTTGATACTGGTTCGCTGGATGTTCTTATTTGTACAACTATTGTAGAAATGGGTTTGGATATACCAAATGCAAATACAATGCTAATAATAGATTCACAAAATTTTGGATTATCACAACTTCATCAGCTTAGAGGAAGAGTTGGAAGATCTGCAAAGCAAGGATATTGCTATTTTTTAACTCCTTCACCTGACTTATCTAAAATTGCAAAAAACAGATTAGATTCAATAATTAAACTTTGTAATTTAGGTTCAGGATTTTTCATTGCTCAAGAAGATCTTGAAATTAGAGGCGGTGGAGAGATATTAGGTGAAAAACAAAGCGGTCACATTAATACTATTGGTATGAGCTTGTATTTATCAATGCTAAAAAATGCTATAAATACCTTTAAGAATAACGACGAAAAAGAATTTATAAATACAGAAATAAATTTTTATGACTCATCATATATCAATGATTCCTATCTACCCTCTCCAGTCGAAAGATTAAAAATTTATAAAAATCTTAGTAATGCATCTTCTATTGATGATATTGATCAAATCTCTGTTGATCTAAGAGACAGATGTGGTTTATTTACAAATGAAGTTCAGAATTTAATAGATGATTCAAAACTATTGGTAATGATTAAAAATACAGGTGTTATAAATGTTAAATCTAATACTACAAAGACCTCATTATTACTGTCTGCGAATATTAATAAATCTGTTTTCGAAAATATATTGACTCTAGTAACAAACAAGCCCAATATTTATTCTATTAGTAAAGAAAACAAATTTATTATCGAGTTAAATGAAGACACTTCATCTCTCAGAAGAAAAACAGTTATAAAGCTATTAAATGAAATCATATAAATTATTATTTCTATCACTTTTTTTAAGCTCTTTATCAGCAAATTCAGAATTAAATTTAGATTTAAAAGAATATGAAATAGAAGTAATAATTTTTAAACATAATAATACTGTAACTGATGAAAACTTTGATGAAGAATTTACAACACCATCAAATGAAACAATATCTTTCTACAATCCAATTTTACAGATTAATGAAAATGCCTATTTATCAAAACCAAAAAATAATTTTTTTAATAAGCTATTCAAAGATTTTAATCCCAGAATAAAAAATATTAATCTTTCTAATAAAGACAAAGATGTTTCAAAAGTATCTAATCCAAAGACTTGGTATAGAAAAACTAATAATCTAGTTGTTCTAAAAAAAATAAATAGTAAATTAAAAGCCGATAATAATTATGAGTTATTAGATAGTTTCAAATGGATACAAAATATTGATTATAAAGATAATGCGCGATTCTTATTTTATGAAGATAGACAAAAGGAATATGGATTATTTTTAAAATTCTATAGAAGTAGATTTCTTCATGCAGATTTAAAATCATATTTAGGTGTTATGGCCAATGACTATGTTGATATTACAAAAGATAAAATTGCTAAATTTGAAAAAAAAATATTAGAAGTTAATAAAAAGAATAATGAAAATTTAAAAAATAATCTAAAAATTGAATTAAATAAACCTAACAAATATATTGATTTAAACAATAACGAGATAACATCCTCCTTAAATATATCTAAATCGAATGAGATAAATATCTTTATTGACGAACAAAGAAGAATATTTAATGAAGAGATACATTATTTTGATCATCCAATGTTTGGATTAATACTTTCTATAAAAGAAATCTAACTACTTGAAATAGGCATTATCATCAATAGAATGATCTGTTGAGTCTTTAACAGATTTTAACTCCGGTATTTGTTCCAATAGAGTTTTTTCTATTCCATCTTTCAATGTCACATCTACCATTCCACATCCTTGACAGCCTCCACCAAATTGAAGGATAGCCTCGCCTCGATCAGTAAATTTAACAAGGCTTACTTCTCCTCCATGAGATTCAAGCATGGGGTTAATTTCATTGTAAATAACATAATTAATCCTGTCCTCAGGCGGACTTTCAGGAGATATATTAGGCAATCTAGCATTTGGGGCTTTGATAGTTAATTGACCGCCAAAAGTATCATTATCATAATTAACTTCTGCATCTACTAAAAAAGGAATACTTCTTTCCTCTACATGAACAGTAATCTTATCAAGTTTAAGAACAACATCGTCTTTGTCTGCCTCTTCTGGTTTACAATAAGCCAAACATGTTTCAGCTTTTGGTGTTCCAGGGTCAGATATAAAAATTCTGACAGCAAGATTGGGTTCATTCTTATCTTGAAGAAGTTTTGCTAAATACTCTTCAGCTGATTCTGTAATATTTACAATTTTTTCCATAAATTTATGTGGTTTAGAAGAATAATTTATTCATTATTGGGTATCAGAACAAAGCAAGACTTTGAAAAAGATATTAAACAATTCTCAATAATAAAAATAATTATCTTATTTATTCTTATCAATATAACATTTATAGGGGTAATATTTTTTATAACAAGATTCTTTATTAATTAAATGAATAAATTTCAGAGAGCAACCTCACTAATAGAGGAATATTATAAAAATAATATTGTAATCAATTTAAGTCCTGCTTATGGCTATAGATCAAGATGTGAATTTGGTTACAAGAATAATTTTTATACTATGTATTCCCCTTCGGGAGAGATAATTTATTTAGATGTATTTGCGGTTGCTAGACCATCTATTCAAGCTTTAATGCCAAAACTCTTAGGTCACATTAATAAATCGAATGCTCTTAAGAGTAAATTATTTCAAATTAATTTTAGATCAAATAGAAAAAACAAAGTTTTAGTTTCACTCGTCTACCATAAATTATTAGATGATGAAATTAAGCGTTCAGCAGATAAAATCTCAAATGTTTTAAATATTAGTATTAATCTAAGATCTAAAAATAATCTATATTCTACACACAACGACCTTCTAGAGGATGATATAGAACATTTAAAATCAATACTTTATCAAACTGATCAATCTTTCTATCAGCCAAATCATTTCCATATGCCTCAAATGGTTACAAAGGCAATGAGTTTTGTAGAAGATCCAAGTGACCTGCTAGAACTCTACTGTGGATCTGGAACGTTTTCTCTCCCAATGAGAAAGTTATTTAATAAGATCTTTGCAACTGAGAATAACCGTCAATCTATAAGATGTCTAAAAAAATCAATCAATGAACAAAATATTAAAAATATTTTTCATGCGAGGCTTTCAGCAGAAGAGGTTTCTGAGTTGTTCAATGGTAGAATTTTTACAAGAATGAAAGGTATTAATATTACTGATTTTAATTTTTCTCATGTTTTAGTTGATCCACCAAGAGCAGGACTTGATGAAGATGTTATAAAATTAATTAATAAATTTGAAAATATAATTTATGTTTCATGTAACTATGAAACATATTCTAGAGATATTAAAAATCTGGCATCATATAAAATTAAAAACATAGAGTTTTTTGATCAATTTCCAAATACAAAACATCTTGAAATAGTATCTCTTTTGTCAAAAAAATAGATTTAAATATATTTAATTTATATACATTAAATGTTTTTAATAACTTGATAACAAAGACGTTTTAATTGTATAAATGAGTATTCATTAAATACCTTGGGAGGGGAAATTATGGATTTATTTACAAGCGTTTCTTACGAAATTGAATTATGGAACCTTTTTGCTAGCTCTAGAGGGGCTAACGCAACAATATTTCTTGCTACTGTAATTGCTGTTTGGGTTGCAGCTAGGTTTAGCAGTGTTATGGTTGATAAAGGTGCAAATACATTAGCCAAATTAATTGGAACAGCTTTTGCTGTTTCAGTATTTTTAATAGGTCTCAATTTAGGCAATCTTATTGGTGGGACCTTCGAGGGTCATGCTATGGCTTTAAATGCACTTGATGCAGCTAATGGAGATATAGATCTTGGAGCAGGATCTCAAGCATGGTTAGCAGCACAAGCTGAGGGAAACATGATTGCCTCACTAGGTGGCTGGATGTTCTATCTTTCAGGATTATTGATTGCTGTTTTACCATTATGGTTCAATCCTAACGATTAATTTTTAATCCTTTTAAGGCACTTAAAATAGTGCCTTTTTTTGCTTTACTTTGTATTAGCATAGTAATACACTAGCACGCATGAAAAACTTAAATGAAATATTTTTATTACTAAAAAACAAAAATGAAGTAGATGATTTCTTAAAAGATCTTTGTACTCCAGCTGAATTAAAAGCATTAGAAGAGCGCTGGTCTGTTGCACAACTTTTATATGAGGATAATTTATCTTACAGAGAGATTGCAGCTAAATTAAAAACAAGCACAACAACTGTAACTAGGGTAGCAAGATTTTTATCAAGCGAGCCGTACCAAGGATATAAAAGAATTCTTAAAAGGATAAATAAATGAAAAATAGATTAACTATTGCTGTTCAAAAAAAGGGTCGTCTTTATGATCAAAGTATTGATTTGATTAAAAAGTCCGGTATTAATTTTTCAACTAAAGGTGATAATTTATTATCAAAATCAAATAATTTACCTATTGATATTCTTTTTGTAAGAAGTGATGACATCCCCTCTCTTGTTTCAAATGGAGATGCTGATTTAGCTATAGTTGGTGAAAATGTATTACTAGAAAAATCATTATTTAAAAGAACTTTTATTGATAAAGTCCTTAATCTGGGATTTTCAAGATGCAGGCTATCTTTTGCATGTCCAGAAAATATAAATATTAAATCATTTAAAGGTAAGAAAATTGCTACCTCATATCCAAATACAGTAAAAAAATACTTAAAAGATAAAAACATTAATGCCTCTGTTATTAATATTCATGGGTCTGTTGAACTTACACCATACATTGGAATGTCTGATCTAATATGTGATCTTGTTTCATCTGGAGCAACTTTAGAAGCCAATAATTTAAAAGAAATTGAAACTATCCTTGAATCCCAAGCTATTCTCATAAAAAATAAAAATCTAACAATAGCTAAAGAAAAAATTGCTAAAAAAGTTATTAGCAGAATGCAAGGCGTTGTTAATGCTATTGAGAGTAAATATGTAATGCTCAATGCTGATTCTTCAAAAATTAAAGAAATTTGTAAGATACTGCCAGGATCAGAATCTCCAACGGTTATACCTCTTGAAGATGAAAATAAGGTGGCTATACATGCTTTATGCCAAGAACCAATATTTTGGGAAACTATGGAAAAACTCAAAGCTAAAGGAGCTTCCTCTATCTTAGTTATGCCTGTTGAAAAAGTCTTAAATTAATATGAAAGAATTATTATTAAATAAAAAATCTACGATCTTGGAATTTAATGAATCAAAAATTTCATCAAAAGATATTAGAACAATTAACGAATTTAAAAAGCTCGTTGTAAACGAAGGTGATAATGGTCTAAGAAAGATATCTAAAGTCTTAAAAGAAAAGGAAATCAAATCTTTTAAAGCTAGTAATTCTGAATTTAAAAAAGCTGAAAAATTAGTTAATGATCAATTAAAAAATGCCATTCTTACAGCATATTCAAATATTAAAAAGTATCACGAAAAACAACTAGATGGCTTGTCAATCAATAAAGTAGAAACAACAAAAGGTGTCTCCTTATGGTCTGAGTTTAAGCCTATTGATACCGTAGGTTTATATATACCAGGTGGCACTGCCCCATTGTTTAGCTCACTCTTAATGCAAGCAATACCAGCGATTATTGCTGGTTGTCCAAATATTGTTATTTGCACCCCTCCAGATACCAATGGAAAAATAAACCCAACTATATTGTGGGTTGCTGACATGCTAAATATTAAAAATGTATACAAAGTTGGAGGTTCTCAAGCTATTTTTGCAATGGCATATGGAACAGAGTCTATTCCAAAATGTTTTAAGATATTTGGACCTGGTAATAAATATGTTACAGAAGCAAAATTACAGGTTAGCAAAGATATCTCAATCGATATGCCAGCTGGACCAAGTGAAGTTTATGTTGTTTCAGACGATATAGAAAAAGTTGACATCATTGCATCTGACTTACTTTCACAACTTGAACACAGTATCGACGCCAAGGCAGTATTAATTTCAAAAAATAAAAAGTTACTTAAAGATATAAAAACAACTATCACTAATCAAAAAGAATCTTTAAACAGAAAATCTATACTCAATGAGAGTATAAATAATACATATTTAGTTAAAGCCAAAAATGATAAAGAAATCATAAATTTTATTAATGATAATGCGCCAGAGCACTTAATATTAATTGATGATAATTTTGTAAAAATTGCGCCATACGTTAACAATGCAGGTTCTGTATTTTGTGGTAAATATTCACCTGAATCATTTGGAGATTATGCGTCTGGTTCAAATCATACACTTCCAACTGGACAAGCTGCCAAAACATATTCTGGACTATCTGTTAAAGACTTTGGTAAAACTATTACCTTCCAAACTGCCACCCCTGAGGGGTTTCTTGCTCTTGCTCCAGTAGTCAAGACTCTTGCAGAAGCTGAAAGCTTAGATGCTCATTCAAATGCAGTACAAGTTAGAGAAATTTATGCTATCAATGATGTTGATACATTATCTAGAACTTCTTTTATAAAACGGACTACTAAGGAGACTAGTATATTTATAAATTTAAATATTGATGGTACCGGTAATTACAATGTGGATACCGGTCTTAAATTTTTTGATCATATGCTTGAACAATTCGCAAAACATGGTCAATTTGATATCACTATAAAATCTTTTGGTGATTTAGAAATTGATCAACATCACACCATAGAAGATGTTGCTATAGCATTGGGTGAAGCATTTAAATCTGCTCTAGGAGATAGAAATAATATCGAAAGGTATTCATCCAGCGAATCACTGGTTATGGATGAAACTATTTCAAATGTAAGCATTGATATGGCATCTAGGACGCTTCTGAAAATGAAAACATCTAAATTAAGAGAATATGTTGGTGATTTTCCAACTGAAATGTTTGAGCATTTTTTTATATCTTTTATAAATACCCTCAATTTTACCTGCCATATAGAAACTAAAGGAGAAAATAGCCATCACATTGTTGAAGCAACATTTAAAAGCTTTACAAGAGCATTAAATAAAGCTTTACAAAGAAATGATACAAATATTGCATCAACAAAAGGAAGTTTATGAAAATTGGAATTGTTGACTCAGGGGGAGCAAATCTTAATTCAATCTACTATTCCTTTAAAAGATTGAATATAGATTCATTTATTTCTAATTCCTTAGATGAACTCTCACAAATGGATGCATTGGTGTTACCTGGTGTCGGTTCCGCAGGAAAAGTAATGGAAACATTATCAAACAAAAATTTAGATAGCTTTATTAAGGAAACCAATAAACCAGTACTTGGAATTTGTATAGGAATGCAAATTTTATTCGATTATTCTGAAGAAGATAATACTGAGTGCTTAGGTTTAATTAAAGGAACTATAACTAAATTTAATAAAAAAGATGTTATTGCTGTCCCTCAGATGGGCTGGAATAAAGTCGAATGTATGCTTGATAATACTTTAGATGGTTACTATTACTTCGCTAACAGTTATTTCAATAAAAATAGTGATTACACTGTTGGCTATTCCACATATGGAAATCAATTCTCATCAATTATAAAAAAAGATAATCTTTTAGGCTGTCAATTTCATCCAGAAAAATCTTCAGATGCAGGCGAAGTTTTTTTAAAAAATTTTATTAATTCAATATGAAAATAATTCCTGCTATTGATATCTTAGATGGTAAATGTGTTAGGTTGCTGAAAGGAAACTATTCCAAGGTGACTGAGTATAATAATGATCCTTTAACACAGGTAAATATCTTTAAAAAAGCAGGCTTTAAAATTATTCACATAGTTGATTTAAATGCTGCTAAAACTGGTGGCAATGAAAACCTCAGAATTATAAAAGATATTGCAAATATTGAAGATATAGAAATCCAAGTTGGTGGTGGTATAAGAACAATTGATAAGGCAAAAGATCTTATATCAAACAAAGTTAAAAGAATTATTGTTGGTACGGCAGCGATTAAAGATATTAAATTTAGAAATGATCTAAAAGAAAATATTGATGTGGACAATATTATATTTGGATTGGACTTTAACATTATTAACAATTCCCCTCTTCTATCAGTAGATGGTTGGACAAATAATACAAATATAAATTTATTTGATTATATTGATGAAAACTCATGGATTAAAAATATATTAGCTACTGATATTTCTGTTGATGGAACGCTTCAAGGTCCAAATCTTAATATATATAAGAACCTATTAAATTATAAAAATATAAACTTAATAGCATCTGGTGGCATTGGATCTATTGAAGATATTTACAACTTAAAATCAATATTTTGTGATGAGTGTGTTGTAGGTAAGGCTATATATGAAAATAAAATATCGCTAAAGGATTTGTTAAATGCTAACTAAAAGAATAATCCCATGTTTAGATGTTAAAAATGGATACGTAGTTAAAGGTGTGCAGTTTAAAAATCATGAAATTGTTGGGTCAATTTTAGATTTGGCAAGTAAATATAATAAAGATGGTGCTGATGAGTTAGTGTTTTATGATATTGGTGCAAGTACTTATGATGGTGTTGTTTCTAAAGAATGGGTTAAACAAATTGCTGAACTTATTAATATTCCTTTTTGTGTTGCGGGTGGAATAAAGAATCTAAAAGACGCTAAAAATATTCTTAATAATGGTGCTGATAAAATTTCAATTAATTCTCCAGCTCTAGCAAATCCAAATTTAATTCAAGAGCTTGCAAATGAATTTGGAAGTCAATGTGTTGTAGTTGGTATAGATTCTAGATTTATAGATAATAAATATATTGTTTATTCAAACACTGGAGATGAAAAAACAATAAAAAATACACAAATAGAAACAAAGGCATGGATAGATCAAATTCAAAATCTGGGTGCGGGAGAAATTGTTTTAAATTGTATGAATAAAGACGGTGTTAAGGATGGGTATGACATCACACAGTTAAATATTATGCTACAAAATTGTGACGTTCCATTGATAGCTTCTGGAGGCGCGGGAACTAAAGATCACTTTAAGGATGTGCTTACTAAGACTGAATCCAGTGGCGCTCTTGCTGCAAGTGTATTTCATAAAGATTTAATTAATATCAATGAACTTAAAGATTTTTTAAGAAACAAATCTATAAACATAAGGTACTAGAAATGGACATAGAAAATTTAAACTATGATGATAGAGGATTAATTCCAGCAATAATTCAAGATTCAATATCTTTTAATGTGTTAATGCTTGGATATATGAATAAAGATTCAATTCAACATACACTTAGAACTGAAGAAGTTACATTTTTTAGCAGGTCAAAACAAAGACTTTGGACTAAAGGAGAAACATCTGGTAATAAGTTATTACTAAAATCTATCGAATTTGATTGTGATAAAGATGCTTTACTAATTAAAGCAAAACAACTTGGGCCAACATGCCATCTAGAAAACTATTCATGCTTTAAATCAGAGGAAAGAAATTCCTTTTCTATCATTGCTGAACTTGAAGCTGTCATTGATGACAGGAAAGATAAGTCTTCAGAAAATTCATATGTTGCATCGCTGCTAAATAAGGGTGTTAAGGAGATTGCTAAAAAAGTTACAGAAGAAGCAGGTGAAACATCAATAGCGGCAGTTACAAGTGACGGAAGATTGATAGATGAATCAGCAGATTTATTATTTCATCTACTGGTTCTTTTAAAAAACCAGAATTATTCTATGGAAGATGTCTTTATAGAATTAAAAAAAAGAACTTCTAATCAATAGACTTAATTTCAATATAATCTATAAGTAATCTACCCCTATCTTTGTCCTCAAAGTTTGAACATTCAGCATCTTGACAGTACCTTGATGTGTCGGGACTTCCGCCACCATTACCTCCAGATGCTACATTTAATATTAAATAAAAGTCTTCATTAAATGGCCAGTATTCATTATTAAACTCACTTCTGTCATCTTTGTTTATTGTGAAATATGGTTCCGTTTGTGTATCTAAGAAATATTCAATTTTATCGGTTTGCCATCTCATTGTGACTGAATGGAACTTATCGTAAAAATCAACATCTGCCGGAACGGCTTCAATTTTCCAAATATTTCTTGATGTTCCTGTTGTACCAAAATGGATTGTAGATTGAGTTTCATATGCTTGATGGTTCTGCATATGTTCTACTAAGTCATTTTCTCCATCATTTGGCCATTTTTTTTGTCCTTCTACAAAACCTTGTGGAAGCATCCAAATTGCTGGCCAATGGCCCATTCCCTCTGGATGTTTGAAACATACTGTAACTTCGGAACCAGTTGAAATAACTTTTTTGCCTGAGGTCATAATTCTAGCTGAAGTATAATCCCATGTATAAGCGCAATCTTTATCAGCACAATATGGATCCTCAAATGGACTGGTACTATTATAGATCGGCTGTATTTTTAAATACCCATTTTCAATAAATGCATTTTCAGTTGTATTTGTTTCAGAATTACAATTTTTTGAATACCCTTCATTGCAACTTGTATAGTATTGCAATTCATTGTTACCCCAGCCTTGAACATAATCAGAGTCCCCATTTGGGCAGCCAGGAGTTGCACAAAAACCATTTGATTCTTGATATGTAAAGATTGCATTATCTAATATATTATTAGAAAACTCTTCAATCCAATAACTTGAGCCAGTATTTTCTGGATCTTTACAATATGAGCTTTTATCTTCAGCATAAATATCATTTCCAGATCCGCTAGATTCAGTAACTTGGACAGTTACAGATTTAGTAACTGTATTTTGTGCACTCTCACCTCTACAAGTAAGCGTATACGTATAGGTACCAACCTGATCTAGGGTAAGTGATTCTGATCCAGAACCAGTTGCTTTAGTACCATCCCAGTCACCACTACCATTACATTCAATAGCATTGGTAGTTGTCCATGATAATTCAACAGTATTACCCGCCGTTATAGATTCAGGAGAGGCTGAAAAAGTATTAATAACTGGATTAAAGACTGTAGGTGGTTGTGGTTCTGGCGAGCCACCACCTCCGCCTCCACCACAAGACACAAGAATAATAGTTAACAATAGGTTAAAAACGATTTTATGATTCATTGAATATTTTTTATTAAAAAGAAATTATTATATTAGCTTTTAGATGTGAAATCATTAGTTAACTGTTTCATTTCACCTCTTAAAACAAATAATGCAATTAAGTTTGGTATTGAGACCAAAGCCACAACAACATATGCAATATTCCATACGATAGTGGTATCAATTACTGCAGCTAAAATGAAACATAAAACATAAAAATTTCTATACCAAAATACACCCCTTTCACCAAAAATGTATGCAGTTGATCTATCACCGTAATAACACCAAGTAATAGCAGTTGAAAATGCAAACAATAGCAATGCTATTGCAACGAGTTTACCTCCGTAATCACCAAAAGTTCCCTGTGAAAAAGCTTTAGCAGTTAATTCAGCAGAGCTTACAAGAGATTTTCCTTCAAGTATAACTGGATCAATTATTTTTCCATCAACAACGTTCAATGTACCTGAATATAAATTCTTGCTTGAATTATTCTTAACTAGAACATTCTCTGCTATTGATCTTGAATGAAGAATAGTTATGTCTGAATTAATCAATTTACCATTTTCAATTGTTAGTTCTCCGCTATATTCAGAAACATTAGACTTTATTGATTGAACATAATTTGTTAGTTCATTTATATGGTCAGGAAAAACATACGATCCATCAGTATTTTTTTCATCGCTGTAGATTCCCTCAAGAATAACCATGTCTGTTTTTGCAAAAGTTGTATCAAATTTTTGTGTCCATACTCCACTTGATAAAATAACTAAAGCTGTAACACTGCAAACTACAATAGTATCTATAAAGGGTTCTAGTATTGAAACAACACCTTGGTCAATAGATTTATTCTTTGATGATGCGTGAGCTATTGGAGATGAACCTTGCCCAGCTTCATTTGAGTATAAACCTCTGGCAACACCATATTTTAAACTCATAGCAAAGCTTGCACCCAAAAAACCACCAACTGCAGCTGAGCCAGTAAAGACTTGAGAAAAAATAGCGTTAAATGAAGGAATAATATTTTGATAATTTTCTGTAAGTATTACCAAAGCTCCTCCAAAATATATCAATCCCATAATAGGTATTATTTTGCTAGCAACTGATGCTATTCTCCTGATTCCACCAATAATAATTATCCACAACAAGATTCCTAAAAATAATCCAGTGAATAATTTTGGGACAGAAAATTCAGTATTCATAACCAATGCTATATTATTGATTTGCGGCATGTTTCCTGATCCGATAGCAGTAATCATCATTAAAAATGCAAATAAAATACCTGCCCATTTCATATTTAATGCGTGCTCAATGTAATACATAGGTCCACCTGAAATACTGCCATCTGCAAGTTTTGTTCTATATTTATGGCCCATTGTTACTTCTACGAATTTTGTAGTCATGCCAAATATAGCTGTAATCCACATCCAAAATATAGCTGCAGGACCACCAGTCCATATAGCAAGGGCTACCCCACCAATATTACCTGTACCAACAGCTCCAGACATAGCCGTTGTAAGAGCCTCAAAAGCAGTTGTTTCGCCCTCTCCATCTATCTTCTTATTTTTACCAGAGACTAAATGCCAAGCTTTGCCAAAAAACCTAAATTGAGGAAAACCAAGATATATAGTAAAAAATATACCTGTTCCAACTAATAAAATTGGGAACCACCATGATCCACTTAAATTGCCATCAAGTAATATTAAAAATTCATTAAATTGGTCCATAATTTATTCCTTATTTTGCCACCAAGCCTCTAGTTCCGTGTAACCACCAATATCATTACCATCTATTTTGATCTGAGGAAATGTTCTTGCTGTAGGAAAAATATTAAAGAATTCCTCTCTGGTAAAATCTTTATCTAATTCTTTATAAAGATATTCAAACCCCTCTCTTTCGCACAAAGCTTTTGCTTTATCACAGTATGGGCAGAAGGTTTTTCCGTATATTTCAATCATCATGATATTATTCCTTTATTATTAATTTATTATAATCAAAATGTCATTATTTAGCCTTAAAGATAAATCAATTTTAATAACCGGTAGTTCTAAAGGTATTGGAAAGTCTATAGCTCACCAATCTGCGCTTATGGGCGCTAAAGTGATTATATCATCAAGAAAGCTGGATGCTTGTGAAGCAACTGCTAAGGAGATAAATGATGATATTGGTGAAGAAGTTGCTTTTCCGATAGCTTGCAATATCGCTGATGACGATCAATTAAAAAATCTTACAGATAAAACAATTGAGACTTTAGGAACTATTGATACCTTGATTTGTAATGCTGCAACAAATACATTTATGGGTTCTATGCTTGATATGAGCATTGAACAGTTTGATAAAGTGATGCATAACAACATAAGATCTAATCAACTACTTTGCAATCTCTGCCTTCCGCATATGATTGAAAAACAAGATGGTTCAATAATAATTATATCTAGTATTGCTGCTATTAAAGGCAGCTCAATGCTTGGTGCTTATAATGTAAGCAAAGCTGCTGATGTAATGATCGTTAAAAACATAGCTGCTGAATTTGGACATAAAAATATTAGAGCTAACTCCATAGCACCAGGACTGATAAAAACAGATTTTGCTAAGGGTTTATGGGAAAATCCAGATATTCTTGAGATGGTACTTCAAACTAATCCAATGAAGAGAATTGGTCAACCGGATGAGGTGGCTGGAGCTGCAATCTTATTGTCATCAAAAGCAGGTAACTATATTAATGGGCAAACAATTGTTATAGATGGAGGCACTACTGCTGTGTAATAGATTGTTTTAATTCACTACAAAAATAATTTAGCACATGACTCTCATTAATTGATGAAACTTCAAAAAATTCATATCTAAGGTTATTTAAATCCATAATAATGTTTGATATTTTTAAATTACTAAATTTTACTTTATTAAAATATTTATAAGATCCACTTAATTCTTCGTTGATGATATTTGATCTCAAAATTATTTTTAAAAACTCTACTAAGTAATTAATTTTTGTAATAAAGCTAACATCTAACTCATTAATAAATTTAATAGCTTGTGATTGATCAATTTTTACAGAAATAAAATCAATAATAATTGATAAAAAATCTTTATATGAATTTTGTTTATCATTTTGAATATCTTCAACTATCGAAAAAGGAGTTGCATAGCTGGGGAAATTCATAGAATTATAGTCACTTATTCCAATAGATTTTAACCATGTATCAATTTCTGGATCTGATATAAAAGGGATGTTAATAACCTGACATCTACTATAAATTGTTTGAGCTAATGATTTAGATCTGCTAGTTGTCATAATTATATAAGAATTTGCAGATGGTTCTTCGAGCGATTTTAAAAGTGCATTTTGAGCAATATTGTTCATAGTATCCGCATTAATCATGCATACAACTTTGTTTGCAGCAATCGATGGCGTTAAATTTAAAAAGGATAATACATCCTTAAATCCTTTATCTTCATCCCAGTTACCAGTTACCTTATTTCTTTTGATATCTTTTAAAACAAGTTTTTCTTTATCTAAAAAGTAAAAATCTGGATGATTGTTTTTTAATAATAGGTTTTTATGATTATCAGATAGTTCATTATCAAAATTTGCAATAATTTTTTCGGATAGAGCCCTGGCTAATAATTTCTTGCCAACCCCCTTGGGACCATTAATAATTATGCCGTGTGGCAAACTTTTAAAATTAATTGAATCTAGAATGTCTTGCAACCAGATACATTTATCAATATTCATAATAATTTATCAATAATTTTTACAATATGTTTATGAATAGTATCTATGGTCATACTTGCATCAACAACTTTAATTCTATCTTTATTTTGATTTGCTAATTCCAAGTATCCATTTCTAACTTTCTGAAAAAAACTATTTCCAGCAGATTCAATTCTGTCTTTTTTATCATTAAACTTTCTTTTAAAGCCCTCTTCTACAACTATATCAAGTAAAAAGGTAATATCTGGTGTTGGGCAGTTAGAAAATTTTATAAGGCTATTAATTACATTAAGAGATAAGCCTCTTCCATATCCTTGATAAGCAATTGAAGCGTCATAAAACCTATCAAATAGAATTATATCTTTATCAGAATTTAATATTTTTTCATTTATTAATTGAGCTCTAGCTGAAAACATTAAAAGAAGTTCTGATTCATTCGATAGAGTTAAAGGTGAGTTTAAAAGAATATCTCTAATTTTCTCACCTGCATCAGTTGAGCCTGGTTCTCTTAAAATTTCTATTGAATAATCTTTATTTTTTAAATATTCCTCAAGCATTTGGATTTGTGTCGACTTACCAACACCTTCAATGCCTTCAAATGTAATTATTTTCATTTATCTAGTCCGAATTTTTTTATCATATTTAGGTGCTCATCATAGGTTTTAGAAAAATAATGAGAAGTTGGGGAATCTGCAACAAAAAATAAGTACTCACCAGGTTCGCTTGTTATAGCTGCTTCAATAGAGCTCAATGATGAAATAGAAATTGGAGTTGGCGGTAAACCTTTTATCATGTATGTATTGTATAGATTATTTTTATCAAGAATATCAGTTTTTCTAATATCACCATCAAAATTTGGTAACAACCCATAAATAATTGTTGGATCAGCTTGAAGCTTCATTCCTAAAGTGATTCTTTTTAAAAAAACACTAGAAATAGCAGGTTTTTCAGTATTATTACCTGCTTCTTTTTCTATTATTGAGGCAAGAATTAATGCTTGATATTTATTATCTAATAAACCTTTGTTCGATTCAGATATCCAAATATCAGTAAGCACTTTGTTAAGTTTTTTATGACTATTGTTGAGAATAGATGATGCATTAAAACCTTTCTTGAAGAAATAAGTATCTGGATAAAAAATACCTTCTTTAAAAGGATAATTAGTATCTATGCAAGACAAATTTTCACAATCATTATTTAGAGAACTATTTTTAATTAGCTCAATAATTTCATAACGATTCATTCCTTCTATGAGAGTTATTGTGTGTGTGTATGTTTCTCCCGTCACAAAACGAGCAAAAAGTTCTTGAAGAGTGAGACCGGTTATCTTGTATTCACCAGCTTGAAAAGATGAAATTGAATTTACTTTTAGAAAAACTTTAAAGTAAAAATTATTTATTAATGAACCTGAATTAAGAATATCAAGCGTTGATAGCATTGACGACCCACTTTCGATTTCTATAAATTCTTTGTTAATTTCTGGATAGGATGATAAAAAAGCTTTATATGGTCCAATGAATGACAAGAATAGTATAAAAACAATAAAAAGTGTTCTAGCTAATAACATTTGTTATTTATAGCTTAAAAAAAAACGAGATTCTATTAATTTATAGAATCTCGTTATATTTTGATACAAATGATAATTAAAATTAATTATACAATATGATAGTTTTTATGAATTAGAATTTATATATTCTACTGCCTCATTAACTGTAGAAATCTTTTCTGCGTCCTCGTCTGCAATCTCAAGATCAAATTCTTCTTCTAGTGCCATAACAAGCTCAACCGTGTCTAGTGAATCGGCTCCAAGATCATCGACAAAAGATGAGTCGCTTTGAATCTCATCTAAAGATGTTCCTAGTTGATCACTAACGATTTTTTTAACTCTGTCTTCAATACTCATAAATACTCCAAGGTAAAAACGTCGACATTTTACATCTATTTAATACAAGATGCACATTTATTTTCAAACTTAACTTCTTAGTACATAAATAAACCACCATCTACTGAGATGGTTTGGCCAGTTATATAGGAAGCATCATTGCTTGCTAAAAAAACAACCAAATCAGCAATATCATTAGCTGAACCAAGTCTTTTTAATGGTATTTCATTAATAAGCTTTTCTTTTGCGTCACCTTCAAGATATGAGGTCATATCAGTCTCTATAAAGCCAGGTGCAACTGAATTTACAGTAATACCTCTAGAACCAACTTCTTTAGCAAGAGATTTAGTGAAGCCGCTCAGACCAGCTTTTGCTGAAGAATAATTTACTTGGCCAGGATTACCCATCAACCCAGAAACTGATGATATATTAATAATTCTTCCATATCTGTTTTTAATCATATTTTTAATGAGTGCCTTAGTTAGATTAAAAGTTCCAGTAAGATTGGTAGCTATTACATTGTCCCATTCTTCATCTCTCATTCTCAAAAAAAGCTGATCAGATGTTATCCCAGCATTATTAATTAATATACTAGGCTTTAAATTATTATCTTTTAAGTATTCAACACAATTATTAATTGAACTTCTGTCTGCTATATCTAAGGCTAGCGGGATTAAATTGTCTTGCTTGTTTTCAAATTTAAACTCACTTCTAGAGGTTCCAATAACTGTATGACCTAGTTGTGCAAAACTTTCAGCTATGGCAGTACCAATTCCTCTTGATGCACCGGATATAAATACAACTTCTTTGTTCATAATAATTCTCTTAAATCATCCTCAAATGTTTCAGAAGACATTGACAGGATATTATCTAGTCCATTCGTTTTTGCAAGTCCAGATAAAACCTTCCCAGGACCACATTCAATTACAATCCCATCAAAAGTCTTTATATATTCCATTGTTTTAGTCCATTGCACGGGTAAGGTCAGTTGCTCTATAAGTTTTTTTGGAATATTTGTAATATCCTCTTCAATTTTTGCATCAACATTATGTATTACTGAAATTTTAGGCATATTAAACATGCATTTGTCTAATTCTTTTTTAAAGATGCTAGCAGCTTCATCCATCAAACTGCAATGTGAAGCTACACTTACTTTTAACTGTATACACCTTTTTGCACCAGCCTCTTTACATTTATTGGCAGCAATTGTTGCTGCCTCATCAGACCCCGCTATTACTACTTGATTTGGCGAGTTTATATTGGCGGGACTTATAACTTTACCAGTTTCCTGCTCAACCGCCTTACATATTTGATTTATTTCATTAAGGTCTAAATTTAGGATCGCAAACATTGAGCCTTTTTGTGAATTTTCCATGCACTTACCACGTTTATGTACAAGTGAAATAGCATCATCAATCGTGATTGAATTCGAAGCAAGTAATGCAGAATACTCACCAAGTGAGTGTCCTGCTAATAGATTTGGGGTTATATCAAAAAGATCTAAAAATTTTTTGTAATATAAATACGATGCAATTATTAATGCTGGTTGAGTTATTGATGTTTTATTAAGATCTTCTTCTGGACCATTTTTAATGCAGTTAACTATGTCGATATCTAAAACTTCTTTTGATAGTTTAGTAACATTGTTAAGCTCATCTTCTGAAAAAGAATTAAGCATGCCGATGGATTGTGAACCTTGACCTGGAAAGATTAGACTTATATGCCTTGGCATTATCTATTTAGACAGAGGTTTCTTCTGATTCCTCTTTTTCAACTTTTCTTAAATCTTTAACAAGTCTACCCTTGTAAAAACCATCTTTGGTCATTTGATGACGTGCATGCTTTTCACCAGAAACTGGATCAATAGATAGAGTTGATGCTTTAAGAGAGTCATGAGATCTTCTCTGCCCTCTTCTAGATCTTGTTACTTTACTTTTTTGAACTGCCATAGTTACCCTTAAAAAAAACGTATCCTATCAAAATTATAGGATTATTGGTAGATATATTTACTTTAATGTATCTAAGAGTATTGTGAAAGCTTCATCAATTTTAGACTTAGCTTGAATCTTTATTCCGTCTTGGTCAACAAACCTTATTTCTGATGAATGCAGTGCCATTCTTTTAATTTTTTTAGGTGATATCGTCTTATTAAAATTTTTATCGCCATATTTAGCATCATTTAGTATTGGATGTCCTATATGATTGCTTTGAACTCTAATCTGATGAGTTCTTCCTGTAAAAATATCTATTTCTACAAAACAACTAGAATTTAATAGTTTTTTTAATTTAAATGATGATATTGCTTCTTTACCATTGTTAGCATTCACAAAAGATTTACTTTGATTAATGAAATGTTTATCGATCAATGTATTAACTTTTATGGTCTTCTTTAAATGGCCTTTAATAATAGCCACATACTTTTTTTTAACTTTATTTGAAGCTAGTTGGTTATTGAACCATTTATTTGATTGTTTATTTTTTGATAAAACAAGACAACCTGAAGTTTCTTTATCTATTCTGTGACATAAATCAATTGAAATACCATAAATATCCCTTGCTATATCAATAATGCCAAAATTATTTTTACTACCAGAATGAACTGAAATTCCATAGGGCTTATTAATTATTAAAAAATTATTATTCTCAAAAACAATATTATCTTTTATGAAGGAATGTAATTTGGGGTTTATAGCTACAACATTTTTATCTATGTTATCTAAATAGGGTGGAATTCTAATTTGATCACCGGTTTTAATTTTTTTGTGGGGTTTGACTCTTCCAGAATTAATTCTTACCTCTCCTTTTCTAATAATATTATAAATTTTAGATTTAGGAATATTTTTAAATATTGAAATTAGATAATTATCTAGTCTCCTTCCATTATTATCTTGGTTTACTTCTAATATTTTGACAGACATAAGACAAATCTATAGGATATGAGTTTAAATAACTAGATAAACTAGATATTTATATAAAAAAAGTATTAAAAAAGAAAGATATATACAACAGTTTAATAACAACCCCTAACAGGGTTAATCATGTAAGCACTGAAGATAAGACTTACTGATAGAAGCTTAACTAAGCACACTGCTGCATTATCTTCCTATATTTAGGGAGAATAATATGAAAAGAATACTTATTAATTCATCTTATGGTGATGAATTGCGCGTAGCACTAGTTGATGGTGCTAAATTATATGATTTTGATACAGAATCACCGGATAAAGTCCTTTTAAAAGGCAGCATTTTTAAAGCTACAGTTTCACGAATAGAATCCAGTTTAGATGCTGCATTTGTTAATTTTGGATCGGAAAGACATGGCTTCTTGCCATTAAAAGATCTATCAAGTGAGTATTACAAAAAAACAAATGGTAAAACTGAATGTACACTTAAAGAGGGTCAAGAAATTGTAGTACAGGTTACAAAGGAAGAAAGAGGAACCAAAGGAGCTGCTCTAACAACTCAAATAGGTCTTGCTGGAAGATTTCTTGTCTTAATTCCTAACTCATCAAGATCAGGTGGTATATCAAGAAGAATAGGTGGTGAAGAAAGAGATCAAATTAAACAAGCTCTAGACTCAATAAATATTCCTGACAATATGAGTGTCATTGTAAGAACAAATGGTCTTGGTAGAACTAGTGAGGAGCTAAGC
Organism: uncultured SAR86 cluster bacterium; assembly: GCA_902558375.1. Classification (GTDB taxonomy): domain Bacteria; phylum Pseudomonadota; class Gammaproteobacteria; order Magnimaribacterales; family D2472; genus SCGC-AAA076-P13. The sequence goes on from CACEDQ010000008.1 coordinate 35,973, forward strand.
TTAGATTTAGCCTATTTGTTAGCTCTATGGGATGAAATTAATAACAATATTCCTAACACAGAAAGTCCTGCACTAATTTATAGAGACGACAAATTAATAGTAAGAGTTGTAAAAGATTATTTTAAAGATGACATCGAAGAGATTTTAATAGATGATAAAAACACTTTTAATGAAGCAAAAGAATTTATAGATGCTGTGCTTCCAGATCATGCAGATAAGGTTATGTTGTATGAGGAAGAAATACCATTATTTAATAGATACCAAATTGAATCACAAATTGAATTAGCTTTCCAAAGAGAAATATCTTTATCATCAGGAGGTTCGATTGTAATCGATCCAACTGAAGCCATGACGGCAGTAGATGTTAACTCTGCAAGATCAACTAAAGGGAAGGACATCGAAGATACAGCATACAAAACGAACCTAGAAGCTGCAAAAGAAATTGCAAGACAGCTTAGATTAAGAGATGTTGGTGGATTGGTGGTTATAGATTTTATTGATATGTTAGATCAATCTCATCAAGAAAAAGTAGAAGCTGCTTTTAGAAAAGCTGTTTACTCTGATAGAGCAAGGGTTCAAATTTCAGGTATTTCTAAATTTGGTCTATTGGAGGTATCAAGACAGAGATTAAGACCCTCACTAAATGAATCATATGACATTGAGCATGTATTAGTGAGAGGTCCAAGGTCGCTTGGTCAGTCAATCTTAAGAATAATTGGAGAGGATTCAGCAAAAGATAATACTGGTGAAATTCAAGTATATGTCCCCTCAGATGTAGCAAGTTATTTATTGAACGAAAAAAGAAACGATATTATTAATATTGAAAAAACAAATAATATTAGAGTTCTTATAATAGCTGATCCTTATAAATCAAGACCATACTACAAAGTAGTTAGAGTTAAAGCCTCTGATATTAAAAATGTTGATTCGTATGACTTAACACCCAAAAGTCCTGAGCCAGATACAAGTTGGAGAGATGATAAAAATCAATCTAAGATGATGAAGCCTGTGGTTGATGGTATTAAACCACCAAAAATGCCTAAAAAGAAAAAAGATGGATTGGTATCTTGGATTAAAAGTATTACGGGCATTGATACAAAGGATAAACCTAAAGCTAAACCTAAACCTAAAAGAGGTAATCAGAATAGAAAAAGAAAACCTACTAGTGGTAATAAGCCAAAACAAAATCAACCAAGAAACATTAATAAAAAAAATGTTTCAAGCAAACCAGAAAAGACTCCACAAAAGAAAAAGGAGCCTAACAAATTAAAAACTGGTTCTGGTAACAACAAAACTCAAAATAAGAGAAAGAACATTGATGCGAAGCCTAAAGATAAGGCGCCAAAAAAAGTAAAGGTTAATAAAGAACAATCTAACAAGCCAAAACCGTTTAAAAAAGAAATGGATAAAGCTCAATCAAAAAAAGAGCCTGCAATTAAAGAAATTGTAAAAGAGCCAAAGGTTAAAAAAGAGATACCTACCAGAGCTGCTAACGATCCGAGATACAAGAATTAATCAGTCGTCCAGAAAGTGTTGAGTTGGGTGGTATATTAGGCAAGTTATCTATATCAAACCATTTTGCATCAACAATTTCATTACCATCTACTTTGATGTCGCCTGATTCATAATCGCATGTGTATGCAAGCATCAGTTGGCTTGGAAAAGGCCATGCCTGGCTTGCATAGTAATTAATATTATTAACTTTAAGGGAAACTTCTTCAAAAACTTCACGAATCACTGTTTCTTCTGCAGTTTCAGATACCTCTACAAATCCAGCTAATGCACTATAAAGACCTTCTGGAAAAAGAGCATTTCTTGCTAATAGAATTTGATTATCTTTTTTAATTAAAGCTAAAACACATGGAGATATTTTTGGATAAATCATTAAATTATTGCATTTACAAAACATAGCCTCCTCAATTGAATCAAATTCCATAACTGAACCACAGTAACCACAATGTTTACTACTATTTAAGTAATGAAGTAACTGATTTGCCCTACCAACAAGCCCTAAATCTTTTTCTGATAAAATTGTCATTAAATATCGTAGATCATATTCCACCAAGGATTTATAACCCTGATTTGAAAGATTAAAGGATTCATTTGATAAATCAGCAGCATAAATGTTTGTATTATTATCTTGAGCAATACCAATTTTTTTAAATTCAAAATTAGTAAAATTTAAAAATGATGAATTTAAAAGAAACGTTTTATCATTCAAATCATATAAAACCTTATTATTTATAAAAATAATAAATAGATTTGAAATTTCAGGCTTAATGTCAAAAAATCTTTTAAAATGCATAATTAATAATAAAATACTTATATGATTAGCGAAATACAAAAACTTTTTTTAGGTAACTCACCAATTTGGTACAAGCAGACCATTGTAGCTTTCTTAATAATTAATCCAATAGCCTTAGTACTTTTTAATTCAATTGGAATGAATGGCAATTTTATAGTTGGTTGGATGTTTTTGCTTGAATTCATATTCACCCTAGCATTAGCGCTTAAGTGCTACCCCCTTCAACCAGGAGGTTTGCTTGCGATTGAAGCTATAGTCCTAGGGCTTACAACAACAAAAGGTATTTATTATGAAATAGAGCACAATCTTGAAGTAATTTTGTTATTGATTTTTATGGTAGCTGGCATCTATTTTATGAAAAATTTGATGCTGACTATATTTACCAAACTATTATTAAAAGTTAAATCTAAGATAAATTTATCTTTAATGTTCTGTTTTGCTGCAGCAATATTGTCTGCATTCTTAGATGCTCTAACTGTTACCGCAGTACTTATTGGTGTAACAATTGGTTTTTACAGGGTCTATCATACAGTTTCCTCGGGTAAGGATTTTAGTAATAAAGATCACAACTATAATGATGACTCATCATTATCAGATATTGGCACTGAAGATCTTGAGTCTTTTAAAGCGTTCTTAAGAGACTTGGTTATGCATGGCGCCGTGGGTACGGCTCTTGGAGGAGTATGTACAATTGTTGGTGAACCTCAGAATTTATTAATTGCAAAAGTTGCTGGATGGGAATTTATTGAATTCGTTATTCGAATGGCGCCAGTAACTATGCCTGTATTTATAGCTGGTCTTTTAACCTGTTTTTTAGTAGAAAGATTTTCTATTGCTGGTTTTGGTAATCAATTACCAGAGAGTGTAAGAAATATATTTAATGACTTTGATGTATATGAAACTCAAAATACAACTCTTAGGCACAAAGCAGAACTAGTTATAGAAAGCTGTGTTGCTGTATTTTTAGTATTTGCATTGGCATTTCATGTTGCTGCTGTTGGGCTAATTGGTCTTGCTGTAATAATTTTATTAACAGCTTTTAAAGGTATAACAGAGGAACATCACCTTGGTGAAGCTTTTCATGAAGCACTCCCATTTACAGCCCTGCTAGCTGTTTTCTTTGCAATAGTAAGTGTAATCAATGATCAGCAACTATTTTTACCCGTTATAACTTATGTCCTAGCACAACCTTTGGATGTTCAGCCCCCATTATTTTTTGTTGCTAATGGCTTTTTATCAGCAATAAGTGACAATGTTTTTGTTGCTACAATTTATATTAATGAGGTTAAAGCAGCTCTTGATAGCGGTGTTATTAACAGAGAACAGTTTGATCTATTAGCTGTATCAATTAATACAGGAACAAATATTCCAAGTATTGCAACTCCAAATGGACAAGCTGCATTTTTATTTTTACTCACTTCTTCGCTTGCACCATTGATTAATTTATCTTATCTAAGAATGGTTATGATGGCTCTTCCATACACAATTGTTTTATCAATTGTAGGATTTTTATCCATAGTATATCTATTGTAAGAATGTCTTATTCAAGCATGCACAAGGCATCTATTGCTCCGATGATGCAATACACTGATATGCATGACAGATATCTCTTAAGATTAATTTCTAAAAAAGTTTTTTTATATACTGAAATGGTTACAACCGGAGCCATTCTTTATGGCAAATGCTTCCATCAATTAGACTTTAATAAAGAGGAACATCCTGTTGCAATTCAGCTTGGAGGTTCTGATGTTAATGATTTGGTTAAGTCTGCAAAAATAGCTGAGGATTATGGTTATGATGAAATCAATTTAAATGTTGGCTGCCCTTCTGATAGAGTTCAAAAAGGTAGATTTGGTGCTTGCTTAATGCTTGAACCAGATCATGTAGCAGAGTGTTTAAATGCAATGCAAACAAATGTTAAGGTCCCAGTAACTGTAAAGTGTAGACTTGGAGTTGATCATCATGAAGATTATGAATTCTTAAATAATTTTGTAAATATTGTTCAAGATGCTGGTATTAATCATTTTATCATTCATGCACGAAATGGTATTTTGAAAGGATTAAGTCCAAGACAAAATAGACACATTCCCCCGCTTAAATACGATTATGTTTATCAATTAAAAAAAGATTTTCCTAATCTAAATATTACTATTAATGGCGGTATTAAAACTATTGATGAATGCAAAGAACATCTTAAATATGTTGATGGGGTAATGATTGGAAGAGCGGCTTATGAAAATCCATTTTTAATTAAAGACATTGATACAGAATTATATGGTATTGAATCAAAAGTAAATTCTAAAAAATCAATTCTTAATCAATATTTAGATTATGTTGAAGAAAGACTTCAAGAAGGACATGATTTATCAAGAATGATGAAGCATCTTTTTGGTCTTTCACGAGGAGATAAATTTGCAAAAACTTTTAGAATTAAAATTCTAGAAGTTATTAAAAAAGAATCGATAAAGCCATATAGGAAAGAATTAGAAGATTTATTGCTCTATTAAAAAATCATCCATATCATCTAAGAAGTCATCCTCTACACCAAGACCGTCTTTAACCTCATAATTCATATACTGTACATATGAGTCTTTTACGAAATTATACTTATCTCCAACTACTAGCGACTCCACCTCTAATAGTCGTTCCCTCGTCTCAAGTGCATCTAAGCCTCTAAGCGCAATATTTTCATCGGTTTCTGTCATATGAAATGTAACAGAAACAAAAGAAGATAGAGGTTTTGTAAACGTATCTCTTACAGTAGATGGACCAAGGGCTGGTAACATTATGTATGGGCCTGAAGGAACTCCCCATTTTGCTAATGTTTGAGAAAAATCTTCTTCATGTTTTTCAAGACCCATTTGTGTAGCAACATCGAAAAAACCACCAAGACCGATAGTTGTATTTATTATAAATCTTGTAAAATCATTCATAGCAAGTCCAGGCTTGCCTTGAAACACCTGATTGATAGTAGTCTCAACTTCTTCTAAATTATTAAAAAAATTTGAAACACCTTTTTTAACAGGGCTTGGTGCCTTTGAATATACCTTGGCAACAGGCTTTAGAAAATTATTGTCCAATGATTCGTTAAACTTAAATGTGGCTCTATTAATATCTTCAAAGGGATCATTTATCTCTTGAGCATGAACAAAAGAAATATTCAGAATTATGAATGCAAAAAGAAATTTCATATGAAAATTATACAAGTGATTCTATCTTGCTAGATATACCTCGAAAGAAAATATGTGTTTTTTTTGGATCAAAGTTATAAATATCACTTGAATAAGGAATTGAATCTAATTTATCAATATTATTATTTGAGAATGCAGATAAATTTTTATCACTAATGTTATTCGAAATATTGTTTTCAATATAACCAAGTATATTAATATTTAATTTTTTAAACATCATAATAGTTTTAGTCGTATCATGAATAGATAGAATATTTGGAGTTGAAATTAATATTGAATAATCTAACTTTAATTCCTTTGATATTGTTAAATATGCATCGCCTGTTCCTGGAGGCATATCAACAAATAATACATCCAAGTCACCCCAATCTGTTGAGTGAATTAATTGTTTTATTGCTCCACTCAGCATTGGCCCCCTCCATAAAGCAGCTTTTTCATCATCTAAAATAAAACCCATTGAATTAAGTAAAACTCCATTAGAGTTAATTGGCTTAAATAATTTTTTTTCATCTTTGATGATAATTTCAGGCTTTGTTTTATCTACGTTAAATAATAAATGTTGATTTGGGCCATAAATATCAGCATCTAAAATACCTACTTTTAGATTTTTTGCGGCCTCTATTGCAATTCCTGCAGTAATTGAGCTTTTGCCTACTCCTCCTTTTGCAGATGCTATAGCAAATATTTTCTTAATGGTCATATGAGATGCTTTTTCACATATAATACAGCTTATATATGAGCTCAACTACAGCTAAAGGCAGAAAAATAATAATTACTCAGGCTTTGCCTTATGCAAATGCCTCACTTCATCTTGGACATATACTTGAAGCTGTTCAATCAGATATTTGGTCAAGATTCCAAAATAACTCTGGTAACGAGTGTTTATTCTTTTGTGCTGATGATACTCATGGCACTCCAGTTATGCTCAAAGCAAAAGAAATGGGCATTTCTCCAGAAAAACTTATTAAAGATATTCAAAAAGATCATGAAGAAACTTACAAGCTTTATGATATTAACTTTACAAATTATCACTCAACTCATTCAGAGGAAAATAAGAAATACTCAGAGCTTATCTATTCAAAGGCAAAAGATAACGGTTTTATTACAAGAAATACTATTAATCAATTATTTGATGAAAGTGAATCAATGTTCTTGTCTGACAGATTTGTTAAAGGCACATGTCCAAAGTGTGGCGCTGAAGATCAACACGGTGACAACTGTAGTGTATGTGGTGCTACATACGATGTAAGTGAAATAAAAGACCCTATATCAGTAATTTCAAACACCAAGCCAATTAAAAAAGAAAGTGAACATTTATTTTTTGATCTTCCAAAAAAAATTGATGCTTTAAAAGAATTCCTTGCAAATGGCGATTTACAAAAACCTATAACCAATAAATTAAACGAATGGTTAAATGACGACCTTCAACAATGGGATATTTCACGTGATGCTCCATATTTTGGTTTTGAAATACCAGGTGAAGATAATAAATATTTTTATGTATGGTTGGATGCTCCAATTGGATACATAGCTTCTATTGATAATTGGGCTGCAAAAAATAAACTAGATATGAGTGCTTTATGGTCAGAGAACTCTGATTATGAAATTTATCATTTTATAGGTAAAGACATTGCTTACTTTCATGGCTTATTTTGGCCAGCCCTGTTAAGCGCGGCAAATTTTAAAATACCAAACGGTATTTATGTTCATGGATTCTTGACTATCAATGGTGAAAAGATGTCAAAATCTAAAGGTACAGGAATTATGGCAAAAGAATTTGCAAAAATTTGTGATCCTGAAACCTTAAGATATTATTTTGCTGCAAAATTGAATGACAAGGTTGAAGATATAGATCTTAATTTTGAGGATTATGTTCAAAGAATAAACTCAGATCTTGTTGGTAAATATTTAAATATTGCTAGCAGATGCTCATCCTTTATAGCAAAAAATGATAATAAGTTATCAGAAACATATGATCTTGATTTAATTCAAAAAGTTTCAAGTCAACATGAATCGATAATAGAAAATTTTGAAAGAAGAAATTTCTCCAAAGCTGTAAGACTTATTATGGATTTGGCTGATATTACCAATAAATATATAAACGACAATACGCCGTGGAAAAAAGATAAAGATGAGGCTGCTTATATTGCCACAACAGCTCTTAATGCATTTAATATATTAACTATTTATCTAAGTCCAATTATTCCAAAAATAACTCAAGAAGCTTTCAAATTTCTAAATCAAACCAACCAATCCTTTGATGATGTTGAAAAAAAACTTGAGAAAGACATTAATAAATATAAACCACTATTAAAAAGACTAGACCCTATTATTATCCCTGAGGAAAAAGAAATGACCGAAGAAAATAACTATATTAATATCGATCAATTTGCAGAAATTGATTTACGAGTTGCAAAGATTATTGATGCGTCACTTGTTGAAGGAGCCGATAAACTACTTCAACTTAAACTAGATGTTGGCGAGTTAGGTAAAAGAAATGTATTTGCTGGAATAAAAGCAGCATACAGCCCTGATGAATTAATTGATAAAATGGTTGTATTGGTAAGCAATCTAGCTCCTAGACAAATGAAGTTCGGTTTATCAGAGGGAATGGTTTTAGCCTCAAGTGATGATAAAGGTATATATTTAATTTCTCCAGATTCTGGAGCTGTTCCTGGTTTAAGGGTTAAGTAATGGCTAAAGAAATTGACATTGTTGTAGTCGGCGCTGGTCCTGTTGGGCTTTTTACAGTTTTTGAGGCAGGACTTCTAGGTTTGAATTGTGTTCTTATAGATAATCTCGATAAGCCAGGCGGTCAATGCGCTGAACTTTATCCAGAAAAACCAATCTATGATATTCCTGGAGTACCCTTTCAGACTGCTCAAGAACATGTCGATGCTTTGTTAGAACAAATCAAGCCATTTAATTATGAGCTAATACTTAATGAAAGAGTTGAAGAAATAACTGAAATTGATCATAAAGATGATAAATACTGGTCTGTTACCACTAATGAGGGCACTAAACTAACTACAAAAAATATTTTTATAGCAGCTGGTGCTGGATCTTTTGAGCCAAGAAGACCTCCTAATATAGAAGATCCTGATAAATTTATTAATAAGGGTGTTACATATGCTGTGCGCTCAAAATCAACGTATGAAAATAAAGATGTCTTTATATTTGGCGGCGGTGATTCAGCTCTTGATTGGTGCGTTGAGTTAGCTGAGAAAGCAAAATCTTTATCACTGGTTCACAGAAGAGATGCCTTTAGAGGAGCTCAGCATACTGAGGAACAAATGCGTGAATTGGTTGCTGCTGGAAAAGTGAAGCTTCTTACGCCTTATTTGATTGATAGCATTGAAGGTTCAGATAAAGTAACAGGAGTATCATTAAAGAACTTTGATACTAATGAAATAGAACATTATGAAGCTGATGAACTTCTGTTCCTATTTGGTTTAAATAAAAAGTTAGGTCCTATCCTTGAATGGAATATAGATCTAAATGGTAAAAAAATATCTGTAAATACTGAAAATTTTCAAACATCGGTGGAAGGTATATTTGCAGTAGGAGATATTAACGATTATCCAGGAAAACTAGATCTAATCTTATCTGGTTTTCATGAGACAACACTGGCAGTTCAAGAGGCATACAAAAGGTTATATCCTGGTGAGCGAGTGCCATTTGGATACACAACTTCAAATTCAAAACTTCAAGAGAAACTTGGCGTCAAAAAGTAAGTAAATTGGAATTAATTAACTTAATACACAAAGAGTTACCTCAAATACAATGCGGTAGATGTGATACACCGGGTTGTAAACAATATGCTCAAGCCATTGTAGATGGTGATCCTCATGACAGATGTGTGCCAGGTGGTGAAAAAACACTTAAAAATCTCAACACTATTTTGAAAAAGAATATTAAGAAAGTTGATATTGAATACGGTCCAACAATTAAGGAGCAAAAAGTTTCTATTATTGAGGAAGAATGTATTGGTTGTAAGAAATGCATTGATGCATGCCCTGTTGATGCAATTGTAGGTTCTGCAAACATGATGCACTCTATAATAAATGATATTTGTACAGGATGTGAGCTTTGCATTGAGCCTTGTCCAGTAGATTGTATAGAGATAGTCTCTACTTCGACTAAATCAATCAAGAAAGCAAGAGATGCTTCTCAATACTTTTTTGATCTTAAAGAATCTCTTAGTAGCGATAGAAAAAGATCTAAATTAAAAAATTTTTCAGATGAAAATCTTAATATTAGTAAAACAATAAATACTCAAATCACCAATAGAAATATAGATAAATCTAAGAATCTTAAAAATATGCAAATTCACATAGCACAAAAAGATTTAAAGAGTATTCATGAATTAACAGATGATGCTGTAAATGATCTTATTGAAAAGAAATCTGACTGATGCTTAAAGATAGATTTAGAAAATATTTACCAGTAGTTGTTGATCTTGAAACTGGTGGATTTGATCCTCTCAAAAATGCCATCCTTGAAATTGCTATTACTCTTATTGAAGAAGAAGATAAACAATTGGTTGTGGGCGAGACTCACAGATATCATATACAACCCTATAAAGGACTAATAGTTGAAGATGAATCTCTTGAATTTACTAAAATTAAATTAGATCACCCATTAAGAAATGCAGTAGAAGAAGAAGTTGCCCTAAAAGAACTATTTAAAATAATTAATCAAACAAAAAATAAATATGAATGTTCAAGAGCAATTTTAGTTGGTCATAATGCTCACTTCGATAGTTCGTTTTTAAATGCTGCAATTGAACGAAATGGTATCAAGAGATCACCCTTTCATCCATTTTCAGTTCTAGATACCGTAACGCTTGGTGCTCTTGCTACCAACCAAACTGTATTAGCTAGAATATGTGAGTTATTAGATATTGATTATGATTCAAAGGAAGCTCATTCAGCAGCATACGATTCAGATGTTACTGCTAAAGTATTTTGTAAAATAATAAATAAATACAGCTAACTGGTTGCTTCTTGAATAGCTTTTAGCAAGTCACCAGAGGCATGCATTTGGGCTACTATGTCAGCGCCACCGATTAATTCACCTTTTATAAATACCTGAGGAAAAGTTGGCCAATCTGAAACAGAAGGTAATGCAGTTCTAACATCATTGTTTTCAATCACATCGACGTATGAAAACTGTGCATCACACTCTATTAATGCTTGAACCGTACGAGCAGAAAAACCACATTGAGGTTCATAAGGAGTTCCCTTCATATAAATTAAAATATCATTCTCTTTAATTTGCTGTTTTAATTTTTCTTCTATTGTCATGTTTATCCCTTAATAACCTCTATATACCTCTTTATAGTGTCTTCAAAGCCATAATTCAAGGCATCAACTACGATTGCATGACCGATAGATACCTCATTTACACCACCTATTTTTACTAAATGAGGTAAATTAATTAAATTCAAATCATGTCCCGCATTAACTATTAAATTTTTATCTTTTGCGGTATAAATTAATTCTTCTAATTTAGTATTAATAGTTAAATCATTTAAATCGATTAACTTTGAAAATTCACCAGTATGTATTTCAATAGTATTGGCACCAACCTTAAGTGCATAATCTATAGCATCTAAATTTGTATTATTATTTTTTAAATTATCTACAAATAAACTGATTGATGTATTTTTACAAAGATCATTCAAACTGCTTATTACGTTAATTAAATTATCATCATGATCACCACTCTCCCAGCCATGATCTGAAGTTATCTGATTTGGTAGATCTGGAACAAGGGTTGCTTGGTCTGGCTGACATGTATTTACTAAATTTACGTAGCCCTGAAAAAGATCTGCAGGCTCAGAAAATGGATTACCTTCAATATTGAACTCTACATCTCTTTCTCTACAAATTTTACTCAATGAAATCACATCTTCGCTTGTTGCATGTCTGTGATCTGGCCTGGGATGTAAAGTGAGACCATCAACACCAAGATCAATTGCTTGGTTAGCATAATCCTCTAAAGAAGGATTATTTTCTCCTCTAGCGTTTCTTAATAAAGCAATTTTGTTTAAGTTTAAGCTGAATTTCATGTGCTAATTATAAATTATTAAGTGAACTAGAAACGATATAAGTCTTCGTCTTTGTTAACTATTAAATCATAGGCGTTATTAATAGAATAATTTGATCTATCAAACCCTTTGATTATGACCACAGGCTTCATATCATTGCCTTGGCCCATCAATAATCCAGCAGCAGCAGCTAATTCATCAGCAATGGCAATTTCTGTAGCATGCAA
>CACEDQ010000009.1 GCA_902558375.1 uncultured SAR86 cluster bacterium
TTTTTGTATGGAAAAAAGAGATAAAGTTATTGATTATGTGAGTAACAAATATGGCAGCGAAGCTGTTTCACAAATTGCTACCTTTGGAACAATGGCTGCAAGAGCTGTTGTAAGGGATGTTGCTAGGGCAATGGGAAAGCCTTATGCATTGGGAGATAGAATTTCAAAGATGATTCCATTTGCACCAGGAATGACACTTGATAGAGCAAAAGAAGAACAACCAGTTTTTGCTCAAGCTGCAAAAAATGATTCTGAAGTTAGAGAGGTTGTGGATTTGGCATATAAATTAGAAGGCATAGCAAGAAATGTTGGTAAACATGCTGGTGGGGTTGTTATCGCCCCAGGTAGTTTGTCAGATTTTTGCCCTATATATAATGATCGACAGTCATCTTCAATCATGACTCAATATGACAAAGATGATGTAGAAAAAATTGGATTAGTAAAATTTGATTTTTTGGGATTGAGAACACTAACAGTGATTGATAAAGCCTTAAAATCTATCAATAGATCTTTTCAAAAAGGTGAAAAAAAATTAAATTTAGACAACATTCCTTTAAATGATCCTAAGGTTTTTGAATTATTGTCATCTGGCAAAACAATGGCAGTATTCCAATTAGAGTCGACAGGGATGAGAGATTTAATCAAAAAACTCAAACCTACAAAATTTGAAGAAATAACAGCTCTTTTAGCCCTATACAGGCCTGGACCACTTAATTCAGGAATGCATACAACTTTTGTGGATAGAAAGCATGGCAGAAGTCAGGTTACTTATCCGCATGAATTACTTGAACCAGTTTTATCTGAGACCTATGGAGTTATTGTTTACCAAGAACAAGTCATGGAGGCTGCTCGAGTTCTTGCTGGCTATTCTATGGGTCAAGCAGACATTCTTCGAAGAGTGATGGGTAAGAAAAAAGTTGAAGAAATGGAAGAGCAACGAGAAATTTTTGTTAAGGGCTGCGATAAAAATTCTATACCAGCAAAAACTGCTGAAAAAATATTTGAGCTAATAGAACAATTTGCAGAATATGGCTTCAATAAATCTCACTCAGCTGCTTATGCAGTAATTTCTTATCAAACAGCATTTCTTAAAACTTATTATCCTGAGCATTTTATGGCTGCTGTACTCTCAACTGAGCTAGGAAATACAGATAAAATTCATGTATTGATTCAAGAATGCAAACGAATGAATATTAATGTCTTAAAACCAAATATTTTATCAAGTAGCAAAATGTTTCTTGTAAATGATGAAGGTGATATTGAATATGGCTTAGGAGCTATAAAGGGCGTTGCTGATGCATTTATAAAACATGTTTGTGAAATAAGAGAAACTAATACATTTAATGATTTATGGGATTTCTCAAAGAAAGTTGATATAAAACTTGGGGGTAAAAAATCTTTAGAAGCATTATCTCAATCCGGTGCATTTGATAGCATTGCTCCTTCAAGAAGCATAGCAATTTCATGTATTGAAGATATGTTGAAAGATGGATCAAAAAACACATCCAAGCAAATTGGGATGTCAGGAGATTTATTTTCATCATTAGATGATAGCTTTGATCCATACGAAAAATATAAAAATACCCAAGACATAAATTTGAGTGAGCTACTATCACTTGAAAAAAAATCACTGGGATATTACCTATCCGGGCATCCTGTTAATGCAATCGAGGCTAAAGTAAACAGCATTAGATCAACAAAAATACACAAACTCAATCATGATACAAAAAAAGCTTCTTTAGTAGTATTAATTAATAGTGTTAGACAAATCAAAGACAAAAAAGGAAAACCTTTAACATTTATAAACTTTGATGATGGTAGTGGAGTCATGGATGGAATAGTTCCAAGTGAAGTTCTTGAAGACTGTCATGAAATTTTAAAAGATGGAAGAATTCTTGTTGTAAAAGGCGCAGTTGAAATAGATGACTACAGATCTAAGGAAGTTGGTGATGCCATGTTTAGGATGAGAGTTAAAGAAGTTAAGTCATTAGACCATGAGCTCTTAAAAAAGATCCGCGTAGTTACTTTAAATCTAGAAAAATCTGACATATTTTCACTTGAGGGACTTTCTGAGAAGTTAGAGAAATTAAATAAAGACTTGTGGAAATCTACAGGATGTAATTTGAATGTAAAAGTAATAACGAATGATTCAGAGGCTATAATAGACATGGGTAACAAATTTAAATTTGAACCGACTTTGTCAAATTTAAGTTTGTTAGATGAAACTTTTGGAAAAAATGCTCTAGAAATATAATTTTTGTATCAAATAAAAATGACAAATAAAGAAATTAATCCAAAGAATATTCCTGAAATCTCAGAAGATTATAAGTTTTTAGATTTTGAGAAAACAATTCAAGATATATCTGAGAAAATCACTGCTCTTAAAAATTCAGCTATAGATTCTTCAGAGTTAAATAATCAAATTAATACTCTTCGAAAAGAGAGGGATGTGGAAACAAAAAAAATATATTCAAAGCTTTCTATTTGGCAGACAGTTCAAGTTGCGAGGCACCCTCAAAGACCGCATACATTAGATTTTATTGAAAGAATTTTCGATGATTTTGATGAATTACATGGTGATAGACAATTCGGTGATGATGCTTCAATTATTGGAGGCATAGCATTTCTTGAAAAGATACCAGTCATGATTATTGGACATGAAAAAGGAAGAGATACTGAAGAAAAAGTTAGAAGAAATTTTGGCATGCCGCAACCTGAAGGCTACAGAAAAGCTAAAAGGTTGATGGAATTAGCTGAGCAATTTTCTATGCCAGTTATAACTTTTATTGATACTGCAGGAGCATATCCAGGTATTGAGGGTGAAGAAAGGGGTCAGAGTGAGGCAATTGCTAGAAACTTAGCAGTAATGTCTGAGCTAAAAACTCCAATTTTAGTCGTAGTCACTGGTGAGGGTGGTTCTGGAGGAGCATTAGCTATCAGCGTTGGTGATAATATTGCGATGCTTCAATATGCAACTTATTCTGTAGCCTCTCCAGAAGCTTGTGCTTCAATAATATGGAGGACTGCTGACAAGGCTCCAGATGCTGCTGAGGCTATGAAGGTTTCAGCAAATGAATTAAAAAAATTAAAAATTATTGATGAAATTATTGAAGAACCTTTGGGTGGAGCTCATAGAGACTATGATCTAATTTCATCGAGCATAAAAGATTCTCTAATTAAAAACTTATCTACTTTAAATAATATGCCTATGGAACAATTATTAGAAAGAAGATATAAAAGATTGCTAGAAATTGGCATTTAGATTTTGATTAGTTTTGAAGCTCTAACTTGTCACATAGATTTAGATAAAAAAATCTATGTTGGTTACAGTGGAGGGCCTGATTCAACTGCGTTATTGCATTTGCTTCATTCAAATAATATTTCTAATATAGAAGCAATCCATATTAATCATAATCTTTCAAGTAATTCAGCTGAATGGGAGGGCCATTGTAGACAAATGGCTAAAAAATTAGGTATTCGATGTCATGTTGAGTCTGTTGAAATTAAAATTGATGGGGATGGTCTGGAGTCAGCAGCCAGAAAAGCTAGATATAAGATATTTACAAAATACCTCCAAGAGGGAGGTCAGATTTTACTTGGCCATCATTCAAATGATGTAGCTGAAACTTTTTTATTAAGACTGTTCAGAGGCACAGGAGTGGATGGTCTTGAAAGTCTTAATGTGAAGAGAGTCGTAGGAAATGGTTATCTTGTAAGACCCTTAATTAACTTAACCAAAGAAGAAATTATGATGTATCTCAAAGAAAATAATATTAGCTACATCAAAGATGAGTCTAATTATGAGCAGGAGCAAGATAGAAATTACATACGAAATAATATCATACCCTCTATTGAGCAGAGATGGATAAAGGCATCATCAAGAATCTCAAACACTTCAGATTTTATAAAAATCAAAAATCAATCATATGAAATACTTTTTCAAGAAAAATTTAAACACCTAATTAAAAGAAAAATCAAAGTCAAAGATCTAAAAGAAATAGAAGAACAATTTGTTGTTGATATTATTAGACATTCAATAAAAAAACAGAATATAGCTATGCCAAGCAAAAAGGTAATTGAAGAAATTATAAAAACTTTTTTGCAATCAAATCCTGGGCCTAAGTCTTTAGTTGCATGGACAAGAGCTGATAATGATCAACCAGGTGGAGAAATTTGTTATCAAGATGGGTGTATCATTATTGCTAAGAAACAATGATTGGGCGTTAAATTTAGGAAATTAAATTATGGATTTTAAGACAGTAAAAATAAATAAAAAAAATAAAGTTGCTTCAATAGAAATAAATAGACCGGATGTATTGAATGCTTTTAACTCTCAATTAATTTGGGATTTACAAGAAGCAACTAAATTAGTGAAAGATGATGACAATATAAGAGTTGTGATTCTTTCTGGATCAGGAAGAGCTTTTTCTTCTGGTGCTGATTTATCAGAAGCTGATGCTAATTGGGATGGATCTAAGGATGCTTTGCTAAGAGGCTTTAAGCCTTCATTTGAAAATATAATTTCTATGCCTAAGCCAGTTATAGCATCTATCCAAGGTCCAGCAGCTGGAATAGGAGCTGCATTCGCTATGGCATGCGATTTAAGAGTGATGTCTGATGATGCCTATATTCTCTCAGTATTTAGTAATATTGCTTTAATACCTGATGGAGGACTGTCATGGCTATTACCAAAATACCTTGGTTACTCAAAAGCATATGAATATGCAATAGAAGCAAAAAAAATTGATGCAACAGAATGTTTGCAGTTTGGTTTGGCTAATAAAGTAACAACGGTTGATAAGCTTAAAGAAGATACATTAGAGTGGGCTGCTCGACTTGCTAAAAGATCACCACAAGCCCTTGCGAACACCAAAAAATTAATGCGAGAATCATTATCCAATTCATATTGGGACACATATCAAAGCGAAGCTGAAATTCAAAATAGCTTGACTAGAAGTCCTCAAAATGAAGAGGCTGTAATAGCTTTTTTTGAGAAACGCGAACCAAATTTCGATTAGTTTTTATAGGATTTTACTTAGCCCTACGATAATAGCTTCAAATGAGGCTCTTGTAGTATTTGGATTTATTCCAACCCCCCATCTTGTCTGTCCATCTTTCTCAAGCTCAATGTATGCTGCAGCCTGAGCATCAGAACCTGATGAGATTGCGGATTGATGATAGTCAGAAATTTTTATATTGATTCCTAATTCCTTGGACAGACCATTGACAAATGAATCTATTGGCCCATTCCCAATTCCAGATACAGTAACTTCGCCTGTATTCATAATCATCTTTACTTCTAACTTGTTAACGTCATCTTTGGTTGATGAAGTATGGCTTTGATATGCAAAATTATTTTTTGGTTTTAAAAAGTTTGTCTCAAATATTTCCCATATTTCAGGACTACTAATTTCTTTACCTGTTTCATCTGCAAGTTTTTGAATTTTTTGACTCATGCTAATTTGAAGTCTTCTTGGAAGAGATACCCCGTGATCTTTTTCTAAAAGAAATGCAACACCACCTTTTCCAGATTGAGAGTTGATACGAACAACAGCCTCATAACTTCTTCCTAGGTCAGCTGGATCAATTGGTAAATATGGGACAGCCCAATCAGGGTCATTGCTTTGTTTCATAGCTTGGAAACCTTTTTTTATTGCATCCTGATGGGATCCAGAAAATGCTGTAAAAACTAGGTCTCCTGCGTATGGATGTCTTGGATGGACTGGTAGCTGATTACAATACTCAACCTCTCTCATAACTGAATTTATATTCGAAAAGTCCAGCTGCGGATCAATTCCTTGAGTAAGCATATTCAAAGCAATCGTGACTATGTCTACATTACCAGTTCTTTCACCGTTTCCAAACAAAGTACCTTCTACTCTGTCTGCACCAGCCATAAGCCCAAACTCAGCTGCTGCAACAGCTGTACCTCTATCATTATGAGGATGGAGACTTAGAGAGATACCTTTACGATTTTTTAAATTTTTATCCATCCATTCAATCTGATCGCCATATATATTTGGTGTAGACATTTCAACAGTTGCTGGAAGGTTTATTATGATCTTATGTTTTGAAACCTCTTTTAGAATATCTACAACTGCATCACAGACTTCTGCGGCATAATCTAGTTCGGTTCCAGTAAAGCTTTCAGGTGAGTATTCAAAACTCCAGTCGGTATCAGGATTTGCTAAAGCCAATTCCTTTATTTTCAATGCACCATTAATTGCAATTTCTTTGATGCCTTCTTTGTCTTGATTAAAAACAACTTTTCTTTGAAGAGTAGATGTCGAATTATAAAAATGAACAATAGCTCTTGGAATGCCTTTAAGAGATTCAAAAGTTCTTTCAATTAATTCATTTCTAGACTGGGTCAGAACCTGTATGTTTACATCAGAAGGAATTTTTTTATCCTCTATTAGAGATCTTACAAAATCAAAGTCAGTTTGTGATGCAGAAGGAAAGCCAACTTCTATTTCTTTAAACCCTAGTTTACATAACAAACTAAACATTCTGTCTTTTCTTTCAGAGCCCATTGGCTCAATTAATGCCTGATTTCCATCTCTAAGATCAACAGAACACCATATAGGCGCTTGATTTATTGCTTTTGAAGGCCACTGTCTATCTTTAAGATTAATGGGCTTAAAAGCTTTATATTTATTTACTGGATTATCCATTTTTTATCTGTAAATGTTAATATTTTCTTTCTATGATAACTTCAAGTATTAAAACAAACTTAATTCTTAAAGAGATGGGTATTACCAGGTATGAAATTCGTTCAAAGCAGCAATCAGACCTCTCAAAAACAATTTTTAGTTATCAAAAAGGAAATATTCTAACATTACTTGAGCAATCATATAATGATTTAGGTGAAGATGAGGTAAAGCTTCTTAATGCTATTGTTGATGCAGTTAATCCTGCTAACAAAGATACAATTCAAGATAAATATGCTCTTGAAGATGCAAGAAAAAATATTTTAGCCATTAAAGATATTAAAGGCATAATTAGTTTTACATCTGACATTAGCACTCTTGATTCATCAATACCTTTTGTTCAATCACC
This sequence comes from uncultured SAR86 cluster bacterium, assembly GCA_902558375.1. Taxonomy (GTDB): domain Bacteria; phylum Pseudomonadota; class Gammaproteobacteria; order Magnimaribacterales; family D2472; genus SCGC-AAA076-P13. Next base: position 7,060 of record CACEDQ010000009.1, read on the forward strand.
ATCATTAAAAAAAATGATTTCTGATACAGAGTCAAAAAAGATTTTATGGAAAAATCTTAAAGAGATTATTCTAAAGTAATTTATGTACAAAATTTCCTTGATGGGTTTGAATGATTTAGAGGAAGCTTACAAGATAGAACTTAGTGTTAATCCCAGTCCTTGGAAGTATGAAACTTTTTTATCATCCTTTGAAGTTGGCCATAAAGGCCTCATATGTAAGCAAGACAACCAAATAATTGGATTTATTATCTTTTCTCCAATTAACCCAGAAGCCCATATATTAAGCATTTCAGTTAAAAAAGAAATGCAATCAAAAGGTATTGGGACCTTGTTACTTAACAGCATGCTAGATCAATGCAAAGTTATGAACTATAAAAAGATATTCCTTGAGGTAAGAGCAAGCAACATTCAAGCCATTAATTTTTATGAAAAACTTGGTTTTAGCAAAGATGCCATTAGGAACAACTACTATACTGACAATTCTGAAGATGCATTGTTAATGTCACTTTCAATTTAACCATCTCTTTTTTTTAACCATATAATTTGATTTATTGTGATTATCAGATATGAAATAAAAAATGTTATGTAAAAGCTTATAAGAATGGGATGATCTACGTTTGAATCTATGACAATTGGGTTGTCTGGAGGAAATCTTCTTAAAACTTCCGTTATACCAGGAACCATGTGAAATAAAAAAAGTGCAGAATAGCTTATGGTTTGAAAGTAGGGTGTAAGGAATCCAAAAAATAAACCTTTTTCATTAATATATCCAAATATCACAGCTAAGAGTGTAACTATTGCTAATAAGTGCCCCACACCAAAACCACGTTTATATATCAACAGGGCAGTTACTGCAGCAATAATGGTTGTAACAACAAAAACTTTAGCTGAAAAATTTTTAGTTTCAATGATTGTATGTTTTTTTAAAGAATATGCTCCAAAGATTATTGCCAGAAGGGCTATTAAAGTATGAATCCAACCAATGAAGGAGATATCCATTAGGAACTAGCTAAGTAGATTTTGAATATCTGATTCAATATCTTCTGGCTTAGTAGTTGGAGAATATCTTTTAATGACTTTTCCATCCTTGTTAACTAAGAATTTTGAAAAATTCCATTTGATATTTTTTGTACCGAGAACACCAGGTTGCTCATTTTTAAGAAAATCATAAAAAGGATCAGCATTTGGACCATTAACATCAATCTTGTTAAAAATTTTAAAACTCACATTATATTTTTCGGTACAAAAAAATTGAATTTCTTCATTAGTACCAGGTTCTTGACCTTTAAATTGGTTACAAGGAAACCCAAGGATCTCTAAACCATTAGAATTATATTTTTCATATAATTCCTGAAGTCCTTCATATTGTGGGGTAAGTCCGCATTGACTAGCAACATTAACAACCAATAGAACTTTGTCTTGATATTCACCAAGAGATACTTCATTTAAATCTGCATCTTTAACATTAAAGTCATAAACTGTTTTCATTTTTGGGTTCCTTTGTTTTGATTAAAAAAATATGATTTTATGAAAATGTGATTATATACAAAAAAGAGATACAAATCTTAAAAATGACCTTATCTTAAAGCATCTATATAATCATTTAATGAGTAAGAGTTATGACTAATACAGACGTTATATATATTTGGAAAACATTTGCTGAGTTATCTTCAGATGAGCTATATGCAATGATTCACTTGAGACAAAAAGTATTTATTGTTGAGCAAGACTGTCCATACATAGATGCAGACTACACCGATCAAGATGCATTTCATTTATTGGCATATAAAGATAGTGACTTAATTGGGTACCTTAGAGCTTTTAGACCGGGCATAAAATACGAAGGTTCTTCAATAGGAAGAATAGTCACAGAGGTAAATTCAAGAGGCCTTGGCATTGGAAAAGAAATTACAAAAGAAGGAGTAAACTTTTTATCAAAAGAATATCCTGATCGTGAAATTGTTATTTCAGCTCAACATAGGCTAGAACACTTTTATGTTGAACTTGGATTTACTGCCAGAGGTGAGGTTTATCTAGAAGATGACATTGATCACATCCAGATGTTTATTCTTCCTAATGAAAGAAGTTAACATTAATCTTGGAATATATTATTAATGACTTTTTCCTATGAAATCGTTAAATTTAAAATAATGTATCCCAGTCTTCTCATTAAGAGAATTATTGACAACAAACTTTGAAAGCTTTTTTGCAGGTATGCTCCTAAATTTTTTCATAGGTCCATGAAGAAAAGGATCAAAGACAAAGGACACACTGTCAGCTAAAAAGATATCAAATCGAAATTTATTTCCCATGAGATGTCCTGGCTGAAAAATATTAGTACTTTTAAAACCAAGATTAATAATTTCTTCCTCTAATGCCCCCTTTGTTTTTAAATAATAATTCATGGAATTTGAGTTTGCACCTACAGCTGAAATAAGAGAAATATTATCAGCTCCTGCTTTTTTAGCTTTTTTAGCTATCTCAAGTTGATAGGTGAATTCTACTTGGTAAAGATTTTTTTTAAGGGACTTGCTCATCAAACCCATAACATTATGATAGTAAAGAGGGTGCCCTAAAGAAAGAAAAACATGATTGATGTTTGGTATCTCTAATTCCGGTAGATTATCAAAATCAATAATTAATTCTTGAGCATTGTTTGGTAAATTAGGTATGTTTCTTCTACTCAATGCTATGGTTTGGCTTTCAATTAAACCCAATTCATTTAGGATATTACCACCTAAAAATCCAGTTGACCCAGCAAGTAAATTCATTTTTTTACTCCAATTCAATACAATCAATTCTACCAACTATTTCATCATACACAGAAGATGAAAATTTATAGTCATCTATAAAACCACAATGACCTCCATATTCTAGAGGTTTAAATTTTACATGTTCAGTTTGATCTAGTTTAAGAAGAGGTTCAATGGGAACGCATGGATCATCATAAGATGAATATATAAGTGTTTTATGTCTTATTTGATTAATAGTATTTTGAGTTATGGCATACCCAGAAAAAAGTTCATCAACATTGTTATGAGGTGAAAAATTTTTTGTAAAAAATTCTGTCATCTGCTCAAGATTTTTATATTTTAATGCCTCTTCTGCATTAACAACATTATGCAATTTAATTTTTCTTTTTAATGTTTTTCGCCATTTGTCTAAAAAGTATTTTTTTAGAATCCATGCAGAATTATCCATAGCATGCATTGAGATTTTAGGATTAATTACCGGAGATAGAACAACAGTACTTTTCAAAAAGTCGATTGAGTTAGAAGCTGATATTCTTAATGAGATATTACCACCTAATGAAAAACCAATTAAGTGTATTTCGCTGTCTTGATATTTATTACCAATAGACTGAACTGCTTCAATTAGGGTTTGAATATCAGTAGCCCTAAAAAAATCTTTATTTAAATGCTCGGTATTGCCATGGTCAACTGGATGAACTCTAATAATATCAAAATTATTAATATGCAAAAGTTCGGCTAAAGGTATCAAATATTTAGAATCTTTGTGGCCTAGCCATCCAGGAAAAAAAATCACCTTCTTTCTATATAAATCTGTCTCAAATATCTCAATTGATTGAGAATTGGATGACGTAAAAACCTTTTTAGATGATATTTTATTAAGTTTTTTACGTATGGGTTTTTGCTGTATTTCTCTTAAAGGGCTTGATGCCAAAAGGGTATTAAATAAACCATTCTTTAGTAAGTTCATTATTAATTAAATAATTGAACGATCAAATAATAAACTATGAATTTCTTCCGTTATAAATGGTGCAAAAGGATGCATCATAATTAGTATTTCTTTTAAAAGAGGTCTTAGATTATTTGTCTCTCCACTTTTTTTACATTCTTCGATATAGACATCACAAAACTTACTCCAGAAAAACTCATAAACTTCGTTGATGGCATAGTCCAATCTATAATCTTTAATATTTCTATCGATTTGGTTTTTTGATTTATCAAACTCTTCATATATCCACTCATCAGTTTTATTAGCAGATTGAAATGAATCGTTTCCAACTGGATAGCCATTGATAAATCTCGCTGCATTCCAGATTTTAGTACAGAAGTTTCTATATCCTTTAAGTCTTCCCATTTCAAAACTTATGTCTTTGGTATGCGTTGCTAGTGAATAAAATGTCATTCTTAAAGCATCTGTTCCATATGAATCAATGCCTTTTGGAAATTGATTCCTTGTCTTCTTTTCAATCTTCTGTGCAATACCTTCTTGCATCAGATTAGAAGTTCTTTTTTTAACTAAATCGTCTTGAGAAATACCATAGATAAGGTCAAGTGGATCAATAACATTGCCTTTAGATTTCGACATCTTTTGCCCATTTTCATCTCTTATAAGGCCAGTAACATAGACATCTTTGAAAGGGATTTGATCAGTAAACTCGAGGCTCATCATCATCATTCTTGCTACCCAGAAAAATATGATGTCAAACCCAGTAACCAGCAAAGAAGTTGGAAAATGTTTTTCAAAATCTTCAGTTTTTTCTGGCCATCCTAAAGATGCAAAAGGCCATAAACTTGAAGAAAACCAGGTATCTAAAACATCTTCATCTTGTGAGAGCTTTCTATCGTCAAGTTTATAAAATTGCCTAACTTCTTCTTCATTGTGACCAACGTATACATTATTTTCTGAGTCATACCATGCTGGGATTCTATGACCCCACCATATTTGCCTACTTATACACCAGTCCTCAATATTATTCATCCAATTAAAATATGTTTTAACCCAATTACTAGGATGAAATTTTATCTCACCCTTGTTAACAGCCTCATTAGCTTTTGCAGCCATTTCTTCAGTTTTGACATACCATTGATGACTTAATCTAGGCTCAATAACAATATTAGATCTTTCGCCTCTGGGCACACTTATGTGATGTTTTTCTTCTTTTTCCAAAAGATTGAGTTCTTTAAGATTCTCTAATACAGCCTTTCTGACTTTAAAACGATCGAGGTTTGAAAATGGCTCAGGTACATTTTCATTTGACCATGCATCTTCATTAAATATATTGATAGGCTCAAAATCACTTGCGTCATCCGAAGTCTTTACCTGACCATCTACATCATGAAGTGAGTATTTTTTACCTATCTCGTAATCGTTAAAGTCATGACCTGGAGTAATCTTGAGACATCCAGTACCAAATTCCATATCAACATATTCATCAGCTAGTACAGGTATTTTTCTTCCAACAAAGGGTAAAACGATATTTTTACCTATAAGATTTTTATACCTATGATCATTTGGATTAACAGCAACTGCCATGTCTCCAAACATAGTTTCAGGTCTTGTTGTTGCTACTATTACAAATTCTTCTGAATCTTCAATTGGATATTTAATATGCCAAAGGAGGCCATCTTTTTCCTGCCTTACTACCTCAAGGTCTGAAACAGCAGTTTTAAGAGATGGGTCCCAATTAACTAATCTGTAACCCCTATAGATTTTATTTTTTCTGTGCAATTCAACGAAGGCTTTTATAACTGCTTCGTTGCATCCATCATCTAAGGTAAACCTATATTTATTCCAATCTACTGAGCATCCAAGTCTTTTAATTTGGGATGTAATTTTTTCTTCTGAATAATCTTTCCATGACCAAACCTCATCAAGAAATTTCTCTCTTCCAAGTTCATTTCTAGTTATATCTTTTTTTGCAAGATTATTCTCTACAACCATTTGAGTAGCTATACCAGCATGATCAGCTCCAACTTGCCAATGAGCATCTTTTCCAGCCATATGGTGATATCTTGTGTAGAAATCCATAATGGCATATTGGAAACTATGACCCATATGAAGAGTACCGGTGACATTTGGGGGTGGTATTACCTGAGAAAAAGAATCTTTTGAGTCTTTATTAGAAATAACTCTTTCAGCCCAAATCTTGGACCATTTTTCTTCGATTTCTACAGGGTAATACTGTTTATCCATTAGGAAGCTTTTGTAATATTATTTTAATTTTTTACTTAGCAACAATTGACTTATAAGAGGTACCGGTCTACCTGTTCCAGCTTTTACAGGAGTACTGTAAGAGGCTGTAGCAGCAATATCAATATGCGCCCACTTATAATCATTGGTAAATTTTGAAAGGAAAGCAGCAGCATGAATTGTTCCAGCCTCTCTTCCTCCACCAATATTAGCTAAATCAGCATATTTAGTTTTAGTACATGATTGATGCTCATCCCATAATGGAAGTTGCCATGCTCTGTCACCTGACTCTTCACCAGATTCAATTATTTTATCTGCAAGATGCTGATCATTTGCCATAACTCCACTTGCATGCCTTCCAAGGGCAATCACAACAGCTCCAGTTAATGTTGCCATATCAATAACGTATGAAGGTTTGTATTTTCCAACATATGTTAAGCAGTCAGCAAGAATCAACCTTCCTTCAGCATCTGTATTGAGTATTTCAATAGTTTGACCAGACATTGAGGTTACAACATCACCAGGCTTAGTAGCTTTAGAAGAACACATGTTTTCAGCACAACCCATCACACCAACAACATTAACATCTGCATTTAATCTTGCTAGGGTAGACATCACTCCAAACACAGTTGCAGCTCCACACATATCCCATTTCATTTCATCCATTGCAGGACTGGGTTTAATAGATACTCCCCCAGTATCAAAAGTTACACCTTTACCAACTAAAGCAATTGGTTTCTCGGTTGATTTACCGCCTTTATATTCTATAACCATCATTCTAGCTGGTTCTTCACTTCCTCTAGAAACACTTAAGAATGAACCCATGCCCATTTTTTGCATTTGTTGTTCATTAAAAGATTTAACTTTTAATTTAGGAAAATCTTTAGTCATTGCTTTTACTTTTTTCTCAATAATTCTTGGAGTGCAATGGTTGGCAGGAAGATCTCCTAAATATTTTGCAGTATTAACTCCTTCACCAATTGCATATCCAACTTTTGCAGCTCGTTTAGCTTGTGTTAATTTAGGTCCAGTTAAACCTGAAGTTAGAATAGTCAGTTTTTTAACACTTGGTTTTTTTGAAGATTTATTTTTTGTTTCAGAAAATATATAAACATTAGACTCAATTGTTTTAGATACCATTTCAATCAACCAAAACTCATCTTTACCTTTAGGCGCAGTATTTCCAGGCATAATTGAGATATCTTTGCATTTATTTAAATTTCCTTTATGCGCAATACCTTGATACATAGCAAGCCATTTATGAGTAGGGGTATTTGCATCAAGACCTTTAACTAGAAGAATATTTTTTGCATTAATCCCATCTACTTTTGGCAGTAATATACTGCTTCCAGCCTGATCAAGGTGCGATTGAATAGTTTTAGAAATATAACTTTTTGATTTTTTATTTAGCTCTTTAAAAGAAGCATCATTTTTAGTATTTTTATTAATAACTATAACAAGCATATCTGTTGATATAGATGATATGTTTGCTGTGTCTTTTACAAGAACATTATTTAAAACTTTATAGGCCATTTAAGTTCTCCTGTCATGGTATTTACTGATAAGATAAATATTGTAATGCATCATAGTTCACAAGGCATGTATAAAAAAAATATTCTTTCAAAAAGTTTAAATATAGAGGTATTTAAATCTTCATTTGCAGTACTGTCTATATTTTTTCTTTTAGTTGTAGGGTCAAGATTTGTGGGTTATTTTGAACAAGCAGCAGAAGGCAATATAGATCCTGCATTAATTTTAAGTATTATTATTTTAAGATTACCAGATTTTATTACTTTACTATTACCGCTATCATTTTTTTTAGGCTTGCTAATTGTAATGAGCAGGCTTAATTCAGAAGGAGAAATTTTTGGTTTTTTTTCGGCTGGCATATCTAAACCAGATCTAATTAAATTTTTAACACCTCAAGTTTTTTTATATTTTTTATTAACGTTGATCTTAAGTTTATATATTGCACCATATACAAAAAGCCTTTCCAAAGATCTACTCAAAATAGACTCCTTTGAAGAACAACTAGATGCAATAAAGTCTGATCAAATAATATCAATTGAAAAGGGTGGGTTTCTTCATGTTACTAGTGTTGATAATAAGACAATTGAAGGCGTCAAGCTCTTACAGTTAGATGACAAAAACCCATTTATAGTGAATGCAAAAAAATTAGAAACCCTTGAAAATGATGATAATATTGAATTGAAGTTAGTTAATGGCTCTTATTACGGCGGCTTATTTTCAAATTCATCAAAAGTAATTTCGAATTTTAATGAATTTAGTTTTCATATTGACAACGTCTCGTCTAAAGATGGTGAATTAAACTTTTCAAAATTATTTGATTATTCCTTAAATTCTAATAAAGCTACTTTTCAATGGAATCTATCAATACCTATAACTATTTTAATTTTAGTTTTTTATGCTATTTATATGTCTTCAGTAAAGCCAAGGGAAAGTAAATTTTTATTTATTCTTCCAGGCCTATTTATATACATTTTGTATCTAAGCTTATTAATACTTGGTAGAGAATACATTTCAGATAATCCAAACTCAGATTTTGAGCTTTGGTATGTCCATGCGTTATTTATTTTATTATTAATTTTGTATATCAATAAAGACATTATAATTTTCAAAAAATTTGGCATATCCCTTAAGAGTGAAAATATATATGTTCGTATATTAATTTTAGTAGTTATGTTAATTCTTTTGACTTGGATGATAATTTGATGAAAATTTTTTACGCATATCTTTTTAAAAGATCATTTATCATATCAGCGCTAATTTTTATATTGTTTGTTCTGCTTGATTTAATCTTTAGTTTAATTTCTGAGCTTGAAGATTTAGACAATAAATATACTTTTTTTCATGCATTAAAATATGTCCTTGGCACAACTCCAAGCAATGGCATCACTTTTTTAGAAGGTGCGTGTTTGCTTGGTGTAATGATTTCTCTTGGAATATCTCATCAAGAGGGTAATCTTAATGTACTTAGATCTACTGGAGTGGCACCATTAAAAATTGTTTTTATAAGCTTTGCAGGACCATTACTTTTGATTTTTTTATATTTAGCTTCGAATGAATTCTATTTAAAAGATTTTTATTCCAATTCTCAGATTCAAAAAACCTTAATATCAGGATCAGACAAAAAGACTAACAATAAAATAAATTGGATAAAAGATAGAGATTCTTTCCTGAGTTACTCTTTAATGAAAAATTCCGTTATTTACAATGTAAAATTTCTTAGATTTGATGAAGAGAAAGTTCTGTATTACAAAATGTCAGACTCTGCGTTCATAAAAGATAATACAATCACTTTTGATAAATCGCTTAAATATCATTCATACAATGCAGAAAGCGAAGACATATATACTGAAATTTTTAATCTTCCTTTGGTAACAAAAATACCATTTAAAAACATAGACAATCTTAAGATTATTGAGGTCAAAAATATTTATAGCCTAATTAAAAAAAGTGACTTAGAACAAGATATTCTTTTTAAAGCGCATATAGAAAAGGCACTTTATAAAAATATTTTTTATCCATTTTCAATTATGTGCTTAATTTTATTTTTTGGTTCATTTATTTTTGGGTCTCTAAGGGATGCATCTCCAGCATCAAGAATTGTCTTATCAGTAATAGGTGCTTTTATTTATAAGGTTGCTCAAGATTTCTCAATAAGTTTTTCTATCGCAACTAATTTATCTGTATTCATGGGTGTTATCACTCCAGCAATGCTTTTATTACTAGTAAGTATATTTTTCTACAGAAGAATCTAAATTATTTTTAACGAGGTTTTTGAAAGAGTGTCATTAATTGCATGACCTCTTGGTGAAAAGTATATTTGTATAAGAGGCAATCCGGCCAATAAAAATATGAAAATATTTACAAGATATCTTATCGAAGCTTGTTTGAAAGTAATTTTTTCTCCATCAGGCCTATATATTTCAATATTCCAGACTGCCATTCCTAATGTTTTATTGCCCACAAGCCAAAAGTAACAAAAAAACCCCCAACTGCTCAAAAAAACCAAAGATAACCCTAAGTATGGGTTTAATGTTTCACCTCCATTTAACCATATAGCTACTGAGCCTACAGCAAACCACACACCCAATAAAAGGAAGAAGTCATATATGCTTGCAATTATTCTTTTTAATGGAAAGACCTTATATGCTTTTTGATTCATTTTGGTATAGTACTTAAAACAATTAAAAGAATAAATCATTATGAGTACTTCAACTGAAATTTTAGGACATCCAAAAGGATTATTTGTTTGCTTTGCTACTGAGATGTGGGAGCGTTTTTCATACTATGGGATGAGAGCACTTTTAATTTTGTATCTCACAAAACATTGGGAATTTTCTGATGCACAAAGTTACATAATTTATGGGGCATATACATCATTGGTTTATATCATGCCTGTTTTTGGTGGAATGCTAGCTGACAGAATCCTTGGCTCGAGAAAAGCTGTGACCTTTGGAGCAATTCTTTTAGTTCTTGGCCATACTGGAATGGCATTTGAAAGCAGTTTACAAATATTTTATCTATCTTTGGCTTTAATAATCTCTGGCGTAGGCTTCTTGAAACCTAATATATCAACTATGGTTGGTGCCTTATATGAGGAAGGTGATCCAAGAAGAGATCCTGGCTTTACAATTTTTTATATGGGTATAAATATAGGAGCTTTTACCGCAACTTTATTATGCGGATATCTAGGAGAAGAGATTGGTTGGTCGTATGGATTTGGAGCAGCTGGTATCGGCATGTTAATAGGTTTAATTATTTTTATATGGGGACAAGCTTATCTTGAAGGACATGCAGAACCAACCTCAGATCTTTATCTTGAAAAAAAATACAACATAACATATGAGAACTGGGCATACATAAGTGGAGTCATAATGGTCATTAGTTCATGGTTTTTAATACAGAATCAAGAATTAGTTGGTAATCTCCTTGGTGGATTTGGTGCAATATGTATAGCTTTTTGGTTGGGTTATTCTCTAATGAAATGTACTCCAGAAGAAAGGGATAGGCTTATAGTTGTTGGAATATTAATATTGTTTTCTTTAATTTTCTGGGCTTTATTTGAGCAAGCAGGCTCATCATTGAATATATTAACTGATAGAGGTGTTGATAGAACAATTATGGGATGGGAAGTTCCAGCTTCTATGTTCCAGTCTCTTAATGCATTCTTTATATTTACTCTTGCACCATTATTTGCATTCATGTGGCTTGCACTAGCGAAAAGAAATATTGAACCCTCTACTCCATTAAAATTTGCTATTGGCATTATGTTTGTTGGAATTGGGTTCTTGGTTTTAGTATTTGGCATGAAAACCTCATCTAGTATTCAAACAGGTGTTTTTTGGATAATGATGATTTATTTGCTTCATACCATAGGAGAGCTGTGTTTATCTCCGGTTGGCTTGTCATCTGTGACAAAGCTTTCACCAAAAAGAATTGTTGGAATGATGATGGGAATGTGGTTTTTTGCATCCGCAGCTGGAAACTTTGTAGCTGGACTTATTGCTAGGGCTACAGCCAGCGAAGAAATTGGTGGTGGTAGTGTTTTTAATGATATTCAAAAAACAGCATTCATGGATGTATACACAAATGTTGGCTTAATAGCTTTAGTTTTTGGTATTGTTTTGGCACTTGCATCTCCTTTGATGAAAAAAGGAATGCATGGCATTAACTAATTAAATTTTTTATTTAAATTAGTAAGTATGTCTGTATAAATTTTTTGCAGAAGTTCAATTTCTGAAATTTTTACATGCTCATCAATTTGATGAATCGTTTCATTCAATGGACCTAATTCAACTATTTCAGTTCCCATCTTAGCTATAAATCTTCCATCTGATGTTCCACCTTTTGCATTTAAATCAGGCGAATAACCAGTAATATTTTCTATAGATTCGACTACAACATCTTTTAAGTTGTCTTCTTTTGTCAGGTATGGAAGACCACTTAGCTTCCATTCAATTTCATATTCAACGTTAAGTTCTTTAAGTATAGATTCAAATTCACTCATAAGTTTTTCGTGAGTAGACTCAGTTGAGTACCTAAAGTTAAACAACATATCCAGTTCTCCTGGAACTATGTTTTTAGCACCAGTGCCAGAATGAATATTAGAAATTTGAAAACTTGTAGGTTGGAAAATAGCATTACCGTTATCCCAAACTGTATTTTTTAATCTAACAATCACATCACTTGCAGAAAATATTGGGTTCACTACATTCTCTGGATAAGCAATATGACCTTGTTTACCAATAATTTTTAGTGAGCCACCAAGAGATCCTCTTCTGCCAATTCTAATACTGTCCCCGATTTTTTTATATGATGTAGGCTCACCGACAAGACATAAATCAATTTTTTCATCTTTTTCAATCATGTCATCAACAATTTTGTCTATAAAGCCATCTTCAGCATCTCCTTCCTCATTTGAAGTAAGCAATACTGCTATTCTGTAATTTAAGTCCGGCTTAGAATCCATAAATTCTTCAAGTGATTCTATAAAAGCTGCTATTGAAGCTTTCATGTCAGCAGTTCCTCTACCATACATTACATCACCCTCAATATGACCTGAGAAGGGGGGATAAGTCCATTGGTTTTCTGGACCGGTTGGAACTACATCCGTATGACCAAGGAAGCAGAAAATTTTACCTTTGTCTCCATAAGTAGCATATAAATTTTCAACATTTAGATAATCAATTCTTTCACATTTAAAATTAAGCTTATTTAATCTCTCTTCAATTAGATCAAAACACCCTTCGTCCCTAGGTGAGATGGATTGAATTTGTATGAGTTTTTGCAGGAATTCAATCATTTTTATGTAGTTCAGAGTTTAAATTAATGGACTTTTGATTTACTTTGGCGATCACCTTACCATTCTGTGAGTTTCTTAAAAAGACTAAGTTGGAGCGATTTGATAATTCAGAACCTTTTAAAACCCCATCTACATCTCCATTTTCTTTATATACTTCAATTTTTGTTCCAGCAGTAATATACAAACCAGCTTCAATCATACAGTTATCTCCAAGGGGTATACCCACGCCAGCATTAGCTCCAATTAAGCAGTTTTCTCCTATAGATATTTTTATATTATTACCACCTGAAAGAGTTCCCATAGTACTGCAGCCACCTCCAAGATCAGAATTATCTCCAACAACAACTCCGGCAGATATTCTTCCTTCTATCATAGCTGTACCCAGTGTTCCTGCATTAAAGTTGACAAAACCTTCATGCATGATTGTAGTCCCTGGGCTTAAATAGGCTCCTAGTCTTACTCTTGAAGCATCAGCTATTCTCACATTTTTTGGGATAATGTAATCAACTAGTTGAGGAAATTTATCCAGTGATCTTATAAATAAATCACTTTTACTTTGTTTTGAATTTAATAACTCTTGATCAATCTCATCAATAGAAATTGGGCCTTTATTTGTCCAAGCTACATTTGGCAATGCATTAAAAAGACCATCAAGATTAATTGAATTAGGAAGAACAAATCTATATGAAATTAAGTGTAATTTAAGATATGCACTTACAACATCTTTTATTGGCTCATCAAGATCTTTTTGAGTCCAATGTATTTCAACAACTTCTTTTTTTAAGTTATCAGTTCTTATATCCTGAATATCAGTTTTTTGATCGTTAAATTCAATAATAGGAAAATATGCATCAAGCGTTTCACCGCTAGACGATATTGTTATTAAGCCTATTGCTTTGATATTCATGTCGATATTATAGGGACGAATTAAGTTATTTACATAGTTTCTTTGAGACTATCACTTATTTTTTTAATTTTTTTACTTGAAACAGATGAAAGTGTCATATCTTCAATCTCAAAAGTATCCTCAACCCTGTCACCTAGGGTATTAATTCTCGCAGAATATATTGAAGTACCATGTTCATGGAGTGTTTTGGCAATTTTCACCAACAAACCAGGACTATCTGCAGTTTCAATAGTTAGTAAATTTCTTTTTTTATCTTTTTGTTCAACATTTGAAATTTTAAAAGGTTTCCCAAAAGATTCATTTTTCTTTTTCTTGAAGACTAATTTTTTTGATTGACCTTCTAGATTATTAAAATTACTAGATATTTTTGATTTAATATCTTGAACCTCAATATTGGTTAAAGGTCTATTGTGAAATGAATACTTTGCAATAAAAGTATTTGCAGCAATAGCTTTGTTGGTGCTGGTAGCGATATTCGCATCAATTATTTCAAGACCAGATAACTGGAAAACTTGAACTAGTTTTAAAAAGAGCCCATCAAAATTTTCTGTCTTAATAAAAATTTCCAACAAGTTATCAAAACATTTTCTAGCACCAATAACTGTTTTATTTATTTCACTATTAATGACTAAACTACATTGCCATTTTAATTTATCAAGATTATTTTTTGTAAAGAAGGAATCATCAAAGATTCCAAGATAGTTTTTAATTTTTTCTTTATCTTTTTCTTCTTTAAATGATCTTATGCAATTCTTTTTTCTATCCTCAGTAATCTCTTTAATGGTTTGAACTGGTTCTTTATTTATTTTTGACCTTGTCAGTATAAAAAGATCTTTGAGTAGCCCGTGCTTCCAGCCATTCCAAAGGGCAGGGTTGGTAGCCCTTATGTCATTAACAGTTAAAAGATATAAATAATCTAGTTTTTCAGTTGTTCCAGCAAGATTTGCAAACTCTTCTATTGTATCCATATCAGAAATATCTTTTTTCTGAGAAATTGATGACATTTCAAGATGATGAAGAACTAACCAAGAAATAAGGTCAGCATCAGCTTTTGATAAACCAATTTTTTTTGCAAAGTTATAACTTGTTTTTGCCCCAATTTTAGAGTGATCTCCTCCTTTGCCTTTACCTAGATCATGAAAGAGACCAGCTAAATAAAGAATTTCTATCTTTGGAAGCCTATTTATTAATTCATGCTCTAACTTAAACTCATCTTTATAGTGAATTTTCATTTGGCGCATATTTCTTACGACCTTAAATGTATGCTCATCCACCGTATAAACATGAAATAAATCAAATTGCATTTGACCAACAACTTCATTAAATTCATCTACGTATTTCTGAATTATTCCAATAGCTTTCATGGATTTTAAGATCGAAGAAAGATTATATTTTGACCTAAAAATTTCTAAAAATTGGTTTGCATAAATTTGGTCCTCTTTGAACTTCTTATTAATAAGTTTTAGATTATTTTTTAGAAGAGATACCGTATTGGTATCAATCGCATTAATTTTTTTGTTTGATCCTATAAAGTTATAAATTCCAAAAATTAAGTCCTTTCTATTTGAAAGATTAATTTTTGGATTAATACCAATTTTGTCTCCTTTGATATAGTAATCGCCAATATTTTTTTTAAGGCTAAAAGTATTCTGTTCCTCAAACTTGTTAAATACTTGCTGATTAAAGTTAGTTAGATTTGATGCGTTTTCATAGAATTTTTGCATCATTTTTTCTACAGACCTTTTTCTAGTTCCTTCATTTATATTAGCCTTGAGAGCAATTTCTAGTTGAAGTTCAAAAGTTAACCTATTTCTTGAGGATAAAGCGTTTGTTATATATCTCAGAGTTTTAACAAAATTATAAGAATCAATAATTTCATCAATATTATCTCCAAATTCTTTTGAGCTTTTGATCTCTTTAATATTTTCTATATCAAAACAGTGTTGAAGAATCCATAAAGCTGTTTGAAAATCTCTTAAGCAACCAGGTGATTCTTTTAAATCTGGCTCTAAGTTATATGCCGTAGAGTAAAAGGATTTATATCTATCTTTTTGCTCTAATAATTTTACTTTGTAGAATTTTCTTTTTGACCATATTTTTTGCAGTGTAGAGGTAATTTCTTTGTCGATAGCATTGTTGGTAATTAATGCTCTTCGAGTTAAATATGAAGTAAATTCTTTTGGATCATCCCTGGTAATTTTTTTTATATCTTTTAAGGTTCTGACGGAATGGCCAACCTGAAATCCTAAATCCCAAAGTTTAGCTATAAATTTTTCTAAATTTTCAATTTTTTTTGCTTTCTTGTTTTTATGGATTATTGAAATATCTATATCTGATGACGGATAAAGTTCCTTTCTACCAAATCCACCATTTGCATAAATAGCAAAATCTTTATCAAGCTCATATTGCTTGAAGTAGTTAAGGATTTTCTCTTCTATTCGAGATGTATTTTCCGCCAAGTAGTTATTTGTTGAGCTTGGGTTTTGATATATTTTTGGAAAATTTTTTAAAAACTCATCATTTAAATCTGATTTATTTTTAATCATAAAGATTCTTCTTTTCTTTTTGTAAGAACCTCCACTCCACTTGATGTAACTGCAAGTGTATGCTCCCATTGAGCAGAATTTCTTCCATCTTTGGTTTCAACAGTCCATCCATCTTGTAAGGTTTTGCAGTGTTTAGATCCTTGGTTAATCATTGGCTCGATTGTGAAACACATGCCTTCTTGAATTTGAATGCCTCTTCCAGGCTTTCCGTAATGAAGTATCTGCGGTTCCTCATGATAGACGTTTCCTATTCCATGACCACAATATTCCTCAACAACACTATAGTAGTTAGATTCAGCATGCTGTTGTATAGCATGCCCAATATCACCAAGATATGCCCCTGGCTTAACCACTTCAATAGCCTTATAAAGACATTCTTGGGTAATTTTAACCAATCTTTCATTATGTGGTTGACACTTTCCGACAAGATACATTTTTGATGTGTCTCCATGCCATCCATCTTTAATAACAGTAACATCAATATTTAAGATGTCCCCATTCTTTAAAATTCTATTTTTATCAGGAATACCATGGCATATCACTTGATTAATGCTTGAACAAATGGTTTTTTCAAAACCGCGGTAACCAACATTTGCAGGAATTGCTTTTTGGACATTAACAATATGCTCATAGCAAATAGTATCCAACTCTTCAGTAGATACACCAGGAACAACGAAAGGTTCTATCATTTCTAATACTTCTGCTGCCAGCTTTCCAGCAACTCTCATTTTTTCAATTTCTTTTTCAGTTTTAATAGAAATTTTCATATTTTTTCTCATTTAGTATAGACAGTTGACTACTAAATCTATAAAGTACAATTTTAATGCCAGCACGATATTTTAGCTCATTAAAAACCAAAATTTCTTTAAATAGTTACCCATTAATTTTCTCTAATTTCAAGCCCGAATGGAGGAATTTTTAGTGTCTTTTCCAGCCATTTTAGCACTTGAAGATGGAAGTATATTCTATGGGGAAGGCTTTGGTGAAGAAAAAATTGATGTTGGTGAATTAGTTTTTAATACCTCCATGACCGGTTATCAGGAAATTATTACCGATCCTTCTTACAAAAAACAAATTATTACCTTTACTCACCCTCATATTGGCAATACTGGTATTAATGATGAAGATAATGAATCATCTGCAATTCATGCTTCTGGGCTCGTTATCAATAAGCATTGTGCAAAGCCGAGCAACTGGAGATCTAATAAAACATTAGATGAATTTTTACGCGAGCAAGAGGTAATTGCAATTTCAGAAATTAATACTAGAAAATTAACATCAATATTGCGAGACAAAGGGTCCCTGAACAGTTGTATTGCACCTCTTTCAAAATTAACATCAGAAGAAGCGGTGTTAAAGGCTAAAGATTTTTCAGGGTTAAAAGGGATGGATTTAGCTAAGGTAGTTTCTGTAAAAGAGCAATATGTTTGGAATGAGGGTGTATGGCCAGCTAATAATTTAGCTACAAAAAATTATCCAGTCGTTGCGTTTGATTTTGGTATAAAAAACAATATTTTAAGGCTTTTATCAGATCATGTAGGGGAAATTACTGTAGTAAATGCAGAGACGTCTTTTGAGGAGATAATGGAGCTCTCGCCAAAAGGAATTTTCCTATCAAATGGGCCTGGAGATCCTGAGCCATGCACTTATGCTATTGATAATATTAGAAAATTCCTTGAGATTAATCTTCCAATTTTTGGTATATGCCTTGGTCATCAACTTTTAGCACTCGCTGGAGGAGCATCAACATATAAGATGAAATTTGGTCATCATGGAGCTAATCATCCTGTGCAAGATTTAAAAACAAAAGAAGTTTTTATTACAAGTCAAAATCATGGTTTTGCAGTGGATGAAAAGACTTTACCTGCAAATATAAGTGCTTCTCATGTATCTCTATTTGATCAATCATTACAAGGTATTGAGTTCACTGATAAACCAGCATTTAGTTTTCAGGGTCATCCTGAAGCAAGTCCAGGCCCACAAGAAATACAAACTTTATTTAAAAAGTTTCAATCTATGGTAGAAGAATATGCCAAGACGTAAAGATATAAAATCAATTTTAATAATTGGTGCAGGCCCTATCATCATTGGTCAAGCATGTGAATTTGATTACTCTGGAGCTCAGGCTTGTAAGGCATTAAAAGAAGAGGGTTTTAGAGTAATTTTGGTTAATTCTAATCCGGCAACTATTATGACGGATCCTTTAATGGCAGATGCAACTTATATTGAACCAATTCACTGGGAGTCGGTTGAAAAGATAATTGAAAAAGAAAAACCGGATGCAATTTTGCCAACAATGGGCGGTCAGACAGCTCTAAATACCGCTTTATCTTTAGACAAACACGGAGTTCTTAAGAAGCATGGAGTAATCTTAATAGGAGCTAACAGAGAAGCTATTGATAAAGCAGAAGACAGACAGCTCTTTGATGAGACAATGCAGGCAATTGGAATTGAGACTCCAAGCTCAGGTATTGCTCATTCAATGGAAGATGCAATGGAAGTCCAAAAAAGAATTGGTTTTCCATGCATTATTAGACCTTCATTTACTATGGGTGGAACTGGTGGGGGAATTGCTTATAACATTGATGAGTTTGAAGCTATTTGTAAAAAGGGGCTTGAGTTATCACCTACGAATGAGCTTTTAATTGATGAATCTCTAATTGGTTGGAAAGAGTTTGAAATGGAGGTTGTTCGAGACTGCAAAGACAATTGTATTATTGTGTGCTCAATCGAAAATCTTGATCCAATGGGAGTTCATACAGGAGACTCAATTACTATAGCCCCAGCACAAACCTTAACTGATAAAGAATATCAAATAATGAGAAATGCTTCATTTAAGATTCTTAGAGAAATAGGCGTAGATACTGGTGGCTCAAATGTTCAATTTGCAATCAATCCAGACAATGGAAAAATGGTTGTCATAGAAATGAATCCAAGAGTAAGCCGGTCATCTGCTCTTGCTTCAAAAGCTACAGGTTTTCCAATTGCTAAAGTAGCTGCATTGCTTTCTGTTGGATACACGCTTGATGAATTAAAAAATGATATTACAGGAGGACTTACACCTGCATCATTTGAGCCTAGCATTGATTATATCGTTACTAAAATTCCTAAATTTGCTTTTGAAAAATTCCCACAGGCTGAACCAAAGCTTACAACCCAAATGAAATCTGTTGGAGAAGTGATGGCAATTGGGTCTAATTTTCAAGAATCACTTCAAAAGGCTTTAGAAAGCATGGAAGAAGACTTAAATGGCCTTAATTCCATAGTTGAAAAATCATATGAAGAATGTAAGGAAGAAATTCTTTATCAATTAACATTTCCTGGCCCTAAAAGATTATTTTATGTTTGTGATGCGATAAGAGCAGGATGGGGACTTGAAAAAATTTATGAGCTTACAAAAATCGATTATTGGTTTCTTGATCAACTTGAAGAAATCTTAAATATTGAGAAATCTTTACAAACTAAAAAATTATCTGATCTTGATCATGATGCAATATATTCATTAAAGAAAAAAGGCTTTACTGACTCAAGAATCGCTGAATTAATTAATATTAAAGAATCCGACTTTAGAGACTTTAGGAAAGAGCTTAATATTCTACCTGTTTTCAGAAGAGTAGATACCTGTGCTGCAGAATTTGCAACCTCCACATGTTACATGTACTCAACCTATGCAGATCAATGCGAAAGCAATCCAACAAAAAATAAAAAAATTCTTGTTTTAGGAAGCGGGCCAAACAGAATAGGACAAGGAATTGAATTTGATTATTGTTGTGTTCATGCATCACTTGCTATGCAAGAAGAAGGCTATGAATCTATTATGGTTAATTGTAATCCTGAAACTGTCTCTACAGATTATGATGTTTCAAATAGATTATATTTTGAGCCAATAACAGCTGAAAAGATTCTAGACATTATTGATAATGAGAAGCCTGAGGGAGTTATTATTCAATTCGGTGGACAAACCCCGTTAAAGTTAGCAGATGTTTTATCCGAGAGGGGTGTAAAAATTCTTGGAACAGATGTGGATGCAATTGATAGGTCTGAAGACAGAGAAAGGTTTCAAGAATTAATTCAAAAACTTGATTTAAAGCAGCCCGCAAATGCAACTGTAAAGAATATATCTGAAGCCATGATTGAAGCAGAAAAAATTGGGTTCCCGATAGTTGTAAGACCTTCTTATGTATTAGGTGGAAGAGCAATGCAGCTTGTTCATAACTTAAACGAATTAGAGCTATATCTAAATGAAGCTGTAGAAGTTTCAAATAGTAAGCCAATTTTATTAGATAGCTACTTAACAGATGCTGTTGAGGTTGATGTTGACGTTGTTTCTGATGGAAAAGATATTAAAGTTGGTGGAATTTTGCAACACATTGAGCAGGCTGGTATTCATTCTGGTGATTCAGCATGCTCATTACCTCCCTATAGTTTGTCAGAAGAAATTCAAAAGGAAATTTCTGATCAATCCATCAAAATTGGTAAAGAATTAGATATTTTAGGTCTTATGAATATTCAATTCGCTGTAAAAGATGATGTTGTATATATTATTGAAGTAAACCCTAGGGCTTCAAGAACTGTTCCATTTATATCTAAAGCAATTGGTAGTTCACTTGTTAAAGTTGCTTCAAAAGCTATGATAGGAAATACTCTTGCCAATCAAAAATTCTCAAGCGCTTTACCTGATGATTTATATTTTGTTAAGGAAGCAGTCTTACCATTCGATAAATTCCCTTTAGTTGATCCAATACTTGGTCCAGAAATGAAATCCACAGGAGAGGTAATGGGGATTGGGATTGATTTTGGTGAGGCGTATGCAAAAGCACAAAAAGGCGCTAATAAAGTTTTACCAAGATCTGGAACTGTATTCATAAGTGTAAAAGATAGCGATAAAAAATATTTAAATGAACTTTTACCTCTCATAGAAAAGAATGGTTTTGAAATGGTTGCTACTGGAGGTACAGCCGCCTACATAAAAGGCTTAAATTATAAAGTTAAGAAAATTAACAAAGTATTAGAAGGAAGACCTCACACAGTTGATAGCCTTTTAAATAAAGAAATTGATTTGGTCATAAACACAACAGAAGGAACTCAATCAATTAAAGATTCAGCTGCTATTAGAAGAACAGCCCTGCAAAATAAGATCTTTTGTACAACTACAATGTTTGGTGCATTTGCAATAATGCAGGCTCTTAATGGTAGAGAAGCAGACTGGTCATATAAGACACTCCAAGAAATACATAATTCCAAGCCATAGTTGCTATAATTAAAGTATGTCACGTGTACCTATAACAATCGAAGGTGAAATTGCCCTTAAAGATGAATTATCTAAACTTAAATTTATTGAGAGACCAAAAATATCAGAAGCTATAGCTGAAGCTAGAGCGCATGGTGATTTAAAAGAAAACGCAGAATACCATGCGGCCAAAGAACTTCAAGGCTTGATGGAAGCAAAAATAAATGAAATAGAAAGCGCTCTATCAAATGCTCAAGTAATTAATGTAAAAGATATCCCAGAAACTGGTAGAGTTGTATTTGGTTCGACAGTTAAATTATATGATGTAAACAATGATAAAGAGATTGTTTATAAAATAGTTGGTAACTTAGAATCCAACCCTGAAGATGGTCATATCTCAATTGAAACACCAATTGCAAAAGGTTTGGTTGGTAAGTTTGTTGATGATGAGGTAGAAATCGTTACTCCATCTGGAAAAATGACATATGAAATTATTGAAGTTAATCATATCTGATGCATGCTGATAACTGGGCAAATAAGGCAAAGCAAGAGGGTTACAGAACAAGAGCGGTATATAAACTCGAAGAAATTCTTCAAAAAACAAAATCTCTAAAAAAAAATCAAAATGTTCTAGATTTAGGTTCAGCCCCAGGAGGCTGGTCGCATTACATTAAAAAAAAATCACCTAATTCAGAGGTTTATGCTATTGATATATTAGATATGGAAGCAGTTGATGGAGTATATTTTTTTCAAAACAGCATCGAAGAAATAGATAACATAGAGCCCATTAGTTCAAAAATGGGTTCATTTGGACTTGTAATTTCAGATATAGCCCCCAACTTGACTGGTATAAATGCTATAGATGTGGAAAATATATACGAGCTTAATATTCTAACCCTAGATACAGCAGCAAAATATTTAAATAAATCTCATGGCTCATTTATCATGAAGACCTTTCAAAATAGTATGTTGAAAAATCTTCGAAAAAAAATGGAATTATCTTTCAAGATAGTCCAAACTTTTAAACCTGCTGCTTCAAAAAAGCAGTCTGGTGAAATATTTTTGTATGGAGCATATAAATAATGAATAGTGTTTTAAGAAATTTAGTTGTTTGGTTCGTTCTAGGCTCATTACTAATTTATGTTTTCAATAACATTGAAAATACTGGAGCAAGGGAGCAGATTAGCTATAGTCAATTTAAAGAAGAAGTTCTTTCAGATCGAATTGCTAAAGTAGTCTATAAGGGCGATCAAATGACAATTATAGGCGACCGCTTGGACGGTTCTAAATTTGAAACAACACATCCAATTTATAAAAAAGATGAAGCAGTAGATAATGCTAT
The DNA here is from genome assembly GCA_902558375.1 of uncultured SAR86 cluster bacterium. Lineage (GTDB taxonomy): Bacteria > Pseudomonadota > Gammaproteobacteria > Magnimaribacterales > D2472 > SCGC-AAA076-P13. The sequence continues at coordinate 29,854 of CACEDQ010000009.1, forward strand.
TGAAGATAATGGTGTAATCGCTGTATATGAAAAAATTGAACAACCTTCAGTCTTATCACAATTACTAGTAGGAGCATTTCCAATCCTATTGCTTCTTGCAATTTTTTTCTTTTTTATGAGACAAATGCAAGGCGGAATGTCTGGTAAGGGTGGCCCCATGTCTTTTGGAAAGAGTAAAGCAAAATTAATGGAAGGTGGAAAAGTAAAAACAACATTTAAAGATGTTGCAGGCTGTGAAGAAGCAAAGCAAGATGTTCAAGAATTGGTTGATTTTTTAAGAGATCCTACTAAATTTCAAAAACTCGGTGGAAAAATTCCAAGAGGAGTTTTAATGGTAGGCCCTCCTGGCACCGGAAAGACTCTATTAGCAAGAGCTGTCGCTGGTGAGGCAAAAGTTCCATTTTTTACAATTTCAGGATCTGACTTTGTAGAAATGTTTGTTGGTGTTGGTGCTTCTCGAGTAAGAGATATGTTTGACCAGGCAAAAAAACAGTCACCTTGTATTGTTTTCATCGATGAGATAGATGCTGTTGGTAGGCATAGGGGTGCCGGTCTAGGTGGCGGTCACGATGAAAGAGAGCAAACATTAAATCAACTCTTGGTTGAAATGGATGGTTTTGAGGGAAATGATGGAGTTATTGTTATTGCAGCAACAAATAGACCTGATGTATTAGATCCTGCTTTATTAAGACCAGGAAGATTTGATAGACAAGTTGTTGTGGATCTCCCTGATATAAGAGGTAGGGAAGCAATTCTAAAAGTTCACATGAGAAAAGTACCACTTGATTCTGATGTTGATCCATTGGTATTGGCAAGAGGCACACCAGGCTTTTCTGGAGCAGACTTGGCTAACTTAATTAATGAAGCAGCATTATTTGCAGCCAGATACTCTGATAAAAAGATAGATCAAACTCACTTAGATTTAGCTAAAGATAAAATTATGATGGGTGCAGAAAGAAAATCTATGATATTAAGTGAAGAACAAAAAAGAATAACTGCATATCATGAAGCAGGGCATGCAATTGTTGGAAGATTATGTCCAACCCATGATCCGGTTTATAAAGTTACGATCATTCCTAGAGGAAGAGCACTGGGTGTAACGATGTTCTTGCCAGAAGAAGACACTTATATGCAAAGTAAAGAATATTTATTAGCAAGAATAGCAGCATTATTTGGTGGCAGAATTGCCGAAAGTATTATTAATGGTAATCAGGGTATTACCACTGGTGCTTCAAATGATATTGAGGTAGCAACAAATATTGCAACAAATATGGTTACAAAATGGGGTTTTTCTGATGCCCTTGGCACTATTAAGTTTGGTGAAGATGAAGGTAGTCCATTTCTCGGAAGAACAGCATCATCACCTTCACAACATCGAAGCGAAGAAACCTCAAAGTTAATTGACTCTGAGATTAAATCAATTATTGATTCGTGTTACGAAAGAGCCGAAAATCTTTTGAAGACAAATCTTGATAAATTAAATGTAATGGCCGATGCTTTATTAAAATATGAAACAATCGACGAACCCCAGATTGATGACATAATGGCAGGGGCTGAACCTAGAGAGCCAAAAGGTTGGTCGGATGATGATACTAAGCCTAAATCAAATAAAAAAACATCGATAAAAGGTGCCGCTGAAGAGTTATAATCTTTAGTTATGAATTTAAAATTTGGCACTGATGGTATTCGAGGACCTGTAGAAACTCATATCACACCTGAAGCTTGCCTAAAAATAGGGCACGCAACTGGCTTGGTTATGAAAGAGCAGGGTTGGGATACTGTAATGATTGGAAAAGATACTCGTGTATCCGGTTACATGCTCGAATCTGCACTACAGGCTGGTTTTATTGCTGCTGGAGTCAATGTAAGCCTTTGTGGTCCACTTCCAACACCGGGAGTGGCATATCTTACAAAATCATTGCGAAGAAAATTCGGAGTGGTGATCAGCGCGTCCCATAACGATTTTCTAGATAATGGAATAAAAATATTTAATGCTGATGGTGAAAAGTTATCTAGGGATTTAGAAAAGAAAATAGAAAAGCTCTTAGAGTCTGATCTCAATCCAGTAAAAACTGAAGAATTAGGAAAAGCTAGACGTTTCGACGAGTCAGGAGCAAGATATATCGAATTTTGTAAATCAACAGTACCTCAAAATATTTCATTTGCATCTTTAAGAATTGTTCTAGATTGTGCAAATGGTGCTTGTTACAAAACTAGTCCTGACGTTTTTAAAGAACTTGGAGCAGAAGTAATTTCAGTTGGTGTTGAGCCTGATGGATATAATATAAATGCTGATTGTGGATCTACGCACCCAGAACTCGTTCAAAAAGAAGTAATCAAGCACAGAGCTGATTTTGGAATATCTCTTGATGGAGATGGTGATAGGGTAATTATTATCGATCGTAATGGAAATATTTTAGATGGTGATGATCTTTTATACATATTAGCTTTTGCAAACCCTAATAGGGTTGGTCCATGGTCAGGTGTTGTTGGTACACACATGAGCAATCTTGGTTTTGAAGACGGTATTACAAAGCTTGGATATAAATTCATTCGTGCTGATGTTGGCGATAAATATGTAAGTAATATGCTAACTAAAAAAGGCTGGATGTTAGGTGGTGAAACATCAGGACATATAATATGCAAAGACTTAGTTAGTACAGGTGATGGCACTATTGCAGCTCTAAAAGTAATTTCTTCATTACTTCTTCTTGAAAAAGACCCATCAGAAGTTTTATCAAATTACACAAAAATGCCTCAGGTAAATAATGCAGTGAAAGTTTCAAATAAAGACATCGTTAATGATAAGGATTTACTAAATCTTATAAAAGAAGTTGAGTCTGATATTACTGTAGGAAGAGTTTTAGTAAGGCCCTCTGGAACAGAGAGTAAAATAAGAGTAATGATTGAAGCGCCTGAGGAAAAAGTTGCAAAAAAATATGTCAAAGATTTAAGCGACTTAATAAAATCTAAATCGTAATTGTGATAATTGCTAACTGGAAAGCCAACGGAGATATCGAATCAAATAAGATTTGGTGCAATCAACTGATTTCAAGAATGTCTGATAAAGGCTTCAAATCTATTGGAATAGCCCCATCATATATACATTTTAATCAAATAAAGAATATGCTTAAAAATAATGGTATTGAAATAGGCTTTCAAGATATTGATATTGAAGGTGGAGCTAGAACTGGATCAATCTCACCATCAATGGCAGCTGATAGTGAATGTTCTTTTTGTTTAATTGGTCATTCAGAAAGAAGAGAAATATTTAATGACGATAATGATACTATTTCTAAAAAATATAAGATGCTAGCTAAACATCATATAAAACCAGTTCTATGCATCGGTGAAAGCTTTGAAGATTTTCAAGCCGGCAAAACAGAAAAAAAATTACAAACTCAAATTGAGGAATGTATACAGGGAAATATTTTGTCAGAAAATTTAATTATTGCTTATGAACCAGTATGGGCAATTGGTACAGGAAACACACCCAAGCCAAAAGATGTAAATACAATTCACGAATTTATCAAAGATGTTGTACAATCCGCAACTGAAAATAATATAGTTCCACAAGTTTTATATGGTGGAAGCGTTAATAAAAATAATGCAGCCGATTTTTTTGTTCAACAAAATATAGATGGCGCCTTAATTGGCGGGGCATCATTAAACGCAGATATATTTTCAGATATTATTGATATTTATAGAAGGCTTAGAGAAAGATGATAGTGTTAATTAAAATAGTTTGTATAGTTTTAGCAGTTGCAATAATTGCATTAGTTCTTTTGCAACAAGGCAAAGGCTCTGATTTAGGCTCTGCATTTGGTGGCGGGTCATCTAATTCAATGTTTGGAGCGTTAGGGCCATCAGGCTTCTTGGGTAAGCTAACATATTCTTTAGTAGCATTATGGCTAGTTCTTACTTTAGGTTTAGCATATCTATACAAAACAGAAAATACTAAAAAAATTTTTGAAGAGCCTTTAATTGAAGAAGTCATGGAAGAAATTCCATTGGATGAGATACCAACAGAATAACTAAATAGAATTATGGTGCCGAAAGCGGGACTTGAACCCGCACGAGCTTTCGCTCACTAGCCCCTCAAGCTAGCGTGTCTACCAATTCCACCACTTCGGCAAAAAGATTGCGAATTATAGCAAGATATTATTTTAAATATAAAAATAATATACTTGACCAAACATACTAAACTTCATAAACTTCACACTCGCTGCGTTGCGGGGTGGAGCAGTCTGGTAGCTCGTCGGGCTCATAACCCGAAGGTCGTTGGTTCAAATCCAGCCCCCGCTACCACAGTTACATATATTTTTTGTGGGGCATTTGCCCCTTTTTTGTACATAAAACATGAGAGATGAAATTGAGAAAATTGTTGAGCCTGTTATAGAAAGACATAATTGTTTTTTATGGGGGCTTGAAATATTGAGAGGTCGAAAGAGGCCAACGCTAAGAATTTATATTGAGTCTGATCTAGGGGCAAATATCGCTGATTGTGAAAATGTCTCAAAAGATCTTAATTATGAAATAGATTTAGATTCTTCTTTGGGTGATGATTATGTTTTAGAAGTATCTACGCCTGGAATTGGTAGAAAATTTTTTAAACAAAATCAGCTTGAGGAGTATATTGGGGAGGAGTTAAAAATCAAATTAAGAGAGCCTCTTGAGGGTATAAAAAATATAGAAGGAACTCTTGTTGATTGTAATAAAGAATTTTTTCTTATAGAGTCACTAGAATTAGAATATAAGTTAAATTTTAATGATATTGATTTTTGTAAATTAGAACCAAATTTTGAAAAATTAATGAAGGAAGAAGAATATGCAAAGTAATGAAATTTTAGCTGTAGTTGATTCTGTCTCTACTGAAAAAGGTCTTGATAAAGATGTAATTTTTAAAGCTATTGAAATAGCTATTGCGTCAGCCTCACAAAGACATTTTCATGAAGATGCTGATTTATTTGTCAGAATTGATAGAGCTTCAGGCGAATATTCAACACACAGAAATTGGATTGTTTTTGATGAAAATAATGAAGAATTTCATCCTGAAACTCACGTTAAGATTGGCGACTCTGGTTTAGAATTAGGCGAAATTTATTCAAAAGAACAAGAAAACATATCTTTTGGAAGAATAGAAACTCAGGCTGCAAGACAGGTAATGCTTCAAAAAGTTAGAGAAGCTGAAAGAGAAAAAGTCGTAGCGCAATTTAAAAGCCAAGACAACCAATTAGTAAATGGTACTGTCAAAAGAGTGACAAGAGACAACATTATTGTAGATATTGCTCACGATGCTGAGGCTATTTTACCAAGAGACAAACTAATGCCTGGTGAGATATATAAAATAAATGACAGAATTAGAGCAATTCTTCAGATTCAAGAAGTTGAAGGAAGAGGCCCCCAGTTAATGCTAAATAGGTCTTGTCCAGAAATGGTAACTGAACTTTTTAGTATTGAAGTTCCTGAAATAAATGAAGATGTTATTGAGATTAGGGGTGTTGCTAGAGATGCTGGTTCAAGATCTAAAATTGCAGTTAAGACAAATGATGGAAGGATAGATCCTGTTGGGGCTTGTGTTGGAATGAGAGGTTCCAGAGTTCAAGCTGTTTCTGCCGAGCTTGGGAATGAAAGAATTGATATCATCATATATGACGATAATCCAGCACAGTTAGTAATTAATGCTTTAGTTCCAGCTAAAGTTGAATCTATTGTAATGGATGAAGATTCAAGGTCGATGGATATTGCTGTCAACCAAGAAAATTTAGCCTTAGCTATTGGTTCTCGAGGTCAAAATATTAGGCTTGCTTCAAAATTAGTTGGTTGGGATCTAAATATTATTAGTAGTGAAGAAGCAGAAGCTAAAGTTAAAGTTGATGAAACTGAATTTTTAGCTAGTCTAATTGGTAGTCTCGAAGTGTCTGAAGAGATAGCTGAAAAAATTGCTTCCACAGGCTTATCAAGTTTTGACGATATAGCTTATGCAACAGACGAGACTTTTAAATCATTCATTGATAACGAAGAAGAGATTGCAAGAATTAAAGGTGCTGCTGAAGATGCTGCCCTTCTTGAAGCTATGGGCGCTATTACAGAGGAAGAGGATAATGTTGAATCTCTTACTGACTTAAACTTAAGTGATGAAGATATTCAAAAGTTATCTAGTAAGGGTATAAAAAATAAGGATGATCTTGCTGAATTAGCAATTGATGAATTACAAGATATTATTGAAATTTCTTCTGATGATGCATCAAAAATGATTATGAAAGCTCGAGAACATTGGTTTAATTAATAATTTAATAGGAAAATATTTTGGCTTTAACCGTTAAAGATTTCGCAAAAACTTTAAAAATTAGTGATACTGCTTTGCTTGAACGAATGCAAAATGCTGGATTAAGCCACTCAAAAAATACTGATGAGGTTACAGCAGCTGATAAGCAAGCTCTTTTAAGATCCTTAAAAAGTGGAAAAGCCACTCCATCTAAATCTGTAACCTCTGGTTCAGGTGTTACTGTTACATCTAAAGGTAAGACATCCAAGGAAACAGAAACAGTAAAAAGTTACTCAGATAATATTGAAGCAAAAAGAGCTGCTGCATCGGAACAGCTTAAAGAGCAACAAAAAATAAGAGAGCAACAATTAAAAGAAGCCGCAAAGTTAAAAGATGAAGCTAAAAAAAGAGAAAAATTCAAAAAAACTGATAAAGAAAAGCCTGCTGTTAAAGTAAATGTAAAAGAGCAGTTATCTAGTGCAGTTAATGCTTATAAGAGAAGAGAGGCATCTTTTCCTCAAGAATCAGAGCATAAGTTTGAGGTACCAACAGAATTTATAAAAAAAGATATAGAGGTTCCATCTTCAATACAAGTTGGTGAGCTAGCAAAGTTAATGGCAGTTAAAGGAAATCTAGTCGTTAAGAACCTAATGGGACTTGGAGTTGTTGCAACCATAAATGATGTCATTGATCAGGAGACAGCTATCTTAGTAGTTGAAGAGATTGGCCATAATGGAGTTGCATTAAAAGAAGAAAACTTTGAAGAGGACTTAGCTAATTTAATCAATTATACAGATGATGCAAAACCCAGATCACCAGTAATTACTGTCATGGGCCATGTTGATCATGGAAAAACAACACTTCTTGATTTCATAAGAAAAACTAAAGTTGTTGATGGTGAGGCTGGAGGAATTACACAGCATATTGGAGCCTATGAAGTAGAAACACCAAAGGGTAAAATAACTTTCATAGATACTCCAGGGCATGCTGCATTCTCATCAATGAGGGCTAGGGGCGCTAATACAACAGATATTGTGATTTTAGTTGTTGCTGCAAATGATGGTATTAAGCCACAAACTGAAGAAGCTATTAATCATGCAAAAGCAGCAGGTGTATCAATTGTTGTTGCAATTAATAAAATTGATTTAGATGGTGCAGACATTGACAAGGTCAAGGGAGATCTGGCAGCCAAGGACTTAACACCAGAAGACTGGGGTGGAACTACGCAAATGGTTCCAGTTTCAGCTCTAAAAGGGACTGGAGTTGATAAATTATTAGAAAGTGTTTCTCTTGAAGCAGAATTACTTGAATTAAAAGCTCATCACAAAGGTCCTGCACAAGGCGTGGTTATTGAATCTGAACTAGATAAATTTAGAGGTTCAGTTGCAACTTTTTTAATTCAAAATGGAACATTAAAAGTTGGTGATTTAGTTGCTTCTGGAAATTCTATTGGAAAAATCAAAAGTATTGTAAATAGTGATGGATCAAAGATTAAATCAGCTGGCCCGTCAGCCGCAGTTGAAGTATTAGGGTTAAATAATGTTCCAAATGCAGGGGATCCATTTCAGGTAGTTGAGAATGATAAACAAGCAAGAGAAATTGCTGAGTATAGAATCAATCAAGAAAAGGAAAGAAAACTATTAAAACAAAAAGATGATACTGCAGGTGATTTATTTGAATCACTTGGGCAAGAATCTAAAAAAGTACTTAACATAATTGTTAAAACCGATGTTGGAGGAACATGTGAAGCTATTTCAGCTGCTCTTAACGACTTAAGTAATGAGTTGGCAAAGGTCAAGATTGTTTCTAGTGGTGTAGGCGGAATATCGGAATCAGATGCAAATCTAGCGTTAGCCGTGGATGCAATTATTTTAGGTTTTAATGTTAGATCAGATAATTCTGCAAAGAAAATTATAGAAAATGAATCTATACCTTTAAGTTATCATAGCATCATATATGAGTTATTAGACGACGTTAAAGCAAGAATGAGTGGACTTCTTGATCCTATTATCAAAGAAGAAATAGTAGGTACAGCAGAAGTATTAGAGGTATTCAATTCCCCTAAATTCGGTCAAATTGCTGGTTGCACGGTTATTGAAGGAAATGTTTTGAGGCATAAACCAGTTAGAGTTCTTAGAGATGAAATAGTTATTTTTGAAGGTGAACTAGATTCTTTAAGAAGGTTCAAAGAAGATGTTAACGAAGTTAAGAATGGAACTGAATGTGGGATGGGTATTAAGAACTATAAAGATATTAAGCCTGGAGATAAAATAGAGGTTTATGATCGAAAAGAAGAAGCACAATCAATGTAGTTGAAGTTTTAATGTCATCATTAAGAGCAGAAAAAATTGGCGACGAACTAAAAAAAGAAATATCTTTAATTATCAACAAAGAAACTAAAGATCCACGGCTTCAAAATATTAACATTACTGCTGTAAAAGTTTCAGATGACATAGGTGTAGCAACCGTATTCTATACTTTAATTGGAGAATCTATAATTAAAGAACAAAGTGAAATAAACCCTAAAATATTAAAAAAATTTTCGGGCATGATTCGATCAAAACTATCAAGAACTATGCAGATTAGAAGGGTGCCTGTTATAAATTTTAGATTTGATGAAAGTATTGAATATTCCGATAATATTGAAAGCTTATTAAAGAATATAAAATAATGGACGGTTTTTTTCTTCTAAACAAAGAAAAAGGCATAACCTCTAATCAACTTGTACAAAATATAAAAAAATCTTTGAGGTTACAAAAAGTTGGTCACTTGGGAACACTAGACCCAATGGCAACTGGATTAATGGTAATTGCAGTTAATAGAGCTACAAAGTTTTCTAGTTATTTTTTAGAATCTGATAAAACATATCATGCAACAGTAAAACTTGGGTCATCTACTGACACGGATGATGCACTGGGTAAAATTATCGAAACTTCAGATAACCTCCCAACCGAAGAAAATACTCACCAAGTTCTAAATTCATTTATTGGAAAGTCATTGCAGATTGCACCTTTTTATTCTGCTTTGAAGCATAAAGGTAAACCATTATATAAATATGCAAGAGAGGGCGATTTGATATCAAAACCACCAAGAGAAATTATTGTTTTCTCAATAAAAGATTTTATTTTTGATCACGATGAATGTTCTTTCTTAATTCATTGCTCAAAAGGAACTTATATTAGGTCAATTGCAAGAGATTTAGGGAAAAAACTTGGATGTGGCGCTCATTTATCAGGCTTAAAAAGAGTGTCTCAAGGTAAATTTAATACTAATCAAGCATCAATTATTGAGGAAGTTAAAATAAAAAATTTAATATCGATTGAAGAAGCATTCAAAGAATTTTCTGCTATTAAATTACAAAATGATCAATTAAAGATTTTTTTAAATGGCGGAAAATTAACAAACATTAATTACGAAGATAATGACTATAGAATTTATGATTCATCATCAGCTTTTCTTGGCCTTGGCAATGTGTCTAACAATGTTCTAGCCTTAAAACGACTTGTTTAATGACCAGATTAGTTATAAGATTCGCACGCTTACTTTAGTTGTACGAGGTTTGCATTTTATTAATAAGTACATCGAGGAATATAAATATGGCACTTTTAGCTAACGAAAAAGAAAAAATTGTTGGAAAATTTCAAAGAACAGACAACGACACAGGATCTCCTGAAGTTCAAATTGCGTTGTTAACAGAAAATATCAATAAATTACAAAGTCATTTTAAAACACATAAAAAAGACCACCATTCAAGAACAGGGTTAATAAGAATGGTAAACCTAAGAAGAAAGCTTTTAGCCTATCTAAAAAGAAAAAACCCAGATAGTTATAAAGAGGTTGTAAAGCAATTAAAACTTCGTGGTTAATTATAAAAACATAAAAAAGGATAATCGTGGAAAATAATAAATTAGAATCTACATCGGTAGAATTTCAGTATGGAAATAAATTAGTAAAATTAGAAACAAATAAAGTTGCAAGACAAGCTACAGCTGCAGTTGTTGTAACAATAGATGATTTGGTTGTTCTTACAACTGTAGTCGCAAAAAAAGAAGCAGATCCTGGAAAAGATTTTTTTCCGTTAGCTGTATTTTATCAAGAAAAATTTTATGCAACAGGTGTAATTCCTGGAGGTTTTTTTAAACGAGAGGCTAGGCCCACTGAAAGAGAAACATTAACATCGAGGCTAATTGATAGACCTATTAGACCTTTATTCCCAGAAGAGTTTAAAAACGAGGTTCAGGTCTTTTCAACAGTGATGTCATCAGGTAAAGATCAAAATCCTGATATAGCTGCCATGATTGGTGCTTCAGCAGCTCTATGTGTAGCAGGTGTTCCTTTCGATGGACCTATGGGTGCTGCTAGGGTGGGGTTCATAGATGGTAACTACGTTTTAAATCCGACATTTGCGGAGCTAGAAGAGTCATATCTTGATATGGTTGTAGCTGGAACTGAACAAGCGGTTCTAATGGTTGAGTCCGAGGCAAAAGAATTAAATGAAGATCTTATGCTTGGTGCGGTATTATTCGGCCATCAAGAAATGCAGGCAGTTATAAGTGCTTGTAAGGAGCTTAAAGATAAAGCAGGAAAAGAAGACTGGGTCATTACACCAGATGAAGAATCTCCAAGATATTACTCAGAGTTACAAGAAAAATATACTGACCAAATTAAAAATGCTTTTACTATAAAGCTTAAATCCGAGAGATCTGAGGCTATAAGTAAAATTAGAGAAGATATTGTTAATTCATATCCTGAAGCTGATGACATTCAATTAGGAAAAGTTTTAGGCGCTTTTAAAAATCTAGAAAAGGACATAGTTAGACAAAATATTTTAAGTAATCAGCCAAGGATTGACGGGCGAGATACAGATACAGTTAGACCAATTTTTATCGAAACTGATGTTTTACCAAGCACTCACGGATCATCTTTATTTACAAGAGGTGAAACACAAGCAATTGTTGTTGCAACATTAGGCTCATCAAGAGATGCTCAAAGAATTGAAGCTATTGAAGGTCAAGGAACTGACAATTTTATGCTGCATTATAATTTTCCAGCATACAGTGTTGGAGAAATAGGAATGCCAATGGGTCCAAAAAGAAGAGAAATTGGACATGGAAATTTAGCAAAAAGAGCTATTAAAGCTGTATTACCGGATGTAACAGATTTTGGATACACGATGAGGGTAGTATCTGAGATTACTGAATCTAATGGTTCAAGTTCAATGGCATCAGTTTGTGGAACCTCCTTATCATTAATGGATGCTGGAGTTCCTATCTCAAGTCCAGTTGCAGGTATAGCAATGGGGCTAATTAAGGAAGGTGATGACTTTGCAGTGCTTACTGATATTCTGGGTGATGAAGATCATTTAGGTGATATGGATTTTAAAGTAGCCGGAACAGAAACAGGTATTACTGCTCTTCAAATGGATATTAAAATCCAAGGTATAAACGAAGCTATTATGGAAGTTGCTTTAACAAAAGCAAAAGCTGCAAGGACTCATATTCTTGGAATAATGAACGAAGCTATTTCAGCTCCAAAGGATTTATCTGAAAATGCCCCTGCAATGAAAACTTTTATGGTTGATAAAGATAAGATCAAAGAGATTATCGGTAAAGGCGGAGCAGTTATAAAATCAATGCAAGAAAAAACAGGGGCAACAGTTGATATTGATGATGATGGAACTGTTTCTGTGTTTGGCCAAAATCAGTCTTCAATGAAAGCATGCCTTGAAATAATTGAGGGTATTTTGGAGGAGCCTGAGCTTGATAAGGTATATAAAGGTACTGTTGTAAAGATTGTTGATTTTGGTGCCTTTGTAAATATTTTGCCTGGTAAGGATGGATTGTTACATATATCTGAAATTGCTCATGAAAGAACAGAAAATGTTAGTTCTGTGCTTACAGAAGGACAGGAAATTGATGTGAAACTCATAGGTTTTGATAGGGGTAAGATGAAATTATCTGCCAAGGCCTTAATCAAAAAAGCAAATATTGACGATTCTGAAGCTGAAGATAGTCCTGAAGAATAAATTCATTTTTTGATATTATTAAAACCGAAATGTCAAATTTTCGGTTTTTTTTGTTCACAAAATTTGAATCCTTTCTCTTTTTATGGTCTCATGTAGGCTGCAAATCATAAATAACCTAATAGGGGGGAATAATTATGCGAGCAATTGATACATTAAAAGATATAGTAGCTGACTTAACATCACTATTAATTGGTGTTGTTGGTTTAGGTGTTGTAGCAGGTATTGTATTTGGCGGTAACGTAGCATTTTTCAACGATGTTCTTGATGGACTAATGGGAGTTGTTGCAACGCTAGGAGAAAATGGATTAGTAGGACTTTTAGTGGCTGCTATTCTAATTGGTTTACTTAATAAGTAATCTCTAAAAATAAGAAGGGCCTATAGGCCCTTCTTACTTTAACAATGAAATATAAATCATTTCTAAATTCTATAAAAGATTTTTTTACACGACTAACAGATGTGCTAGTACCAGTAGTTTCTGTAGCTTTATTATTAGGCGTAATTTTTGGTCCAGATGCCCCTTTTATAGGAGATGTATATAAAAACCTATCAGATCTTTTAAACTTAATCGGTACTGATGGAATTCTTGGTTTAGTATCTATAATTATAATTTTAGCTTATCTTAAGAAATAAAAGAGTTGGTGGCTATGGGTGGAATTGAACCACCGACCCCAGCGTTATGAGTGCTGTGCTCTAACCATCTGAGCTACATAGCCAATCGTTGAATGATAAGTCCTAGAATTCAAGAGTCAATATTTTTTTTCATTAACTTTAAACATTAAACTTAAAATGAATTACATCACCATCTTTTACAATATAATCTTTTCCTTCGAGCCTTAATTTACCTTTTTCTTTTGAACCAGACTCTCCATTGCATGAGATGTAGTCCTCAAAACTAATTACTTCGGCTTTTATAAACCCTCTTTCAAAATCAGTATGAATGACTCCTGCTGCATTGGGTGCAGTTGAGTTATTCTTAATGGTCCATGCTCTTATTTCCTGAGGTCCGGCAGTAAAATATGTTTGAAGTCCAAGAAGTTCATATCCTTTAAAAATAATTTTATTTAGAACAGGCTCATCCATATCCATTAATTCTAAATATTCTTTTCTTTCCTCATCATCCAAAATAGATATCTCTTGCTCAATCTTAATTGATGTTGGTATAACTGTATTGCCTGATAGATTTGCAAATTCTATTAATTTTCTTAGAGCATCATCTGAAGATCCATTATCAGAAATATTTGCAATATAAAATGTTGGCTTAGAGCTAAGTAATTGAAAATTTTTAATAATTAACTTTTCCTCTTCATTGAAACCTTCGATATTTATAAGTCTTCCTTGATCAAGTTCGCTCTTAATTCTTAATAAGACCTCATGTTCAGTCTTATTTTTTTTATCGTTGGTTTTCAGAAGTTTTTCACATTTTAATATTCTTTTACTGACCGTTTCTAAGTCAGACATTATTAATTCAAGATTGATTATTTCAGCATCTCTTACCGGGTCAATCGATCCATCAACATGAGTAATATTTTCATCTTCAAAACACCTTACAACATGAGCTAAGGCATTCATCTCTCTGATATTAGAAAGGAATGCATTGCCTAAACCCTCTCCTTGAGAGGCGCCTTTTACAAGGCCTGCAATATCCACAAGGTCTAGGCTTGCTGGAATTATCTTTTTTGAATTTACGATATCGTTTAGTTGCTTCAATCTATTATCTGGAAGAGGGACCTTTCCAACATTGGGTTCTATGGTACAAAAAGGAAAGTTTTCTGCAGGTATTGAAGATTTAGTTAAAGCATTAAAAAGAGTGGATTTACCTACATTTGGAAGCCCAACAATACCGCATTTAAATCCCATATTATCTCGTATGTAGTTGTTTTTGTAATTTAGAAAATTCTTGAGAACATAATGTATTAAAGTTTATGCTGAATAGTTCATAAGCTTCGTCAATATATTTTCTATCAGTTGGATGAAATTTGTTTAAAACCCAACTAGAAACTAAATCTTTACTACCTGGATGACCTATGCCAATTCTTATTCTTAGGTAATCGTTTGCTCCAGTTTTTTCAAAGATATCTTTAAGTCCATTGTGTCCACCATGACCGCCACCTTCTTTTAATCTGACCTCTCCGGGGTTTAAATCTAAATCGTCATGAAAAATAATAATTTTATTATTAGGAAGATTGATATTCTTTACTAGTTTAGAGACAGTACGACCGCTATTGTTAACATAATTGTCTGGAATAACCCAAAGAATTTCTTCTGCATGGGAGTGAGTTATATCTGCTTCGATGCCACTTTTTGCAACAAAGTCACAGCAATGAGATTCACTAAGCTTAATCAACCACTCTTTACCAATATTATGTCTAGTGCCGTTATATTTTGCTCCAGGATTGCCCAGACCAATTAAGCAAAGCTTAAGCACAATTTTTAGCTCTCTTCAGATCCTTCTGCAGAGTCTTCAGAAGTTGATTCTTCACCACCTTCTTGAGCACCACCTTCTCCAGCAGCATCTTCTTCAGCAGCAGCTTCTTCACTTTCTTCAACAATAGGCTCTTCTTCAACAGCTTTAGGAGCATTAACAGACACAACCATTTGATCGGTTTCTTCTGTAAGTCCAGGTATCTCTGATCCTTCAGGTAAAGTAACTTCTGTAAGTCTTATTGATGCACCTAATTCAAGCATTGAAACATCTACATCTATTGACTCAGGTATATTTCCAGCTAAACACATAATCTCAACCTCTCTGATAGCCTTTGTTATTAAACCACCATCATTCTTAACGCCAACACACTCTTCTTCGTTGACAAAGTTCATAGGAATAACAACTTTTAGTTTAGTTTTTCTAGAAACTCTTTGAAAATCAGCATGAAGTAATTTGCCTTTTGCAGGATCTCTTTGGAGCTCTTTTAATACAACTTTCTCTTCAAGGTCGCCATTTTTAATTAGAAGGACCTGTGTATAAAAAAGTTCATTTTGAGACGCTTTAGTAAGCTCATTTAGATGCAACTTTAAATTTAAAGATTCTTTTTCATCTCCATAAACTATCGCTGGAACCATTCCATCAACTTTTCTAATAACTCTAGCTTTATTAGACCCAGTTCTTTCTCTTGTTTCAGCATTTAAAACTATTTGTTCGCTCATAATATCCTCTTATATAAACATCTCACTTAGAGATTCTTCATTGCTTAATCTTTTAATGCATTCTGCAATTGTTGCACCTAAAGAAATGACGCGTATTTTACTGCATTTTTCACCTTCATGTGACAATGGAATTGAATTTGTTACCACAAGTTCATCAATTTCTGACTTATTTAATCTTTCTATTGCTGGACCAGAGAGTACAGGGTGAGTTATATATGCCTTTACTCCAGCTGCACCGTGTTCTTTCAATGCTTTGGCTGCATTACAAAGCGTGCCTGCTGTATCGATAATATCATCTGGAACAATACATACTTTACCCTCAATATCACCAATTATGTTCATCACTTCAGATTGATTTGCTGCAGCTCTTCTTTTGTCTATGATTGCTAAATCGGCATCATTTAACTGTTTTGCTAAAGCTCTTGATCTCACTACACCTCCAACATCTGGAGACACAACAACAATATTATTGTCTGGATTATTTTTTTTGATATCGTCAACCATCAATTTAGTTGCATAGACATTGTCAGCAGGCATATCAAAAAAACCTTGTATAGTTTCTGAATGTAGATCTACAGTTAAAACTCTATCAATTCCAACAGAATAAAACATATCAGCTACAACTTTAGCACTAATTGGTACTCTGGCAGATCTAACCCTTCTATCTTGTCTCGCATAACCATAGTATGGAACGATTGCTGTAATTCTGGATGCAGAAGATCTTTTAAGAGCATCTGCCAGTAACATTAATTCCATTAAATTTTTATTAGAAGGAGCACATGTAGATTGGAGTATGAAAGTATCATGACCTCTAACATTATCTTCAATTTGAACTTTTATTTCACCATCAGAAAAATAGCCAACATCTGCTTTAGATATCTTTATATCTAATATTTTAGCAACCTCATTAGCAAGCTCTGGGTTAGCTGTTCCAGTGAAAAGATCTAGGATTTGTTTGCTCATTATTTTCCTCTTTTAAAAATGGCTGGGGTGGTAGGATTCGAACCTACGCATGACGGGATCAAAACCCGTTGCCTTACCGCTTGGCTACACCCCAGTGTTACACAAACTCCTTTAAAGGCGAATATTGTAATGGTTTAGCA
>CACEDQ010000010.1 GCA_902558375.1 uncultured SAR86 cluster bacterium
AAATAGTATCTGCCCATCTTTTTCTTGTGTCTCTTCATGCCCTTTACCCAAAATAACTAAACAGTCCTCTTTTTTAATTAAATTTGTTCCATGAATAATAGCTGCTTTTCTATCTTCAATTACATCAATTTTGCTTTCACTTTTATTGTTTACAATGGCATCAGATAAAATTTCACTAAACTCTTCATTTCTAGAATTGTCAGATGTAAATATTACCCTTTCAGCATATTTCAAAGCAGCATTAAGCATTAATGGTCTCTTTGATCTATCTCTATTACCTCCACAACCAAAAACAACAACCAAATTATCAAAAAAATCTTGCAATGACGATAGAAATAAAAGAAACCCTTCTGGATTATGCGCGTAATCAATAATTATATTTGCAGGAATATCTTTTATAAAATCGCTCCTGCCTTTAGGAAGTTTTAGAAAGTCCAATTTATTGATCTTATTTTTATCAAATTTTGATAAACCAGCAGAACAAATGGCAAAAATTAAGTTAACTATATTGAACTTTGGAAAAATAGATGTCTCAAATTGATATATTGAATCACCTTTTTCATTCTTCTCGATTATTTTGAATAATGATTTTTTGAAAGAACATTCAAGAATTTTGTAACATAGATCAGTAGAAGAATTATTAGAAACTTTTATTAGAGAGCTATCTTCAATGAATATATTAGGGTTCTCATTTAAAATTTTATGGTTGATAAATTTACTTTCAGATTCAGTACTAAAAATTTTTAATTTACTTTGTGCATAGTTTTCAATGTTTTTATGATAATCAAGATGATCAGATCCAATATTTAATATAGATGAAGATTTAAAATATTTGATATTCTCTAATCTATTCTGATCCAACGCATGTGAGGATATTTCAATACAAACTGCGATATTATTTTTGATTTTATAAAAATTAAATATTTCAAATAATTCAAAAATATCAGGCGTTGTTTTTTTTGATATAGATTGATCTAATGGATTGGTATCATATTGAGTTCCAATAGTACCTATATATATCGAGCTATAGCCTTTTTTTGTGAGTAGTTGGTGGCATAAGTATGCTGACGTTGTTTTGCCATTTGTTCCTGTAAATGCATAGTAATTATGGCTATTGAGATTGTTAATTTTATAGAAAGCTTCCAGAACTTTAAAAATCTTCTCATCACCACTAGATTGAAGATCTTTTACATAAATAATATTTTTATTTGATGAACAAAAATTTTTATCGTTATGAATAGCTAATTTTGCTCCTTTTTCAAAAGCTTCTTCTATATATTTGCTTCCATGATTTTGTGTTCCTTGTAAAGCAAAAAAAACAGAGCCCTCTTCTACTTTGTCAGTTGTGTTTGTAATACTCGAAATTTCTATTTCATTAGGGAATTGAATGCCAAGTATTTGTGCTAATTTATTCATCCTCTAAATAACCCAAATAATTTAAAGAACTTTCAGCAACTTCTGCAAATAGAGGTGCGGCAATCATGCCACCTGAATATGCGTTTAGTCCAGGATCCTCAATTGATACGAATATTGTTAATGATTTCTCTGATAGAGGAGCAATACCAACAAAAGAAGCGCGATACAAATCTTCAGCGTAACCTGATCCTGATCTAATCCTATGCACAGTTCCAGTTTTTCCACCCTGAGTAAATCCATCTATTTTTGCTTTCTTACCAGTACCAAACTCCACAACTTTTTTTAAAGCGTCTAAGGTGTGATTAGCTGACTCTTTTGAGATAACTCTCTTATGTGTTACCTCGTCATTTACAAGTAGTTTAAAATCTTTACGAATTCCCTTATTTGCAAAAGTTGAATAAGCAGATGTAATTTGATACGGGCTTACTGTGAAGCCATACCCATAGCCCATGCTGGCGAGCTCTCTATCTGAAACCTCTTCTTTACTATTAATTAAACCAAAAGCTGCTGATGGGAAGTTGATTGATATTGGTTTACTAAAACCAAAATTATAGTAATTGGCCATCAAAGCATCATATCCCAACCCTAATGCAATTTTGGATGCTCCAACTTGGCTTGAATGAGCAATAATTTCTTTAGGAGTTAACTGAACATAATTTTTTGTGTCAGAAATAATCTTCTCACCTAATTGCAAACGTCTTGGCAACTCCATTAATTCATCAGGATTGATAACACCCTCATCAACAGCTTTCGAAAAAACTATAGGCTTTATAACAGATCCTAGCTCATATGCATCAACTAGAGCCCTGTTCTTTTGAATTGCCCTGTTTGGGTTGTTGGGGTTATATGAGGGATAGCTCGCTATTGCTAGTACTTCTCCGCTTAAATTATCAAATACCAACACTGTTCCTGCTTTAGCTTTATTTTTTACTATAGCTTCAACTAAATATTTATATGAATAAAACTGAATAGTTGAATCAATGGTTAAGACTATGTCTTGGCCTTTAATTGATTTTTCAATCTCAATAGGTTTTGAAATAATTTCCTGTTTTGCATTTTTATAAAATTTTTGTTTTCCAATCTTTCCTGAAAGCATCGAATCATAACTTTTTTCTAGTCCTTCTTGTGCTCTATCCTTTCCATAAAAACCAACAAGCGGTGCAATCTGTTCACCTAAAGGATAATGTCTGCTTTGGCGTATTTCTAACTCTAATTCATTAAAATTAAGACCTTTAATAATTGACTGCTCTTCAGCAGTTAAACCTTTTTTAAGAAGAGTTTTCCTCTTAAAAGGCTCAATAATAGAAATATCCTCATCTATCTCCATAAGGTCTTTAAGCTTAAGAAATTTGTCAATATTTAAACCCTTTAAAGCATATAAGTCATAATTAATAATCGAAACCGCTAGCGGAAACTTGTTTCTGTCATATATCGCTCCTCTAACAGGATTAATTTCTCTATATTTTATATATCTTTTTTTTCCTTCATTTTGCAAAAAAAGACTGTCTTCGACTTGAACTAATATAATCTTATAAACAACAGCAAAGATTGCCCCAACAAGACAAAAGCATGTAACGAATAGTCTCCAGTTTATAAAATTAATTTTTTTCATTAGTGGTGGTTTTAATTATGGTCTTAGGCTTCCTTTTAACCATGCCAAGCTCTTCCTTAGCAATGCGCTCAATGTAAGCAGGTGAATTATTGGTATATGACTGAGTAATTAGTTTTATATTTTTATCTTTAAATGATTCATGCTCTTTAATTAGGTTTTCTTGATTGTTATTTAATCTATTTATTTCAAATGAAAGTTTAATTTTTTCAAGACTGAGAAAGATGATAGAAAATAACATCAAAATTAATATTGAGTTTTGTTTATTGGTCATAATTTTTTAAACACTCTCATGATTGCACTTCTTGATCTATTGTTTAGTTCAATCTCTTTAGCAGATGGCCTTACCTTTTTTGCTATACATTCAAATTCTTTAAATTCTTCATTATTTATTGGTATATCTTTGGGATAATTTTTTATTTCAGCTTTAAAAAAATTTTTAACAATATTATCTTCCAAAGAGTGAAAAGAAATAACCACAACGATCCCATTTTTTTTGAGTAAACTCTTTGCATGAATTAAAGAGTCTGATAGCTCAATCAATTCATCATTTAAATGAATTCTTAATGCTTGAAATGATTTTGTAGCTGGATGAATTTTATTTTTTCTATCTGGATATATATCCTGAATAAGGTTTGCTAGCTGCAATGTTGAATCAAAAGTATTTTTATTTCGATATTCTACAATATTACGTGCAATCAACTTTGCATGCTTTTCATCTCCATATTTATATAAAACTTCTTTAATATCATCTTCAGTTGCTTTATTGATCCAGTCCGCTAAAGGTTTTCCTTTTTTTGTATCAAACCTCATATCAAGAGGTCCATCATGTCTAAAACTAAATCCCCTAGAAGCATCATCGAAATGAGTTGAGCAAGTACCCAAATCATATAGAATTCCATCTACTGAATCTTTACTAAAATATTTATTAATGTTGCTAAATGAATCATGAATGATCTTAAAGTTAGTATTTTCAATATTGTTTGCATGCTGAATGGCATCATTATCTTTATCAAAAGAAGTTAATTGAGAATTGGAGGAAATTGTTTCTAAAATTTTTTGCGTATGACCGCCGCGACCATAAGTGCAATCTATGTAACTGCCTTCTTTTTTATGAACTAAAAAATCTACTGACTCTTCCAGTAAGACTGGAAAATGAAGCATCTTAATCTACTTGTTTTCTCATAAAAGTTGGCACATCAAGGAAATCAATTTCCGCTGCAGACGATGTGCCACCTTTTTGACTTGTTTGTTCTTTATTCAATCCAACAGGATTTAATTGCATTGATGGCTGATTATCAATGACTAATTTTGGGGCTCTTTGATCAACACCAGTGGCCACAATAGTTACCAGTAGATCATCTTTTACCGAGTCATCATATACAAGTCCATAAATTATATTTGCATCCTCATGAACAATTTCTTCTACAATATCAGCAACTTCTGCCTGATCGCCCAAGGTTGGTTTTGCTGCAGTAATATTAACTAAGACACCTCTTGCATTTTTTAGATTAATATCTTCAAGTAATTCACTTCTTACAGCTTGAGTAGCTGCAGCTTCTGCTCTATTTTTGCCACTTGCTCTTCCTGTACCCATCATTGCAATGCCTTTTTCAGACATGACAGTTTTTACATCAGCAAAATCGACATTGATATGTCCTTTTTTTAAGATGATATCTGATATGCCTTGAACAGCACCTTTTAATACATCATCTGCTTTAGCAAATGCATCCTGCATAGCTGTATCTTCACCTAAAATCTCATATAACTTTTGATTTGGAATAGTTACAAGACTGTCAACCTCTTCAACAAGAGCAGCTAAGCCTTTTTCAGCTGCAGTCATTCTTTTTTTACCTTCAAATTTAAACGGTTTTGTAACAACAGCAACTGTAAGTGCTCCCAAATCTTTAGCAATAGATGCAACTACTGGGGCTGCTCCAGTTCCGGTTCCACCACCCATACCGGCAGTTATAAAAATCATATCAGCTCCAACTAATAATTCTTCTATCGCAGCTCTATCGCTTTCAGCAGCTTTTCTTCCAACATCTGGATTTGCTCCGGCTCCAAGCCCTTTTGTCAAACCATTACCAAGTTTTAATGTTATTGCTCCATCCGCCATTGAAAGAGCTTGAGTATCTGTATTAGCGCAAATAAAGTCTACTCCTTCAATATTATGATTAATCATATGAATAACAGCATTTCCACCAGCGCCTCCAACACCTACAACTTTAATCTTTGCGTTTTCTACTGCTTGCCCTATTACTTCAAAATTCATTTTTATCCCCTGTTAAAAAGACATTGATTTAATGCTCTCTGGAAGAACTACATCTAAAATTTCTGTTGCTAATGATCCACCAGTTTGTCTCATTTCCCAATTAGAAACATTCCATATTTCAAATTTATTACCCATGCCAATTAATGAGATCTGCTTTTCATTAATCAATTCTGCATACTTTCTTAATTCAGATGGGATTAAAACTAGCATTCTTCCATTTGGATCAAATTCCGTAACACTTGCATTACCTAAGATAGTCCATTGTAGATTTCTTACAATTGGATCAAGTCCTTGAAGAGATTCTAATTTTGAAGAAATTTCTAACCATTGAGACTTAGGATATATTTTTAATGATGGGTATTGTGGATCTTTGGTTATAACAATTTGAGTTTCATTTTTTTGAATAAAACTGGCCCGATATTTAGCAGGTATTGCTAATCTACCCTTTTGATCAAGCGAAACTGTGTTAAAACCATACATGGATTAAAATATATAGCCTTTTTACACACTTTGCAACACATTTACACACTTTTTCACACTATATAAATGATATAAAAAAGTTGAGTTGGTTTATAAGCCGGATTCTGTTGAAGATGATCATCTATCTTGATACTGTGTTGCCACAATATTCTAGCAACCTACCCAAATCCTAAGCGAGCAACTTAAAAGGATTTCTATTTGGTCTTGCTTCGGGCCGGGGTTTACAATGCCTTAACTGTCTCCACTTAAGCGGTGAGCTCTTACCTCACCATTTCACCCTTACCAAAAATATTGGCGGTATACTTTCTGTTGCACTTTCCGTAGACTCACGTCTCCCAGGTGTTACCTGGCGCCCTGCTCTATGAAGTCCGGACTTTCCTCTAACTAAGTTAGCGATCATCCAACCAACTCGTGGCTATTATAAATAGTTTTTAGATAGATGCTAATCAAGTTCTAGCAATTGTTTATAAACATCTCTTTTATTTTCTTTGGTAATCATAGATATCAGCTTTGCGGCATCTTTTGGTGGCATATTCTCTAAAAATGCTTTTTGTATTTTTTTATCTAATTTTGTGTATTTAATTTCCGCGGAACTGCCTTCTATCACAATGACAAACTCACCTTTTAAAACTAATTCATCACTATTAATCTTCTCTATCAATGACGCTATCGTTCCTCTCTCTATGGTTTCATGAATTTTAGTCATTTCTCGACACAGTGAAATCTTGTTATGTTGAGAGTGCTCTTCAAACAAATATTGAATTGTTTCAGGGAGTCTTTTTCCTGATTCAAAAAGAATTATTGTTTCAGAGTACTTCTTTAAAGATTTTATAAATTCAACTTTTTGTTTCTTCTTTTTGGGCACAAAACCTAAAAAAGTGAAACTTGATGTTGGAAGTCCTGATAAAACAACTGCATTGATTATTGAAGATGGTCCTGGAATGTGGCTAAAATTAATTTTGTGGTTTATGCATTCTTGTATTAGGTGATATCCAGGATCAGATATTGCTGGAGTGCCTGCATCGCTGATAATTGCTATTTCTAAATTTTGATCTTCGATAAGTTTTTTAATAATAATATTTGTAACCTTTTTTTCATTGTGCTCATGAAAAGAAGAACATTTAGATCGACAATCAATAAAATTTAATAATTTTTTTGCATTTCTTGTATCTTCTGCAAAAATATAATCTGCACTTTTTAGAGCTTCAATTGCTCTAAGTGATATATCATTTAAATTACCTATTGGTGTTGAAATTAAATTTAACATTTTTTAAAGAATTAAATATGTTTAAACAAAGCTTAACATTTATTACTGTATTTTTATTAGCTATCCTTTCAAGCTGCGCTGGATCTGATAATAATTTCAAGAAAAATTTTTTAACTGAAAATGATATTAGAGAAACTCTGAGAAAAAATGAATTAAAACTAAATTATTTAACAAATGATAAGAATAAAGAATATTTTATATCTTCGTTATTAGAGTCAGGCTATAAATTTAATATTGTTTTTGATGGCGATGGAAAAAAGCTTAGAGATAGATTAACAGAATCTAATCTTTCATTTTTTTGTAATAGTTTTTTAGATGATCAGTTATATCATCTCGAAAATATACTTTTTTATAATAATAATTCTAAAGAAAAGCTTTTAGTTGCATTCAGCAATGAATATGAAAATAGAATAAATACTTTAGAGGAAAAATATCCTGAAGTTAGATTTTTTTTAATAAGCAATAACTTTGATGCCTTTTCACAGAAAATAACAGGAATTGAATCAAGTTTGAAAAGACTAAATGGTCTGGAATCATTAGATAGAAATATCACTATTAATCATAACCCAAGAGAAAGAAAAGATTTTAATAAGATCTTTTTCTTAACTAGCTATGATATTGGTAAAAGTCTTGTTCCAATTTTTAGAAGTTATTTAATAAATACTGAATTTTATTCAACTACTGAACTATTAATGGGAGCATCTTCATTAAAAGAACTTAATGATTTTGAAAATGTAATAATTCCTGTACCAAATTACCTTTTTAAAGAAATTTCATTAAATAAAGATATTAAAAGTATTGAGGATGAGTTGAATAAGGCATTGATTGAAGACCTTATTTTAGCTGAAGGTATATATCAAAGTAACATTAGCAACATTAATATGATGTTTAACTCAGGAATTTCAAGAGTCTCAAAAGGACAATGTATTAATAGAACCCTTCCTTTATGGAAAGTATCTCCAGATACAACTAATCCTCTTTAAGATCCCTCTCAAGGGAAGATAAACTATCTAAAAATCCAGATCTTTTAAATACTTCTTTTTGATAATCTAAGAGAGGTTTTAAGTGTCTGTTAACAGGAAGCTTAATGCCTATAGAAGGAAGTCTCCAAAGAATAGGTGCAAAGCAACAATCTACAAGAGTAAACTCATCGCTCATAAAAAATTTGAATTCTTTAAAAGTTGGAGCAATTGAAGATATTTCATGCAAGAGCTCTTCTCTCAACTTTAATAACTCTTTTTCGGGAAGCTCTCCTGCTATTAATGTGTCTACAATTGGGCACCATTCTCTGTCTATGCGTAACATTAAAGTTCTGCTGTTTGCCCTTGCCACGGGATATACAGGAAGCAGTGGCGGGTGTGGAAACCTTTCGTCTAAATATTCCATCATTACTGAAGGATCATGGATTGCAAGTTCTCTGTCAACGAGAATTGGCAACTTATGATAAGGGCTTATTGAAAGAATATCTTCAGGAGTTTCTTCAGGTTTAGCCTCATGAATTTCAGCAGTAATATCTTTTTCAGCTAATACAATTCTAACTCTTTGGCTATAATGGTCATCTCTGTCTGAATATAAAATCATATCATTCCCCTAATTATTTATGATAATCCTTGTGGTACTCTCTATAGAGCAAGGCTGAAAGTGCAGTAAAAATTAAAAAATAAAAAATTACGTACCAACCCATTCTTTCTCTTTGGGCTTTAGCTGGTTCGCCGACATATACAAGAAAGTTGGTTAGGTCATAGATTAAGCTGTCAAACTCTTCTTTATTTAGTTCACCTGAGCCCTCATCTACTTTTAGATATCCACACTTTTCTTTAGTTATGGTATTACCAAAATTGTCTCTTTTTTCACCACCATTTTTTGCAATAACTGGAACATCTTTACAAACCAACTTTTGATTTCCTTGCAAAGCCATCAAAACATTAGGCATTGCAGTTCCAGGATAGACTAAATTATTAACTCCATACTGTTTAGACGCGTCCTCATAATATGCTCTTAGGTATGAGTATATCCAATCGTCTCCCCTTACTCTGCTTACCAACGTAAGATCTGGAGGAGCAACACCAAACCACTGTGCCGATTGTTCTTTTGACATAGATCCAACCATCAAATCACCAGGCTTTATAGATTTATCAAAGACAAGATTATCAAAAAATATTTCTTCTGGTATTTGAAGATCTGTAGATACTCTGCCCCATCTTGAATATTGAAGTGAATGACAACCATAGCAATAATTTAAAAATGTTGATGCACCCCTTTGAAGTGAAGCCATATCATTTAAAGAATATTTAAATTCATCACACTCACCATAATCTTTACATGGTCCACCTTCAGCTGCATCTATACTGTTGATAGATATTAACAAGCCAAGAACAACAAAAAATCTGCTGAGCTTAATATTCAAAATGTTTAATTGCTTTTCAATCATAGTCGTTTTGGTACTTCTAATGTCTTTTCATATTTTGTATAAATTGGCATTAATAAGAAAAATGCAAAATAAATTACCGTACAAATTACACTCATTGTTTTTCTTACTTCAGTAACACTGACAGTGCCCAAATATCCTAAAGTTATAAAGCTAATACCAAATAAGGCTAAAGCTACTTTGCTGTATATGCCTTTATATCTAATTGATGCAACTTTACTTTTATCCAACCATGGCACTACAAATAAAATTGCAACTGCTGATCCCATAACAATCAATCCACCTAATTTATCTGGAACAGCTCTCAACATCGCATAATATGGAGAGTAGTACCAAACAGGAGCAATATGTTCTGGAGTTACTAGCGGATTAGCTTCTTCAAAGTTTGCCATTTCAATAAAGTAGCCACCTCCTTCAGGGAAGAAGAACATAATAATTGCAAATACTGTCATGAAAACACCAATACCAACTAATGCATTTAAGACTTTATATGGAAAGAAAGGAACACTATCTAAGGGAACACCGTCATCATCTAAGTGTTCTTCAATATCAACACCTTCAGGATTGCCTGCTCCAACTTCATGTAATGCTACTAGATGTAAAAAAACTAAAGCTATAAGAACTAGAGGTAATGCAACAACATGCAGAGCGAAGAATCTAGATACTGTTATACCAGATATATAATAGTCACCTCTAATCCATAATTCTAAGGATTCTCCTATGTATGGTATGGCTCCAAACAGAGAAATAATAACCTGAGCACCCCAATATGACATTTGACCGTAAGGAAGAACGTATCCTAAAAATCCTTCTGCCATCATTGCTAGATATATTGTGCATCCAAAAATCCAAACCAACTCTTTGGGTTTTTGATATGAGCCATATAACAAACCTCTAAACATGTGGAGATACACAACAGCAAAAAACATTGATGCACCTGTGGTGTGCATGTATCTTATAACCCAGCCATAATCAACATCACGCATAATATATTCTATTGATGCAAATGCTTCCTCTTCAGTATTTGAATAAGGCATTATTAACCATATTCCAGAAACAATTTGGATAATTAATACGACAGATGCCAATGCTCCAAACAGATACCAAAAGTTAACTTTTGAAGGAACTGGATGCTTCGATAAGTGTCTTTCAAATGTATTGGATACAGGCAGTCTGCTGTTAACCCAACCAAATAATTTTCCAACCATTTCGCTCATTAGGCTGTTCCTCCGTCTTCACCGATTGTTAAAATTGAGCCATCAAAAAAATGAGGAGGTACTGGAAGATTGGTTGGTGCAGGAACACCTTTATAAACTCTTCCAACCATATCAAACATTGACCCATGACAAGGACAAAAGAAACCCCCAGCCCAAGATGCATCCCATGGCTTTGGCTCTACTTCAGGATGGTATTTAGGAGAACATCCTAAATGGGTGCAAACTCCTACCATAACAGTGTATTCACTACTTTTTGATCTGGTTGGATTTTGACCTTTGTATGGCTCTTCAATTTGGTCAGAATTTGGATCAGCCAATTTAGGTAAAGCTGAATCGATATTCTCTAAACTTTCTTTAGTGTGACGAACAACAAATACTGGCTGCTTCCTCCATGCTACTTGAATTTGTTGTCCATATTGCATCTTAGATACATCTAATTTAACAGATGCTCCTGCTGCTTTTGCTTTAGCGCTTGGGTTCCAAGCAGCGATAAATGGAGTAGCCGCAAAAGGAATACCTGATAAACCAACTGCGCTTGTTAAACCTATTAAAACCTTTCTTCTAGTATTGTCTTTTTCTTGCATTAGACCTTTGTGTGCTTTGACTTTAGTAATAAAAAAACCAGCGAATTATACCACTAATTTATAAGAAAAAATTTGAAAAAAATTAACGTTTTGAAAACTGCTTACTTTTTCTTGCCTTAACTAGACCAGGTTTCTTTCTTTCAACTTTTCTAGGGTCTCTAGTAAGCAAGCCTGCACTTTTAAGTTGTGGTCTTAGTTCTTCATCATACGAAATAAGAGCTCTAGAAATACCATGTCTAATTGCTCCTGCCTGTCCAAAACTACCACCACCCTTAACTTTAATATTGATGTCAACCTTGTCTGTTAATTCGGTCATTTCAAGAGGTTGCATAACCAACATTTGAGCAACCTTACGTCCAAAATATACATCTAAATCTCTGTCATTAACTTTTATGTTACCTTTTCCAGATGAGAGATATATTCTTGCTGAAGATGTTTTTCTTCTGCCTGTAGCATAATGTGTTTCTGTAGTCATAAAGATGGATTCCATTCAATTGGCTGTTGCGATTCATGGTCATGAACTGGGCCGCTAAAAACTTTTAATTTTTTTATCATAGCTTTACCAAGTTTATTTTTTGGTAACATTCCTTTAACAGCTTCTTCTATAATTCTTTCTGGAAACTTTTCATTCATCTCCCTAAAAGTTTTTGTTTTAAGTCCACCTGGGTATAAAGAATGTGTATGATATTTCTTGTCAGTGTATTTTGCGCCTGTAACCTTAATTTTCTCAGCATTGACGACAATAACATAATCACCACCATCAGTATGTGGAGTAAAAGTTGGTTTATCTTTTCCTCTAATTTTGTCAGCAATTTTTGTAGATAGTCTTCCTAAGATTTTGTCAGAAGCATCAACTACATACCATTGTCTTTCAATATTTTCTTTCTTAAGTGAGAATGTTTTCATAATCATATTTTTCTAAGATGCGAATCTTAATGTTTAGAACAAAAATTAGCAATATTTAGTGAATAAATATTTAAATTAAATACTCATTTGTTTGCATTTCTATTAACCTACTAAGACATCTTTCCCATAAAATTTTTAACTTTGTATCTTTATATAGTTCTTGATTTTCTATCTCATTAAGAAAGAATTTAATTTTAGTTTTATCTCGATAACATATATCAATAAAAGAAATAAATCTTCTAACAATATCAGCTGAATCATCGTTGCACTTTATGAAATCACTAAGAAATATCCAATCATTATTTCTTGAAATCTCTATATAGTCTCTGTTGCCATTGGGTTCGCTAAAAAATTCAGAAAAAGATATCCAAATAAAATTTTTACTATTACCTTTGCATGAGAAGTTGCGGCCGTTAACCTTAAAAAAATTTTTCTTAAAATCTACGTTTTGAAAATTATTATTAATAAGATCTTTGATATCATTTTTTGAAAAAGAGACCTTATTTTTTCCCTCATTAAGGTTGACTATATTCAATGTTCTGTAATCAATGAGGCTATTTAGCTCATGGATATATAAAAAATTCTGTAAATTCTTCATTGAATCAATAAATTTTTTTCTTTGTAAGCCATTTTTATATAGATTATCTGGATGTGAATTTGAGGTGATATATAAATATATACCTCCCTCAATTAATTTCTGAAGAATGTTTCCAATAATCATTGCATCTGCAATATCTTCTACTTGAAATTCATCAATAAAAATTACTTTATATCTTTTGCATATGAATTTTGAAATCTCATCAATGGGATTTTTTTTACCAGAATACTGAGAAAACATATCATGGATGAAGTGCATAAAATCTATGTAATGAAAATATTTTTTAGCTGAACTTAAACTTTCAAAAAAAGACTTAGCAATCAATGTTTTGCCTCTTCCAACTTTACCCCATATGTAAAATCCATTTATGTTATGTTTATCTCTAATGGAAAATAATTTTTTTTCTTTTGGAGCATATTTATCCATAAACATAAGCATATCTAATTGAGCCAAATCAAGCTCAACGCCTTGGTTTTTTAAATTATCAATGATATTTTGAGTCATATAATTATGAATTTTATACAAAGATCTAAAATAAACTATTTATTTGTTATTTTAATAACAATATTTTTATCATGGCAATTTTTCTCAACTGATAAAAATAAATTTATTTCTGCCACAAATAACTCTATTGAATCTGTGGTTACAATACATTCTTATAATAATCGTGCTTATACAAATAACAATGTTGGCTCTGGGGTTGTTTTTTCTGAAGATGGTTACATTGTTACAAACTTTCATGTCATTTCTGGTAACCAATTCACAAAAGTGAAGCTAAATAATGGCCAGGAGTACGAGGCTAATTTAATTGGGGGTGATAGAAATGCTGATATTGCAATTTTAAAAATAAACACTACCAACTCGCTGAAACCAATTAAAATCTCCGATAGTAATGATCTTAAAATAGGAGATAAAGTCCTAGCCATTGGTAACCCCTATGGTATTGGAATTTCTGTTTCAAGTGGAATAGTTAGTGCTACTGGAAGAGATTACGGTAACCCATATTTAGAATTAATTCAGACTGATGCAGCAATAAACCCAGGAAATTCTGGGGGAGCATTAATTAATGAAAATGGTAATTTGATTGGTATCAATACAAAAATATTTTCTAGAACAGGTGCCTATCAAGGACTTGGTTTTGCCATTCCATCAAATATTGTTGTGCAAATTGCATCAGAACTCATAAAGTATGGAAAAATAAGATCTGGATGGATAGGTAACTTTAGAGTAGCTCCAATAAGGTTAATATTAGAAAATAAATTTGTTAATGGTCTGAGAATAGTTGAAATTGATAATTATGGTCCCCTTTTTGAAAAAGGCGTGAAAATAAACGACATCATTATAAAAATAAATGATGAGCAGAGTAATTGGAATACCCTCACCTCTTCACTTAAGTTTGCAAGTTTAGGTAATGATATTAAATTCAATGTCTTAACTTCTAATAATAAATCCAAGATTATAGTAATCAGTTCAAAGGAAATTATAGAGTTAGCTAGGTAACCTAATAATGTTTGCGCCTAAATAATTTAGCTTTTCTTCAATACGTTCATAGCCTCTATCAATATGATATATCCTATCAACTTTTGTTTCACCTTCAGCACAAAGGCCTGCTAATATTAAGCTAGCTGAAGCTCTTAAATCTGTAGCCATAACCTCTGCTCCGTATAACCTATCTACCCCTTCAATCGTAGCCTGATTTCCATTTATATTGATGTTGCAACCCATTCTGTTTAGTTCTTGAACATGCATAAAACGATTTTCAAATACAGTTTCATAAATATTAGAAACTCCATCCGCTATTGAATTAATTACTGAGAATTGGGCCTGCATATCAGTAGGAAATTCGGGAAAAGGAGCTGTTGTAATATCTACCGGTTTTGGCTTGTCTCTTAACATTTCAAGGGAAATTGAGTTTTCATTTGTGTTTACTATAGCGCCAGCTTCTTTAAGCTTGTCGATAACTTTTTTTAGTCTATTAGGATTTATTCCATTTATAGTTATTTTTCCCTTTGTAACAGCAGCAGCAGCTAGATATGTTCCAGCCTCAATCCTATCAGCAGGTATACTGTGCTCTGTTCCAGATAGTTTATTTACGCCTTCTATCACTATTTTATCAGATCCGGCCCCTTCAATCTTAGCGCCCATCTCATTCAAAAATTCTGCTAAATCAATAATTTCTGGTTCTCTTGCAACATTTGTTAATTCTGTAATACCCTCAGCTAAACAAGCTGCCATCATAATATTTTCTGTGCCGGTTACTGTGACACCATCAAATTTAATTTTTGCCCCAACTAATTTTTTTGCACTTGCTTCAATATAGCCATTTTTTAATGATATTTTTGCACCAAGCTGTTCTAATGCATCCAAGTGATAATTAACGGGTCTGCTACCAATAGCACATCCACCTGGTAGTGCAATTTTTGCTTCACCATATTTAGCAACCAATGGTCCTAAAACAAGAATTGATGCTCGCATTGTTTTAACTAGTTCGTATCTGGCCTCTTTTTCTTTTATATTATTTGTTGAGATTGTAAAATCCATATTTTCGTTTAACAAAATTTCACAACCCATCGATCCCAATAACTCAAACATTGTTGTTATATCCTGAAGATAAGGGAGATTTTTAAGGACTATACTTTCATCTGAAAGAATAGTTGCTGCTATCATTGGAAGGGCAGCATTTTTAGCACCTGAACATGAAATAGTCCCATTCAAAGGAATTCCACCATTTATTAATAATTTTTCCATTTATTTTGCCCGAGTTTCAATGCTCAATGCATGTAGTGCACCACTTTCAAATTGTTTTTTAAGTGGCATTAAAACCATTTTATGTTGTTGAATTAAGTTACAACCTTCAAAGGAAGATGAGATAACTATTAATTTAAGATTGCATTCACTTCCATCAAAAAAACATTCAGCATCAGGAATTTCATCGAGAATAATCTCCTTAATTAAACTCTTATCCACTTATTCCTGCATCTCCAGCATCAGATACCCATCCTTCAATTGTTCTTTCAATATCACCACCATTTTTATTTGCCAGTGCCTTAAATTGATTTCTAAAAGTAAGGCCTAAATTTACTCCATTGACGATAATATTAACTATTGACCATGTGTTGTTTTTATTTTTTCTTAATTTATATGAAATGGGATAACTGCTACTGCCGGTATTGAGTTTCTGTTGAACTTCTATTGATGATAAATTCTGAAAATTTTCTTTCATTACAGGAAAGATTGTTGTAATAGTTTGATCATCCCATTGAGCCAATGTTTCCGAATATGTATTAAGTAGTGAGTCTTTAAAAATTTCAACAAATGCGTTTCTTTGAGCTGGCGTTGCTGATAAGTAATATTTTTTTCCCATAACACTTGCTGCAACTCTTTTAAAATCAATCATAGGTTCAAATATTTCTTTTATTTTTGATTCATATAAATCTCTATTTTCTTCAAATAATGATTTGTTATCTTTTAGAGCCATAACCATTTTTTGTGAATTATTTTCTATGAAGATGTATGGATTCTCTTCTGAGATTAGATTAATTGAGTTAAGAAGAATAACCGA
Source organism: uncultured SAR86 cluster bacterium (assembly GCA_902558375.1). Taxonomy (GTDB): domain Bacteria; phylum Pseudomonadota; class Gammaproteobacteria; order Magnimaribacterales; family D2472; genus SCGC-AAA076-P13. The sequence goes on from CACEDQ010000010.1 coordinate 16,343, forward strand.
TAAAAATAATAATTTTTTAAAAGTCTGTAACATTGTTCTATTATAGCATTTAGAAGATAATAAAAATTGAGTAAATCCTCTAAAAATATGAAAAAATTTGATTACATTAAGTCAGCAAAAAGAACATTTAAAATTGAAGCAGATGCCATAAAAGATTTATCTTCGCAAATTGATAAGAATTTCACACTTTTATGCGAATCTATTAGATTCAGCGAGGGTAAGTTTATTATTATGGGTGTTGGTAAATCAGGTCATATTGGTCAAAAAATCTCTGCAACACTTTCTAGTACTGGAACTGGCTCTATATTCATTCATCCAACTGAAGCAGCTCATGGAGATATGGGGCTGATTAGCAAGAAAGATATAATTTTTTTAATATCAAACTCAGGGGAGACTGATGAAATTATTAATATCCTTCCTTCGCTTAAGAGGTCTTCTAAAAAGCTTATTTCATTAACAAGTAATCCAAAGTCAACCATTGCTAAGACTTGTGATATTTCAATTGTTATAAAATCAGAAGAGGCATGCCCTCTTGATCTAGCTCCAACATCCTCGACTACATCAGCACTTGCATTTGGTGACGCGCTTGCAATAGCTTTGCTTGAAGCAAAAGGTTTTACAAAAAAAGATTTTGCATCGTCACATCCAGCAGGAAAACTTGGAAAAAAGCTCATAACTCAAGTAAAACACCTGATGCACACAGGTAAAGATATTCCTAAAGTATCAATGGGCACTAACTTATCTGATGCTTTGATAGAAATTACAGCTAAAAATCTTGGGATGACTTTGGTTACTAGCAGAAATAAAGTTATTGGTATTTTTACAGATGGGGATTTAAGAAGGTGTCTAAATCAGAAAATTGATATTAATAAAACAATTATTAAAGATGTTATGACCAAAAAATTTAAAACAATCGAAGAAGAATCATTAGCAATCGATGCGGCAGAAGTCATGGAAAATAATAAAATTTTTACGCTTGTAGTTATGAATAAAAATAAAAATGTAGGTGTTTTATCAATGCATGACTTGATTCAAGCAAGGATTTTATAATTGCAAGTTCTTAAAATAAAAATCTTTTTTATCGCCTGTTTGAGTTTTAGCTATTCTGTAAATGCTGAATTTAAAGGTAAAAATATAATTATTAATTCAGGTATTGTTTCTATAGAAAAGAATCAAAATAAAGTTTTCTTTGAAAATGGTATTAGTATTAAATCTGATGAATTTAAAATTGAAGCAGATAAGGCTACCTATGATAATTCAAGCAAAATTACAACGGTTTTTGGAAATCCTGCTACTATAAAATCTTTAACAGAAGATAACTTATATACTGGAAGTGCTGACCTTATTACTTTTACCGAAACAAATAGAATCAAGCTAATCGGTAATGCTTTTATTAAATTTGATGACGTTAATGTTTCTTCAAAAGAAATTATATTTAATGCTAAGGATGGGAAAATCTTGTTAGATAAATAATTATGCTCTCACTTAAAAATATAAGTAAATCAATTAGGAACAAGCGAATAGTCAAAGATATTAGTTTTGAAGTATTGCTTGGACAAATATGTGGTTTATTAGGTCCTAATGGAGCAGGTAAAACTACAACATTTTATTTAATAGCAGGACTTATTAAATCTGATTCAGGTGAAATTTTATTAGGAGACGAGGATGTATCGAATATTCCAATGCATAAAAGATCAAAAAAAGGAATTAAATATCTTCCCCAAGAACCATCAATTTTTCAAAATTTAACTGTTTATGAAAATCTGCTTGGATTAGCAGAGCTATCTTTTTCAAATAAAAAAGATTTAGATTTATTTTTAGAACAATCTATTGATGAATTTAAATTATCAAAAATATTAAGCCTCAAAGGCAGACAGCTGTCAGGTGGGCAAAGAAGAAAAGTTGAGATAGCCAGAACACTTGCATCAAACCCAAAGATAATATTATTAGATGAGCCTTTTGCAGGAATTGACCCTATAGCAATTGAAGAAATTAAACAAGTTCTAGTGAAATTAAAAAATAAAAATATTGGCATACTCATAACAGATCATAATGTAAGAGAGTCTTTAGAAATTTGTGATCAAGCAATTGTAATTAATGACGGTAAGGTTATTGCTGAAGGCAATAAAGAATTATTAATAAATAATGAAATTGTCAAAAAGGTATACCTTGGCGATATGTATAGTTAATAATGGCAATTTCACTTTTAAAAGAATTCAAACAAAAGCAAAAAATTTCATTAACGCCTCAGCTTAAAAAATCTATTGACTTGCTCCAACTCTCTAGATACGAATTAATACAAAAGATTGAGCAAGAAATTGAAATTAACCCTTTTATTGAAAAAGAAATAGCTGAAGATTATGAATTTGATGAACAATATAATAATGATTCAGATTTTGACTTCAACATAGCTGCAACTGAAAATTTAAGAGATTCGCTTATAAATCAAATTAATGATTTAAATTTAGATGAGTTTGAAATAGAAATAGCTCATACAATAATTGAATGTATTGATGAATCTGGTCAATTGGTTGAAGAGCTTTCAGATATACAATCTATGATTACCAAGAATACATCAATACAAACAATTGAAGAGATACTTTTAAATGTTATTCATGGTTTGGAACCGGTTGGAGTTGGATTTAGAGATTTTAAAGAATGTATAAAAATTCAGATAGAAAAAAAAGATTTCGATAAAAAGATTAAAAAGCTATGTCTGCTAATTTTAAATCAAAACCAATCTGAGAATCTCAAAGAAATAATTCATACTTTTAAAAATAATGGCTATGAAGAAAGTGAGATCCATCAAGCAATGACAGAAATAAAGTCATGTGATCTAAGCCCAGGTTTAAGCTTTGAGAATACTAATTATATTATTCCTGATTTGAAGATAGAGCATGGGCATGAATCTATGTCAGTGAATTTTATAGAGGATAGTTTTCCTAAATTACAAATTGATAAAAGTCTTATTGAAAAAACATCAGCACAACTTAAAATTAATCCTAATAAAAAGTTGTTAGAAAAAATTCAAGACGCTCGCTGGCTTCTGAGTTCGGTAAAAAAAAGAAATGAAACAGTCATAAAGGTTGGTAAATTAATATGCAACAAACAAATATCATTTTTGCAAGATAACCCATTAAAAATTAATCCTCTAACAAATAAAAATCTATCAGATGAACTTGGGCTTCATCCTTCTACCGTTTCAAGAATCCTAAGATCTAAGTATATTGATACCCCTAAAGGCATTTTACCTCTAAAGTCTTTATTAGTTTCGTCAGTTTCAAAAACTCGAGATGTCACTCCTATTCAATTGATGCAATTAATTAAATCAATTATTGAAGACGAAAAAAAACCAAAAAGTGATAATAAAATAGCTATTGAACTTAATAAGCGAGGGTTTAATTTAGCAAGAAGAACAATTACTAAATATCGTAAAAAGATTAACATTCCATCATCTAGAAACAGGTAATATAACTATAAGTTGAAAAATTATGGAAATTCAGCAAGAAAAAGAAAATTATTTAGATCTACTTCTTGATAGTGATATCGACTTAACTCACGATGAAGTTAAAAATTTACTAAACAAACTTTCCTCCTCTGAAATAGCTCATGCTCTAGAGTCATCACCTCCAAAACAAAGAAAACTGCTTTTCTCGTTGCTTGAAACAGATATAGAGGGAGATGTTCTAGCAGATCTTGGAGAAGAAATACAACAGGATCTAGTTTCAAATATTTCAAATGATGAATTAGTAGAAGCTGTAAAAGAATTAGAAACAGATGAAACTGTAGATATTCTTCAAAATTTACCGGAAGCAAGAATGAATACTGTTCTGTCTAAAATGTCATATAGAGACAGAAAAAGAATTGAAGTTGGGCTTAATTATCCAGAAAATACAGCTGGAGGATTATTAAATACAGATGTTATAAGTGTTAGACCTAATCACACCATAGAAGTTGTGCTTAATTATCTTCGAAACCAAGATAATCTTCCAGATAATACAGATAAAATTTTTGTTGTAGATAAAGAAGATAAATATATTGGAGAATTGGCGATTGGAAAAATAATTACCTGCAAACCAAATTTAATTGTAAAAGAAGTTATGCAAACAAATATCGCTCCAATATCAGCAAATCAAAATGATAAAGAAGTTGCCATAATATTTGAAAGAAATGACATAATCTCATCTGCTGTAATTGATGAAAGTGGTAAGTTAATTGGCAGGATTACAGTTGATGACGTTCTTGATGTTATTAGAGAAGATGCTGATCAAAACTTTCTTGGGATGGCAGGTATAGCTGAAGATACATTTGCTCCACCTGGCAGAGCTGCAAAAAGTCGTGTCTTTTGGTTAAGTATGAATTTACTAACAGCATTTATAGCCTCAATGACCATCAATGTATTTCAAGATGTCTTAACTCAAATCGTGTATTTAGCAATATTAATGCCTATTGTCGCTAGCATGGGCGGTGTTGCGGCAACTCAAACACTAACAATAGTGTTAAGAGGTCTGACATTAGAACAAATTAATTCTTCAAACATGAGATGGCTGTTAAAAAGAGAACTAGCAGTATCTATTTTAAATGGTTTAGTTTTATCAATCCTTGTTGGCGCAGTGACATATCTTTGGTTTGACGAACTTGTTCTATCGTTACTTATTTCTTTTGCATTAATAATAAACTTAGTAAGTTCAGTAGTTGCTGGAGTGTTTGTTCCACTAATCTTGCGAAAATTTAATCAAGATCCAGCTATATCAGGAAGTGTTGTTGTAACTACTGTTACAGATGTTGTAGGTTTTTTATCTTTTCTAGGACTTGCAACAATTTTTTTAATTTAGTCTTTTTATTTTTGGCTCGTCTATTAAACCATTAACATCAAAATTAATTGTGGTAGCATTTTCAATAGAATCCTCAAATAATTTTTCCAAAACAACTGTGCCTGCTATTGCTGGTATGCCACCAAATATAGCTGCATACCAGGGCATATTTTCTGAAATCTTTAATCTCATGGATAGATCAAGATTTAATTCATTTAATTCTCCACCCTGATCTTTAAGAATCTCACCAGACCATTTCATGCTCGCTTCATCTGTTTCAAGAATAACTGGCTTAGTAATTAGTGCCCTATTTTTACCTATAATCATTTCACCAGATGCTCTATTAATATTTAGCAATCCATCAGAGGCGTCATCTAGACCATCAACTATTCCATTAAGATTTAATATTCTTAATGCTCTTAAAAAAGTAGATTCTGGAATTTCTCTATCTGGGTTTAAGTCTTTAATCAAAAAATCCAATTTACCTTCCAAATTAGTTAAGGTCTCTAAGCTATTCCATTGAATATTTAAATCTGACCTTAGAAATTCAAAATTATATTTTGTCAGTCCATCAAAATATTTTGATGAGTTATCTAATCTGTATTTTCCCTTAATTTTATAAAGATCAAGCTTATTGTTATAGCTAATATATGCCTTTTCATTGTCTTGACCTGAACCAATTACAAGTTTTTCACTATCAACTTTAATATTATCTAATGTCAAAATATTTTTATTTTTTAGTAAATAAAAATCAATATTATTAATTAAGTTACTTCCTGCTTGGATTCTTTTGCCAATAAATCTTAGATTAATATTCTCTACATTTTTAGTTGAACCAAATTCAATGCTCTTTAAGTTATTAAAATTAAACTGAGAATCTTTTAAATCAACTTTGATAAAATTTGTATCATCTATATTAATTTCTCCGTTAAGATTATCACCTGAGGCGATGATTTTGATTTGATTTTTAAAAGTAGTATCAAAATAAACATTTGTAAATTGGTTGTCAAAAATACTAAATCTTTTAGATTTAATTTTTATAGACTTTAAGTTGTTGTTATCATTATTTGTAGAATCTATTGAAATACTTGAAAAATCAAAACTATTTAAATTTAAATATATATAAAGTCCATCATTGTGTTTATTGTTATTTAATTTATCTTTAAATGCGTCTCCATAAGAGAAAAAACCATTTCCTGATGAATGTATGGATGCATGCATTAAATTATTTTTTATTTTATAAGTTGGATTAGAAATATCTTCAATATAAATCGATGTGCTTAGCTTTTTATTTGAAGTTTTATTAATTTCATCAATACTAGAGTAAATCTTTGTGTTGCTTAGGTCTGAATACAATTCCGCAGAAAATTTATTATCTGAATACTTGATTGTTGATAAAAATACCTCGTTTCCACTCATACTAAAATAGGGATTTTTATCAATAATTTTATCCATTGTTATTGCTATTTCAGTTCTTATGGAAGCTTTATCGTTAGCATATGAAAGACTTCCAAGTATTTTTTGATCTGGTAAATCAGATTGAAATAGTCCATATAAGCTATTATTAAAACTTGAATAAAGAGTTGTTTGAATATTTTTTATTTTAAATCCAGTTTCTGTGGTGATATTGGTGTCATAAAATTTCAGCCTATCCAGCCTTCTTGATTTATTTGTTTTAAAATCAAAAAAACCCTTTGTATCAAAATCTAATTTAATAGAATAATTTTTTAACGAGCTAAGATTTATTCTATCTATTCTTGCAATCACTTTATTATCAATTTCGTGAGAACTTGTGTAAAAAACTTTCTTGTTGTTGATGTCTATAAGAGATTTTATATTTTTATATGGATATGAATTGAGATTACCATTTTTTAATAAAATTTTAATGCTTGATAATCCAGCTAAAATATTAAAATCTTCTGAAGAAAGATTAAATTCATTGTTGGAAATTTTAAGGTTCTTGCCATTTATTGAAAATGAAGATGATAATCCTTCGTTAGAGCTTTCAGCTATTGTTATCGAGCGAATCTCAAAATTAGTTAAATATAATGACCGACTTTTTAATGTTTTAAAAATATCAAAACCTATATTGAGCTTAAATATATTTAAAGCTTCTTTATTATCTTGATTAAAGATTTGTAATTCTTCAATTTCAAAATTTGGTTTAAAAAAACTATTATTAGATACGACTGAATTAGTATTTAAAGAATATTCATATATCAAAAATTTATCTATGAATTTTAATGTTTTATTGGGCTTAAATATTACAAAAGAATATACGCTAAAGAAAAAAATAATAACCATAGATATTACAAAAAAAAGATATAAAAAATACTTTTTATAACTTCTCATTTTATGTTTTGAAGATAGCCATAACATTAATTCTCAATAAAGATATTGTAATAAATAATACGGTATTAAATATAAGGCTTATTAAAAGCACTGCATATGAAAAGTTCTCCAAATTCATAAATATTTGAGTAATGCCAATATAAAAGAAAGATGAGACGCTAAAAAATAAACATATCTGAAAAAATGAGAACAGCTTAAATGTATTTGAATAACTATTTATTAAATATGCCATTAAACAAAATAGAGCAGAATTTAAACCAAATGGTGCATCTGAAATAATATCAACAAATAATCCAATTAAAAAAATATAGAAAGGATTGATATTTGTTTTAGATTTATACAAAAACATTGAGAAAAACAAGAAAGTTATAGGCAAATTAATGAAAGCTTTAATTAAATAAGGAGATAAAAAACTTTCACATATATTTGCTATAAAAATAATTAGGAGTAATTTTATTGATTGTGTGAACTTCATTTTGTCCCCAAAACTCCGAGAATATTTGAATTGATTGGATTAGCAATTAAACCAATATCAAACTTTACAGTTTTATTATCTATCTCTTTTATGTCGATTACCTCACCTATAAGAATGCCTTTAGGATATATGCCACCCATTCCTGATGAGAAATATTTTTGACCGATTTCAACTCCGTTCTGCCATAATAATTTGCTGAAAGTGCATGATATGACGCCCGGCTTTCCAGAACCACTAGCATTACAGTAGTGATCCTTTGAATATACTGGTATTACATGTTCTGTATCTGTGAGAAGCATTACTTCACTTGCGATGTTTTCAAAAATAACCTGACCAATGATTCCTGTTTCATTTATCACAGGATTGCCAACAAAGTTGATATTATTTTGATCTAAGCTCTTAATAATTATTCTGTGCTTGCTACAACAATAATATTTTTCTAAATCAAAATATTTAATCTTTGCTATGTGAAATGGCTTATTTATATTATTTAATTTTAAAATTTTTTTTATCAATTCGTCATTAGAAAAAAATTTAGAATCATTTGAAATAAGAAAATTTGATATCTTAATATTGTCTAATTCGGTTCTTAAAACCCTAATTTCATTTCTTAAAGTAGATTTATCTTTTGTAACATCATAAAGATATTTAAAAGGCTCTACTGTAATATTTTTTAAAATATAAGTAGATGATATTAAAAATGATTTATATGAATTTTTTATGCCTTCGAAAGGTTTATATTTTATATCGACATATATTAATGACAGTGACATCAAAAATGATATCAAATATAAAATTCTTAAGCCTGAAGTGGGTGTCACCCTTGACATTTGATTTATTCAGAAGAAAGGAGGTCTATATTATATTTGTCCATTATTTCTAACGCTTGACCACCGCCTCTAGCAACGCAGGTTAAAGGATCCTCGGCACAAATTACAGGTATGCCAGTTGAGCTTGATATAAGCTTGTCAAGATCTCTCATGAGTGCTCCACCACCAGTAAGCACAATACCTCTCTCAGCAATATCAGCTGCAAGTTCAGGTGGAGAAAGCTCTAGCGCATTTCTAATTGCGCGAACTATCCCATACAACGGATCTTTCATAGCTTCAAAAATCTGTTCACTGTTTATAGTAAAAGTCTCAGGGATTCCCTCTGCAAGATTTCTGCCGGTTATCGACATTTCAAGTTTCTCTGATTCAGAAGTTGCGCAACCAATAGTATATTTAATTTTTTCAGCAGTTGACTCCCCAATTACACAGCCATAATTTCTTCTTATCCATGAAGTAATGGACTCATCCATTTTATCTCCACCAATTTTTACAGATTCTGAGTATACAACCCCATTTAAAGATAGAATTGCAATTTCAGATGTGCCACCTCCAATATCAACTACCATATTTCCACTAGCTTCTTCTACTGGAAGGCCTGCTCCTATAGCTGCAGCCATAGGCTCCTCAATTAATTTTACGTCTCTTGCTCCAGCACCAAGAACAGATTCTCTAATGGCTCTTCTTTCAACTTGAGTTGACCTACAAGGCACACATACCAATACTCTTGGACTAGGTTTTATGAATCTTTGTTCATGAACTTTTGCTATGAAGTGTTGTAGCATTTTTTCAGTAACCTGGAAGTCAGCAATAACACCCTCTGAAAGAGGACGAATTGCTTTTATATTTCCAGGAGTCCTACCCAACATTTTTTTAGCTTCTGTCCCGACGGCTACCACAGTCTTTTGCCCTCTTGCCTCTCTTATTGCAACAACAGATGGCTCATCAAGAACAATCCCGACATCTTTTGTGTAAATAAGAGTATTTGCTGTACCCAAATCGATTGAAAGGTCGTTTGAGAAGTAACCTCTTATAGTTTTAAAAATATTGAATTCCACACGTTTCCCTAAAATATATATAAATAATTATTAAGTTGGGTTAATATCCCCTCATCTAAAATATAATAATATCCTATATATGGACAAGAAAACAGTTTCAACTATAGCTTACTTATCAAGACTATCTCTAAACGAGAAAAATGAGGATAAAATCACCAAAGATCTTGAAAATATTATTAAATTTGTTGATCAATTAAATGAAGCTGATACTAAGAATATAGAACCATTAGCCAGTCCGCTTGAAAAAACTGCTAAAACTAGAATAGATAATGTTACTGCTAAAAATAGAAAAGAGGTTTTCCTTGAAAGATCTCCAAAGTCTAATGAAGACTATTTCTTAGTTCCAAGAGTTGTAGAATGAGTGTTCAATACAAAACTATAAAAGAGCTAAAGAATATGCTCAATGAAAAAGAAATTTCTTATACAGAACTCATACAAGAAACTTTTTTAAATATTAAAAATAATTCTGAATTAAATGCATTTATAACCCTCAACGAAGAGGAATCTCTTAAAAAGGCAAATAACTTAGATAATAGTCCTGGTTCAGGCTCATTAAATGGAATACCAATTGCCCAAAAAGACCTTTTTTGCACAAAAGATCTTAAAACTACATGTGGATCTAACATGTTATCAAATTTTGTACCTCCATATTCTGCAACCGTCATTGAGAACCTTGAAAATGCTGGTTGTATCTCTGTAGGTAAAACAAATATGGATGAATTTGCTATGGGTTCATCAAATGAAACAAGTTTTTATGGCAATGTTCAAAACCCATGGGGTGAAAATTTGGTTCCTGGAGGAAGCTCAGGAGGTTCAGCTGCAGCCATTGCAGCTGGAATAGTTCCTGCTGCCTCTGGTACTGATACAGGAGGATCTATAAGGCAACCAGCTTCTTTGTGTGGGATATCAGGATTAAAACCAACTTATGGAAGAATTTCTAGATGGGGAATGATTGCATTTGCATCTAGTCTAGACCAAGCTGGCCCAATGGCGAGAACAGCTGAAGATTGTGCATTGCTCCTCAATGAAATGTGTTCTCATGACGAAAAAGATACCACTTCGATTGATGAAGCGGTACCTGACTTTACTGAAAACTTAAATTCTTCTATTAAAGGTTTAAAAATTGGTCTAGTGAAAGAGTTCGATTTATCAAAGCTAGACAATAATGTAGTTAAGGTTTTTGAAGAATCAAAAAAACATTATGAATCCTTGGGTGCAGAATTTATTGAAATATCACTACCTAATATATCTTTATCAGTCCCTACCTATTATGTTGTTGCTCCAGCAGAATGCTCATCAAACTTATCAAGATTTGATGGCGTTAAATTTGGAAAAAGATGTGACAACCCAAAAGATCTTGAAGAGCTCTATATAAAAACTAGATCAGAAGGTTTTGGAGACGAAGTAAAAAGAAGAATATTAATTGGTTCTTATGTTCTCTCTGCTGGTTTTTATGATGCTTATTATAAAAAAGCTCAACAAGTTAGAAGGCTTATAAAAAATGATTTTGATTCTGCATTTAAAAATGTAGACATCATTATGTCTCCTACCACCAGAGGTGCTGCATTTGAGGTTGGATCAAAAGGCGACGATCCAATTCAAATGTACTTAGAAGATTTGTTTACAATTCCAGCAAACCTAGCTGGCCTCCCTGCCATGTCTATTCCAAATGGTATGGTTGATAGTAAACCAATTGGATTACAGTTAATTGGAAACTTTTTAGATGAGAGTAGACTGCTTCAAGCAGCTCACAACTTCCAAATATCAACAGACTGGCATCTAAAAACACCTACAGGCAATAAATCATGAGTTGGGAAACAGTAATAGGATTAGAAATTCACGTTCAGCTTTCTACTGATTCAAAACTTTTTTCTGGTGGATCAACAAGTTTTGGAGCAGAACCAAATACTCATGTAGACTTAATTGATTTAGGATTGCCAGGAGTGTTGCCTGTTGCAAATAGAGGGGCGTTTCATAAAGCAATTCGTTTCGGCTTGGCGACAAATGCTGAAATAAATCAAACATCAACTTTTGATAGAAAAAATTATTTTTATCCAGATCTTCCTAAAGGTTATCAAATTACTCAAATGGCTCTGCCAATCGTAGGAAAGGGATCAATTAAAATAGAAGTAGATGGTGAAGAAAAAATTATTAATATTACCAGAGCTCATCTTGAAGAAGATGCTGGTAAATCTATTCATGATCTCTTTGATGGTGAAACAGGCGTTGATTTAAACAGAGCTGGAACACCTTTGCTTGAAATTGTTTCTGAGCCTGAGATTGCAAATGCAAAAGAGGCGGTTGCTTATTTTAAAGCAATACGACAAATTGTTACTTTTCTTGATATATGTGATGGAAATATGGCTCAAGGATCAATGAGATGCGATGTAAATGTATCTGTAAAAAAATCAGATGATACCGAACTTGGAACTAGAGCTGAAATTAAAAATATAAACTCATTTAAATTTATTGAAAAAGCTATTAACTTTGAAATTGATAGACAAATTAGAATTTTAGAATCTGGTGATTCAGTTGTTCAAGAAACGCGCCTTTATGACAGTGTAAAGAATGAAACTAGATCAATGAGATCTAAAGAAGAAGCAAATGATTATAGGTACTTTCCATGCCCAGACCTTCTTCCGGTTGTAATTTCTGATAATGAACTTAAAGAGATTAAAGACAACCTTCCTGAGCTTCCTGATGAAAAAGAAAGAAGATATGTTGAAGAATCAAATCTGGATTCTTCTGAGGCAAAAATTATTGCCTCATCAAAGACAATGGCAAACATGTTTGAGGGAGCTTGTTCAAAAACTAATGATTCAAAACTGGTTGCCAATTGGCTTGTCGGTGATATTAGCGCCCTTCTAAACAAGGATAATATAGATTTACAGGAATCAAAGCTAACTTCAGATAATTTTGCTTTATTGATAGAAAGAATATCTGATAAAACTATATCAGGAAAAATAGCGAAATCTGTTCTTGAGGAAATATGGGAAACTGGTAATGATGTGGATGCAATTATTGAAAGCAAAGGACTAGTTCAAATTCAGGATGAATCGCTTCTTGAAAAAATTGCACAAACAATAATTGATGATAATCCATCACAAGTCGAGGCTTTTAAAGGCGGTAAAGATAAACTATTTGGCTTCTTTGTTGGACAAGTAATGAAAGAAACTCAAGGTAAAGCAAACCCTCAAAGCGTCAACGAAATACTTAAAAGACTTTTAAGTTAAAACTATAGAATATACATAGCAAGAGTTTCTGCAATATACGCAGGTTTTTCGACTCCTTTGATTTCCATGGTAACTTTAGTTTTAGCAAGAAATTGGCCTGGATTTTTTTCAGTAATATCCATGCATTCTGTTCTTATTCTGACTTCAGAACCTACAGGAACAGGACTTAGAAAGCGAACTTTATCTAAGCCATAATTTAAGCCCATCTTCATACCTTCGATTACAAGACCCATTCCTTGGGAAATAGGTATTCCAGCGGCTAAAGATAGTGATAAGAAACCATGAGCAATGGTTGAACCAAATATTGGTTTTGCTGCTTCTGAATCAACATGAATAAACTGATTATCAAGAGTAGCTTCAGCAAATTTGTTTATTTGCTCTTGATCAATTGTTATCCAATCTGATACACCTATTTCAGTTCCGATAACAGAATCTATTTCTGAGGGTTTAATTATTTTAAGCACGTTATTTCTCCATGTAGTAATTAGTATATTCGTCTCTCAATTCAAATTTTTGTAATTTTCCAGTAGCTCCATGCGGCAATTCTTTTAGAAAAATAATTTCATCAGGCAGCCACCACTTTGCAACTTTTGATTCTAAGAAGTCTAAAATTGATTGTTTTTCAATTGGCTCTCCACTATTAGTTACGATAAATAATATTGGTCTTTCATCCCATTTAGGATGCGGAATTCCTACAACACAGGCTTCAGCAACCTCTGGGTGTCCCACGGCTGCATTTTCAAGATCTATTGAACTAATCCATTCGCCGCCTGATTTTATTACATCTTTAGCTCTATCTTTTATGGTCATATAGCCATCTTGATCAAGAACAGAAATGTCACCGGTATCGAACCATCCATCTTTATCGACAGCATCTTTTTCAGCTTTGAAATACTTTTGCAACACCCATGGTCCTCTAACCAGTAAGTGTCCTTGAGATTCACCATCTTTAGGTAATTCATTTCCTAAATCATCAACAACTTTTAGTTCAATACCATACATTGGTCTTCCCTGTTTTAATTGAACAGCATATCTGTCCTCTTTGCTCATCTTTTTCATTTCTTCAGTAAGGAAGTTCGATGTTCCTAATGGACTCATTTCAGTCATTCCCCAACCCTGAATAACATTAACATCGTGAACTTCATCAAACTCTTTTAGGATAGCTAAAGATAATGCTGAACCACCAATAACAGTATTTTTAACCGAATTTAAGATCTTGTTATTGTCTCTGCAATAACTTAAAAGACCCATCCATACTGTTGGCACACCAAAAGCAAGGGTAACTTCCTCTTTTTCAATTAAATCATATAGAGGCTCTCCTTCCATTTGCATACCAGGCATAACAAGTTTAAGACCAAACATTGGTGCAAAGTATGGCGTTCCCCAAGCAAGAACATGGAATAGTGGTACAACCATTAAAATTGATTCATCTGGACTAATAGTTAGTCCTGTTAGAGCTGCTTGGGCATGCAGTATATTTGATTTATGAGCATACAAAACTCCTTTTGGGTTACCAGTCGTTCCTGATGTGTAACACAAACCACAGGCTGCATCATCATCCATAGCCGGCCATTCATAATTCTCATCGCCTGATTCAATATATTCCTCATAAGAAATAGCATTTTTTAGGTCTGTTTCTGGCATTTCTGATTGATCGCAGAGAATGATATATTTTTCCACACATCCAAGCTGATCTTTTAAAGCTTCCATCATTGGTATAAAAGGTGTTTCAACAAAAATTATCTTATCTTCAGCATGATTGATAATATAAACAGCTTGTTCTGGGTGAAGTCTAAAATTTAGGGTATGAGTGATTGCTCCCATGCCTGAAATTCCATAATACATTTCTAGATGTCTATATGTATTAAGGGCCAAAGTTGCTAAAACATCACCTTTTTTATAACCATCTTTCTCAAGAGCTGAAGCTAGCTTTCTTGATCTAATGCAGACCTCTTTATAATTAGTTTTATGAATTTCACCAGAAACCATTCTGCTGACTACTTCTTGTTCTGGATAAATGTTTTTAGCGTGTTCGATTATGCTTGCAACATTTGGAGTCCACTTTTGCATGTCACTGATCATATTTTTCCCCTAATAAATTGTTGATATAAATTATATAAGAAGGAACAATGAATTGTTAATAAAAAATAGATAAGTAATTATGGACATTAAAGAACTTATAAAATCACGATATTCTGTTAGAAGCTTCACTAATGAGGTAATAGATATTGAAACTATCAAAGACATACTAGAGATTTCTAGCTGCGCTCCTTCTGGGGGTAATATTCAACCATGGAAAATTTATGTTGCAACTAATAATGCAAAAGAAAAGCTTGTTGAAAAAGCTCTTGCTAACTATGACAATGGCGTTCAAGAAAAAATAGAATACGATATATATCCTAATCCATTGGACGAAGAGTATAAAAAAAGAAGATCGGAATGTGCAAGGAATATGTATACAGCTTTGTCTATTAAGCAAGATGATATTGAATCAAGACTTTCGCAAATAAGAGAGAATTTTAAGTTTTTTGGTGCTCCGGTTGGAATGATAGTTACTATTGATAAATCATTTGCTGAGAATGGATGGGGGCACGTTGGAATGTTTATTCAAAATATATGTTTAAGTGCTGTTGAGCGTGGTATGGGAACTTGCCTTCAAGAATCTTGGTCAATATATCCAGAAACTGTTAAAGATATTCTTAACATTCCAGATAGCGAGGTTGTCTGGTGTGGGATTGCATTAGGCTATCCAAATAAAGAGCATCCAATAAATAACTATAGAACATCAAGAGAATCTATAGAAAAATTTGTAACTTTTATTGAGTGAAGTAATTTGAAACTTGTACTACAAAATACCTTTTTAGAGAGTATTGGTGAAATGTGCAAAAAGAGTTTTGCGTCTCCAGCACCAGCGCCTGAATTACTCATATTCAATAATTCACTTGCAGAGGAGTTAAATTTAAGTTCCTTAGCAAAGGATCAAACCAAATGTATCGAGATATTTTCAGGAAGAAAATCTTTACAAAGTTCTCAGCCTATAGCTCAAGCATATTCCGGTCATCAGTTTGGTCACTTTAATCCTGCACTTGGCGATGGAAGAGCTTTGTTGCTTGGTGAAGTTGTAAATACTAATGGTGAGCTTAGAGATATTCAATTAAAAGGATCTGGACCAACACCATTTTCAAGAAGAGGAGATGGTAAATCTGCATTAGGACCAGTGCTAAGAGAGTATCTAATCAGTGAAAGTATGCATGTCTTAGGCATTCCGACAACACGAGCCCTTGCTGCAATTAAAACTGGTGAAAATGTTCAAAGAGAACAGGAATTACCTGGAGGCATAATGACAAGAGTTGCCTCCAGTCACATTAGAGTTGGAAGTTTTGAATATGCATACAAGTCTAAAAATCAGATGTTAATTAAAGACTTAGCTGATTACTCAATAAATAGACACTTTCCTGAAACCGCAGAAGTAGAAAATCCCTATCTTGCTTTTTTTGCAGCAGTTTGTAATGAGCAAGCATCATTAGTTGCAAATTGGATGAGTATTGGATTTATTCATGGAGTCATGAACACTGACAACATGACTGTTTCTGGAGAAACTATTGATTATGGTCCTTGTGCATTCATGGATGCCTATGATCCTTCAACAGTTTTTAGCTCAATAGACAAAAATGGAAGATACTCATATGGAAACCAACCAAAAATATTAACTTGGAATTTAACCAGGCTGGCTGAAACATTAATTCCTCTAGTTCATAAAGATCAGAATGAAGCAATCAAGCTTTTAACAGAGGTGCTCCAGTTAATTAAGCCCGTATATACAAGTTACTGGCTTTCTTCTATGAGGTCTAAAATTGGCTTATCAAAAGAAGAGCAAGATGATATTAATTTAATATCTCAGCTATTAAATCTTATGAAAACTAATAATGTTGACTTCACTTTATGCTTTAGATATCTCTCAAAAGCACTTGTTGGTGACATTAAAAGTATTAAAAATCTTTTTAAAAATGATATAGCATTCGATGACTGGATGACATTATGGAAAGAAAGAGTCTCGCAAGAAAGTATATCTGATGAAAAAATTGCATCTTCAATGAATGCAGTCAATCCATTATATATTCCAAGAAATCATAAAGTTGAGGAAGCTTTAGAGGCAGCAGTTTTTAATAATAATATGAACCCTTTTTTAAAACTTCATGATATTTTAAAAAATCCTTACGACGAAATTAAAGAATTTCATGAATATGAAAAGCCAATTAAAAATTCTTCGGTGAGATATAAAACTTTCTGTGGTACTTAATTTTTATACAAATGGCTTTGGTTCTTTTGAAAAAATCTTTTCAATCATAGGTACAAAATATTCTAAGGATTTAGTTTTATACTCTGGATCAAAAGATTTCTGATCCCAGTTAGCACAAAAATCAATACAGTCTTGATAATATGGATGGTCCTTATATTCATCTCTTAAATTTCTATCCTTGTCATAATGATGCATCCAGTAATAACCTTGGAACAAACCATGATTAAGAACTATCCAATAATTTTTTTCGCTTATATAAGGCCTTAAGAGTGCTGCAGAGACCTGAGAATGATTAGACGGTGAAATTACATCGCCAATATCATGAAGAAGAGCGCAAACAATAGTTTCAGTATCAGCTCCGTCTTCCTCTGCTCTTGTAGCCGTTTGGAGACAATGTTGTAATCTGCTAATTTTATAGGGCGACTCTCCATCCATCATCTTCAACCATTCAATAACTCTAGAAACTAAGTTTCTTTCATTTTCTGAATCGTGGATTGATATAAGGTCATAATCATCCCTTGTTCCTTTGTCCATAGATGTGAACTCAACTTTTTTAGTCAATCTAATTACTCCTTTGAGACTGATACAAGACTAGATTATTCTCAATGTTATCCATTTCATAGTAAGCATCTTGAAGGTGACGCTTTCCATCTGGTTTAAATTCCTGTCTACCATGAAGGACTCTGTGAGCAGAAACTAAAAGTATATGACCAGACTCTAATCTAAATTTTGATTTGTATTTATCACTATTCACTCTTGAACATAATTCATGATAAGCCCTGTAGAATAAATCTACATTTTCTAAGTTAGGATTTATCATTTGCATTAATTGATTTGAGTATCTAAAACCGACTACTTCTTTCTTTGAATTTAATCTAATGATTGGTTCAATAGCATAAGTTTCATTGTCTTCATCGAATTCTCTAAAAGGCACGGAGAAATTACATAAAATTTCAAAAAAATGTGGGTGCTGTTCTTTTAAATCGTTTAAAACTGAATAACCATCAACAATCATTGATTCTCCACCCTTACAATCATTAACTAGCATATGAAGAGCTTGAACACTTGGTGGCCATGTATAACTTGCAAAGTCATTATGAGGCGGAACCTCAAGTGAAGTATGGGCTATGTTATATACATGTCCGTCTATAGAAACATTGTGAATTCTTTCAAATAAAACTTCTCTGATTGGACCAAGTCTAGGCGCAAGATTTTCTAAAGAGTTTGGAGTGGATGGTGCATTTTTAATGCATATTGCACCCTTAGTAATAAAATTAGTAAAGGCATCAATTGCAACATTTTTATTATCTATAAACTCATTCCAATCGTAATATTCTGGAATAAAATCATTAGTCCATAAAATCTTTTCAGGCTTTCTAGATTTATTCAAATTTTCAAGTTCTGAAATATTTATAGATGTTTCGTGATTATCAGGCCATTCGATAATTACTATATCTTTATCAATAACAACTTTTTTTGGTTTTAAATCAACTGAAACTGCATTTAACATAAATCTTTTTTCTTGAGTTTCTTGAACTCTGCATTGATCACAGGAGCAGTTATCTCTTATCCACAAATATGGAAGATTATATTGGTCTTCTTTATTCTTGATGATTTTTAATGAGCTTTCATTCATCGTAAAATCTAACATTTTCTACCCCCAAAGAAATAAAGAATCTAAAAGAATAATATTCTTAAAAAACAGCTAGAGCAATAAATTTTTATGCCAATCTTGCGGTTGTTATTCTAGGTTGAGATTGATGGTCTTTTATCAAATATATATTTTGAAAGCCTGATTCAATTAAAATATTTTCTATATTCATAGATTGATTATATCCATGTTCAAAAACTAAAATACCATTAGGGCTTAGGACATTTTTTGCTTGCTTGGTTATGGTTTTAAAATCTTTTAGCCCATTATCATCAGCAACTAATGCTTTTATGGGTTCATATTTAAGATTTTCTAAATGAGGGTCTGAAGGTGCTATATATGGAGGATTGCTCACTAGAATGTTTATAGTTCTATCTTGTATGCAATTTAGCCAATCTGAATTAATTAAATAAAAGTTATCTAATAATTTATTTTTTTTATTAATTTGTGCGACCTCTATTGCATCAAGAGAATAATCAATGCCATAAACTGTAACACTCGGATTATATTTAGCTATTGATATTCCTATACAACCAGATCCTGTTCCAGCATCTAAAATTTTCATTCCAGCTTTTAAATTTAAGCCATTAATATAATCAACAAGCAATTCTGTCTCAGGTCTTGGAACTAAAACACGACGATCAACATAAAAATCATCTTTATAGAAAGATGTGTTTTGCAAAATATAATCTAGAGGAAATCCTTGGCTTTTTAAATCAATAAATTCTTTAATTAAATTTTCTTCTTTGTTTGAAAGTTTATATTCATCTAAAAAAATAGATGCATCACTTAATCCCAGTCTATCTTTCAAGAAAAATATTAGTTCTTTAGAAATGTTGCTCTCATTTGGCAATATTTCATTAATATTCTTTATGTAAAAACTAAGATTAGAAGCCAATTATTCTGATTCAAGTTGAGATAGCATTGCTAACTGATTCTCTGCTAATAGTGCATCACAAATAGATTTAATATCTCCATCCATAATTTGATCCAAATTATGTTGTGTTAACTTAATCCTATGATCTGTCATTCTGCCTTGTGGAAAGTTATATGTTCTAATTTTTTCACTTCTGTCTCCAGTACCAACTAATATTTTTCTTTCACTGGCAATACTTTCTTGCTGACTTTCAATTTCTGCCTGTTTTAATTTTGAGACCAATAGCGAAAGTGCCTTTTCTTTATTTTTGTGCTGAGATCTGCCATCTTGGCACTCAACAACAAGCCCACTGGGAATATGTGTTAATCTCACAGCAGAATCAGTTTTATTAACATGCTGGCCTCCTGCACCAGAGGCTCTAAATGTATCTACTCTTAAGTCATTCTTATCGATTTGAATATCTTGAATTTCTTCAACTTCAGGAAGTATTGCAACAGTACATGTTGAGGTATGTATTCTTCCTTGAGATTCAGTTTCAGGAACTCTTTGTACCCTATGGACGCCCGATTCAAATTTTAATACTTTGAATACACTTTTACCGTTTAATTGAGCAACGACTTCTCTAAGACCTCCCTGCTCTGCTTGTTTAATATCAATCACGTCAACATTCCAGCCCTCTCTTTCTGCAAGTCTTGAATACATTCTAAATAAATCGCCAGCAAAAATTCCTGCTTCATCACCTCCAGCTCCTGCTCTTATTTCAAGAAATGCAGAGCCATCATCTGCGGAATCTTTTGGTAATAACATTAATTTTAATTCTTGTTCTAATTTATCTGGTTTGTCTAATGATTCTTTTAATTCTTCTTCAGCAAGGCTTTTTAAATCTTCATCACCTGATTCAAGAATTTCATTTGCATCATTTATAGCACCAAGAACATTATTATATTCATCAAACTTATCAACAATTGGTTTTAAATCTGCAAACTCTTTGTTAAGCAGAGTATAGTTATCCATATCTTTAATAGTCTCTGAATCTATTAATAGCTTCTGAATTTCTTCAAGCCTATCCTTGAGTTTGGAAAGCTTTGCTTTCATTGAATCATGCATTATTAATATATCTTTTAAACATTGATTCAATCACATGGTTGTCAATATTTTGAATATCTAGCACTTCATCTAGGGAGTTATCATCATATTTAATTATTGAAAGATTCATAATCATTTGCTTAAGGTCTTCTGCAGACTTAAATCTTTCAATTTCTTCATCTGAAAGCTGATCTAAAAACGTTTCTAATTTTATTTGAACTTTATCTTTGTAGATTTTTTCATGAATTGATTTAAGGGCAGTTTGAGATTCAAGCACAATTATATTAAGAGCTTTCTCAGCCTCTATTACTCTTTGGCCATAGTTGTCTTGAGTAATTTTTTCTATGTCGTCAATTGAAAATAGATATGCTTGCTCAATATTCTTTATTTCTTCTTCAATATTTCTTGGGACTGCCAAATCAATCAACAGCATTGGTTTATTTTTACGAACTCTAAGTGCATTTTCTATTGAGCCTTTACCAATTAATGGCAAATCAGCAGCAGCTGAAGCTATCACAATATCTGCAAACTCTAATTGTCTATGCAAAGTATTTAAAGACGATGGAACTATCTCATGATCGTTATTTATTTTTATTATTTTTTTACTTCTATTGACTGCTCGGATATTAGTTATGCCTTTTTTAATAAGTTCATTAATAATAGCATGCGCTAGAGAGCCGGCCCCAAGAACAAGAACATTTTGATTTTCAGGTTCTTCAAAGATATTTTTAACCAAATTTAATGATAATCCGCTGACAGATAAAGGATTTAAACCTATATCTGTTTTTGTTCTAACTTTTTTAACTATTTCAATAGCTTTTTTTGTGTAATTTATCAGTTTTGATTTAGCAACATTTTTAATAGCTGCAATTTCTATAGCTTTTTTAAATTGTCCTAATATTTCTTGCTCACCAAGCACTTGTGAGTCTATCCCTGATGCAACCTTACACATATGTATTAGTGCATCTTGGTTCTCTAAAATATAAAAACTTTCTTTATGAATATGATTTATTTCAAAAAAGGATAAGGTTTCTTTAAGAATATCCCCTATTAACCCAGGATCTGCTAAAAAATAAACCTCTGTTCTGTTGCAAGTGGACATACCAAAAAATGAATCAATCTTATCTTTAAATTTTTCTTTTAAAAAAGTATTTAATAAAATCTGATTAGACTCATTTATAATAAATTGTTCTCTTTCAGAAACATTTGAAGTTTTATGATTTATGCCAAATAACTGTAATTCCATTATAAAAAAATTTTTTTATGCCTTAATTCTTTGCATAACTGTTTCTTGTAGTACTATTAAAAAAGATAAAGAATACAGCATATATTCAGGAAAATTGTTAGTTGAATCCATGGATACCAAACCAATTTCACTTAATATAGTCATAAACTTATCTAGACAAGAATCTATTATACAGCTTAAGAAGCCTTTTTATGGAAATGTATTAGTAATTAAGGCTGGGAAGAA
>CACEDQ010000011.1 GCA_902558375.1 uncultured SAR86 cluster bacterium
ATAACACCAAGACCACCATGAGCATAAATCTCAAAAGAATCTTCTCCTGTATAACTGTCTGGACCTTTAAACGAAACAATGCCTACACGATCTACAATATCCCCAGATTTATTCTTAATAGATCTTAAATAAAACGACCTGTGTTTTTTTAATGGCGACCCAACAAGACTTGGTATTTTAGACAAACAACCAGAGCCGGAAACACGAAAAACACATATGGCAGACTTTGCAGGAGGCGTTGCTAACGCAAAAACAATGGACATACGTATTGTATTTTAGCCACCAGAACCAGCCTCACCCAAGACACCATGTTTTTTATATAAATATCTCTGCTGACCAAGAGAAACACCAGAATTTATAACAGAGTAAAGACAAAGAGCGACAGGCAAAACAAAAAAGAAAACTGAAAAAACCACCGGCATATATTTAATTATTTGTTGCTGTGTTTGATCTGCGGTTGGTGGAGCAGGGCTTAATTTTTGTGTGAACACCATAACAAGACCAAACATTATAGGAAGAATAAAAAACGGGTCTGGAACAGAGAGATCTGATATCCACAACATAGACGCATGACGCAACTCAACCATTTCCCTTAAGGCAAAAAAGAACCCAATAAAAAAAGGCATTTGCGCAATAATAGGCAAACAACCACCCATGGGGTTGACCTTTTCGGTTTTATACAGCTTCATCATCTCTTGTCCAAGCTTTTGTCTATCATCTTTATACCTGTCTTGAATCTCTTTAAGCTTAGGGCCAGCCTTCCTCATATTACCCATAGACACAAAGCCTTTTGCTGTTACAGGAAATAACACAAGCTTTAAAACCAAAGTAAACAAAACAATCGACAATGCCCAGTTGTTCAAGTACTCATTAATTAAATCTAAAAACCAAACCATTGGCTGGGATATAAACCAAAACCAACCCATGTCAATTGATAGCTCTAAATTAGGTGCTCTTTTTTCCAAGTCTTTTCTTATCTTGGGGCCAACAAAAACCCGGTGTGCATGCGAATAGACAAGATTGGCTGCCTCACCCTTTTCTACTGTGTAGCCCATTCTATATATACCCGACTCAGAAGGGTGCGCAAAAAAATTATATACATACTCCCCCGACCCAATTAACGCTGCAAAAAAGTATTTTTGAATAAAAGAAACCCAACCAGATCTTGAAAGGGTGGTTATTGATTCATCTATGCTTCTAAGCCGGGTTGTTTCATAAGGATCTTTGTCTGTGCTAAAGGCTACGCCCAAATAAGAGCTGTTATTCATCATACCTCCTTGCAACAAAGAGGTTTTTAAATCTAAAGACTTGCCAGCCGTTCTATAAAGAGCAGCAAAAGCCTTACCCGTCTCCCCTGAAAGAGAGGTATCTGTTATTGAGATCTCATAGGTAGCCGGCAAAAAAGCAAACTCTTTAATGTGGTTGCCGTCCGAGCTTTTTAGGGTTACCGAGTTGGGACCATAATTATCAAGCACGTAGTTTACGCTCTTACCCGTAAAACCAGTTTTTAAATAATATGTAAAAGTTCCAGCACTATCCGATCCAAAAACCCTTACCCCCGGCGAACCATCAATATTTTCAACACCATATTCCTTAAGCCTTGATTCAACCAAAGAACCTGTTTTGGTTGATATTTTTAATTTTAAAAGATCATTCTCAAGAAACACATAGTCCCCAGAATCAGAAACCTGTGCAGTAGCACTCTCCATGTCTGCAATTCTTAATTGCTCAATTTCTGATTTTTTTTGATTCTCAGCATTCCACTCATAAAAAAGAGCCATACAAAGAACAACGATTACACCAAGATAAACTTTTCTAATATTCATTTACAAACCTTTTTATGAATGGATGATTTTACAGCCTTAACCACCTCAACAGAAGCCTCTTTGAAAGATAACTCAACAAAAGGCTTATATACCATAATTACAAAAGAACCATTTTCGAGCATAAGATGATTTGTTCTGAAAATTTCTTTAATTCTTCTTTTGATTTTATTTCTGTCAACAGCAAGCTTAAAGTTTTTTTTTGAAACAGATATTCTTAGGCCAGCCGGATTGGACTCAATAAAAAATATTCTTAAATTTTTAGAGGAGTAAAAATGTCTTGGAAGGGGTGTATAAGGCAAACTATGCAGTCAAAACCTTGCGGCCCTTTTTTCTTCTGTTAGACAATATGGCCCTGCCGGCTTTAGTAGCCATCCTAGCCCTAAAACCATGGGTTCTGCTTCTTTTTAATGTGCTTGGTTGAAATGTTCTTTTCATAAAGTACCCGCTAAAAAATTGTGGCGCATTATAGCCCATTAATTGAAAGAATTCACATAAATTTATAAAAAGAAGATCTAATTTTTTATATACAACTTATCCACAGAAAATTCATTACTTTATCCTGTAGATATCTTGTTGGTTTTTTCGTAGACTAGGTTTCTATTAGGAGGAATTAGATTTGGAATTTTGGAGTAAATGTTCACAAAAGCTTGAAAACAAGCTATCACAAGATGATTTTAACACATGGATAAGACCCCTCAAAGGTAGTCTTAACAAAAACACCCTTGAACTAACAGCGCCAAATGACTTTATTCTAAACTATGTAGAAACAAACCTATCTGAACAGATCGTGAGCATGATAAAATCACAATCAAAAAAGGACATAAGTTTGGTTTTTAAAACTCACACAAAGGAAACTTTTGTTGATAAATACAAAGACAATAAGTCAGAGGACACAAAACTAGTTCCATCATATGTTTTTGATACTTTTGTTGAGGGCAAATCAAATCATGTTGCCCTGGCAGCATCAAAACAGGTTGCATCAAATCCACGGGGGGATTACAACCCACTTTTCATTTATGGTGGTGTTGGCCTTGGAAAAACACACCTTATGCATGCGGTTGGTAATGAAATTTTAAAAAACGAGCCAAAAAAACGAATTGTATATGTTCACTCAGAAAAATTTGTATCGGACATGGTTAAAGCTCTTCAACTCGGCGCGATGAATGAGTTTAAATCTTTTTATAGAAACGCTGATGCTTTGTTGATTGATGACATCCAGTTTTTTGCTGGAAAAGAGCAATCACAAGAAGAGTTTTTCCATACTTTTAACGCATTGTTGGATAGAAACAATCAAATGATCTTAACATGTGATAAATATCCAAAAGAAATTGATGGGCTTGAGGAAAGGCTTAAGTCTAGGCTTGGCTGGGGGCTTCCTGTAATAATAGATCCGCCCGAGCTTGAAACCAGGGCCGCCGTGCTTTTACAAAAAGCCTCCTCAATGAATGTTGAGCTGCCAAACGATTGTGCAATATATATAGCACAAAGAATTAGATCTAATATAAGAGAGCTAGAGGGTGCGCTTAAAAGGGTTGTGGCAAATGCGCGCTTTACCAATCAACCAATTGATTTGGCCTTGGTTAAAGATGCACTAAAAGATCTTTTTGTTATATCTGCAAAAATGGTTAGCATTGAAAACATTCAAAAAACAGTAGCTGAATACTACAACATAAAACTCTCTGATCTTTTATCCAAACGAAGAAGCAGATCGATAACAAGGCCAAGGCAACTAGCAATGGCCTTAACTAAAGAGCTAACCAGACACAGCCTTCCAGAAATTGGTGAGGCGTTTAATGGTAGAGATCACACAACCGTTTTGCATGCATGCAAAAAAATTGCAGAACTCAGAAAAGAAAGTCCCTCACATGAAGAAGACTATAGAAATTTAACAAGAGCGCTTACGAATTAAATATGGATTTTTATATTACTAAAGAAGAGATGGTTTCATCTCTTAATTCCACGCTCGGTGTTGTAGAAAAGCGACAAACACTCCCAATACTTGCTAACGTTCTTATCGAGGTAGATGAATCAACCCTTCGGTTAACGGCAACAGACTTAGAATCTGAAATATCAACCATATCAACTGTATCAAATTTTAAAAGTGGTGGCAAAACAACAGCACCCGCTAAAAAACTTAGTGAACTTTGCAGGCTTTTTAAAGATGGTGATGAAATTCATTTTTATCTTGATGGAGACAACCTTAAGATTGAAACAAGCTCAGGAAAATATAACTTATCCACCTTACCAAGCGAAGACTTTCCAATATTTGAAAAAGAAGCGGGTGGTGACTCTATTAATATTTCAGCCTCCAGCCTAAAAGATCTAATATACAAAACATCTTTTGCTATGGGCAACCAAGACTGGCGTCATTATTTGAATGGCCTGTATATATCTGTTGATGATACCCTTATCACAAGTGTTGCTACAGATGCTCACAGGCTTGCCCTATCTACTGCCTCTATAAATGAGGGCGTTTCAAACCAGGTTACAGGCATTGTTCCAAGAAAATCAATTAATGAAATAGGAAAAATTGTAAGTGATAGTAATGAAAATATTACACTTCAATTAACACCCAACTCTATTAATGTTAACCTCGGTGGAACAACATTCTCTAGTAAACTTATAGAGGGCAAATTTCCTGATTATGAACAAGTAATACCCAGTGGAGAAAGCTCAACCCTATCAATTAACAAAAAAGAACTATCTGAGAGCTTAAGCAGGGTTAGTGTTTTATCTAGTGAAAAATTTAGAGGCGTTAGAATAGTTACATCAGAAAATTTGGTAAACATTTCTGCAAACAATCCCGACAAAGAGCAGGCAGAAGAGAGTATTAAATGTTCCTATAGTGGGGAAAATATCGATATAGCATTTAATGTTAACTATATTCAAGAAATTTTATCATCAATGGATGGTGAAAATGTAGATCTACATTTTTTTGGCTCTGATAAAAGCTGCTTAATAACCAAACCTGGTTCAGATGATTTTAAGTATGTTGTAATGCCATTACTAATCTAATTGCTTAATATTAAATTTCTAGTTTTAATAGAAGCAAATGATTAGTGAATTAAAACTTAATAATTTCAGATGTTTTGATTCAACCAACATAACCCTATCACCAGGTATAAACTTTTTTTATGGCCCCAATGGCTCTGGAAAAACCTCTATTTTAGAGGCTGCTTATATGTGTTCTAGTGGAAAATCATTTAAAAGCAGCAATATAAAATCATTAATATCTTTCAATAAAGAATTTTTTAGCATTGGTGCATATGATTCCACCAGGGGCTATACATTACAAATAACTAAAAACCAAGATAAGCCAATTCTGCTTAAAATTAATAATACAAAGTCTACAACATCTAACCTAATAAAAGAGTTTCCTGCTACAGCTATTCACAATAGTACCTTTGCTTTTGCTAATGCATCTCCTGATTTTAGAAGAAAGGTTTTAGACAGATCTTTGTTTGTTTCAAATTCAACATTTTCTGAAATATGGTTTGGATTTTATAGATCTCTTAAACAAAGGAATGGCGCTCTGAAAAAAGGACTTATTAACAATATTGATACTTGGAATAAAAAGGTATCTGAAGAAGGCCATAAACTTGACTTAAACAGGGTTTCCTTTTTTAAAGAAACTATTGAAGAACTAAATAGTATTTTTAACAAAATTAATCCCTGCAAAATTACTGATAAATTAAAGTACATTACTATTGAATTTTTTTCTGGATGGAATAAAGAAAAAACTTTATATGAGGTGCTTTTTCAAAATCAACAAAAAGACATTCTAAGTAAAGTAACAACTCGCGGTCCACATAAAGCCGATATAAAAATTTTAATGAATGGAATGGATGCTAAGCAAATATTATCAAGAGGAGAACAGAAAATTCTATCTATTTTCTGGTGCTGTGCACAGAATGAAGTTTTGAAAAAAAAATACAACATAAATGCAACACTTATAATTGATGATATTAAATCAGAACTAGACGACTCAACTTTTGGGGTCTTCTTAAATCTACTAAAATTTATAGATAATCAAGTTATTTTTTCCTGTATAGATGATCATTTTAGTAGTAAAATGGACTCTGATTATAAAGATTTCAAAAAGTTCCACGTGGAACAATTAAGATAGGGTATATGCCAAAAAAAGCAGAAGAACAAAGCTACGATTCCTCTAATATTCAAGTACTAAAAGGTTTAGAAGCGGTCAAGAAAAGGCCGGGCATGTATATAGGTGACACCGATGATGGATCTGGACTTCATCACATGGTTTTTGAGGTTCTTGATAATTGCATAGATGAGGCAATGGCTGGGCACTGTTCCGATATAAACGTAATAGTTAACAAAGATGGATCGGTGACTGTAAAAGACAATGGAAGAGGCATTCCTGTTGATGTTCACAAGAAAGAAGGAATATCAGCAGCTGAATTAATTTTAACAACACTTCATTCTGGTGGTAAGTTTGATGACAACAGCTACAAAGTTTCTGGAGGTCTTCACGGTGTAGGCGTTTCTGTTGTAAACGCTTTATCCGATAAGCTTTTATTGAAAGTTTGTAGAGACGGCGGTGAATATTTTCAGGAATATAGCGGCGGAAAACCAAAGGCTAAACTAAAGAAAATCAAAGCATCTAAAGAAAACGGGACAGAAATAACCTTCTATCCATCAGCCTCGATTTTTACTTCTGTTGATTTTGATATAGATAGAATTCATAAAAGAATTCAAGAGCTATCATTTTTAAATGCTGGTGTATCTATCAATGTTACAGATGAGAGAACAGGAAAGTCTAAAAAATTTAAAAACACAGGTGGCTTGTCTAGCTATGTTACTCACCTAAAAGGGAGAAAGCAGCAAGTTTCAGATATATTTGAATGTTCCGCAATTGAAAACGAAGTTGGTGTTGAAATAGCTTTACAATGGACAGACTCATATTCAGAAAATGTTCTTTGTTATACCAACAATATTCCCCAAAAGGATGGCGGAACTCATTTGGCTGGGTTCAGAGGAAGTTTAACCAGGGTTCTAAAAGCTTTTATAAAAAAAGAAAATGCAAAAAAGACTCCAACAGATCTTCTTGGAGAAGACGTAAGAGAAGGCATTACCGCAATTATTTCTGTAAAAGTGCCTGACCCTAAATTTTCTTCACAAACAAAGGAAAAGCTTGTCTCTTCAGAGGTTGAGAGTGTTGTAAGTACAGTCTTTAGCAAATACTTCAATGAGTATCTTCTTGAGAACCCCAAAGACGCAATGGCAATTTATAGCAAAGTTGCAGAAGCTGCTCTTGCTAGAGAGGCTGCTCGCAAAGCCCGTGAAATGACAAGAAGAAAGGGCGTACTCGAGATTGCTGGTTTGCCAGGCAAACTAGCAGACTGCCAAGAAAAAGATCCCACCCTTTCTGAAATCTATATTGTTGAGGGTGATTCAGCTGGAGGTTCTGCTAAACAAGGAAGGAATAGAAAAAACCAAGCGATACTCCCTTTAAAAGGAAAAATCATCAATGTAGAGAAAGCAAGAATTGATAAAGTCTTAGGCTCACAAGAGGTTGGCACATTAATAAAAGCCCTTGGTTGTGGAATAGGTAAAGAAGACTTTGATATAGAAAAGCTCAGATATCATAGAATTATAATTATGACAGATGCAGATGTTGACGGATCGCACATAAGGACTCTTTTATTAACTTTCTTCTATAGACAAATGTTTGAGATTGTTGATAGAGGGCATGTATATATTGCATTACCACCTCTTTATAAGATAACAAAAGGAAAAGAGTTCGTTTATGCATCAGATGAAGATGAAAAAGAAAAGGCAATAAAAGATTTATCAAAATCTGGAACAAGAGGTCTTGAAGTTCAAAGATATAAAGGTTTAGGAGAAATGAATCCAGAACAACTTTGGACCACCACAATGGATCCAGAGCATAGAAGAATGATGAGGGTTGATATAAAAGATGTTGTTGATGCTAACGAATCATTTGAGGTCCTAATGGGTGATGAGGTAGAGCCTCGCAGAGAGTTTATTGATGCAAATGCTCTTTCTGTAACTGATCTTGATATTTAAGAAATCTCTTTATAAGAATTTTTTATCCATAAATAAGCGCTTTCAGTCATTTCTTTAGCATTTTTGCCAGCTATAGGCGCCCCTATCTTAACTATTACTTGCCCGGGGACTTTTATAAATTTTTTATTTTTCCAATACTTGCCAGAATTATGGCATATTGGAAGAATAGGCATACCGCTTTTGCTAGCCAAAACTCCGCAACTGTTAGCAAATGGTTGTATTCCTTTCTCTGGTGATATCCTTGTGCCCTCTGGAAAGAGAATCACCGAAAAACCATTTGCAAGTTTTAAAACACCCTTATCGATAACTTTTTTTAGACTACTAAATTTATTGGCCCGATTTAATGTTATTGGCTTCATGCACCTTAATGCCCAGCCAAAAAAGGGTATATACAAAAGCTCTTTCTTTATAATGCTTGTAGATGGTAATAAAAGTGTTTGTAAATAGAATGACTCCCACTGCCCTTGGTGATTGGCTACTATAATACATGGGCTATCAGGTATATTTTCTTTGCCCTCAACAATCCAGGTGACACCACACATTATTCTTAACATCCACAGAACAAACCCAATCCATAATGATCCAAAAGCCTGAAGTTTTTTAGTTGATAAAAAGAAATATAAGATAATTATCGAAATTGATACTGGAATAAGGCTTAAATAAAAGACAGTATTAAATATAACACTCCCTATCAATGCCATTATTTATTCATTTATACATTTTATTAAATATTCTGGTAAAGCATCAATAGAGATTCTTTCTTGCTGCATAGTATCTCTATCTCTAACTGTGGCCGTATTGTCTTCCAGGCTCTCAAAATCTATAGTAATACATAAAGGCGTACCAATTTCATCATGTCTTCGATAGCCTTTACCTATATTACCTGTATTTTCCAAAACAACCCTTCCTATGTTTAAGCCTTGCAATTTCTTTTTCAAATCAGAGGCTTTATTAACCAGTTCTTCATTATTTTTTTTCAGCGGTATTACAGCAGCCTTTATGGGAGAAAGATGTGGTTTAAGCTTTAAGACAATCCTCTCTTTGCCCTCACCCAAATCTTCAACATTATATGCCTCATTCATGATAGCTAAAACACCTCTATCTACTCCAGCAGAAGGCTCTATGACATAGGGAACTACCCATTTCTTGGACTCTATGTCTTGAATTGCTAATCTTGTATTTGAATTATTATTTGGCATGACTTTAGCGGATATATTAAGCTCATCCTGATTTTTTGTATGTGATCCCAAGTCAAAATCTGTTCTATTGGCTATACCCTCCAACTCCTCAAGGCCATGAGGAAACTTGTACATAATGTCAATTGTGCCCTTTGAGTAATGCGCCAACTCGTCTTCAGGAACATCATAGAGTTCTATATTATCTTTTGGCACACCTTGTTTTTCCCACCAATCAAGCCTATTTTTAACCCACGTCTTATGCCACTCTTCATCAGTACCAGGCTTTACAAAAAATTCCAACTCCATTTGTTCAAATTCTCTAACTCGAAAAATAAAATTCCTAGGAGTTATTTCATTCCTAAATGCTTTGCCTATCTGTGCAATACCAAAAGGTAATGTTTTTGAGGAAGAATCAACAACATTTTTAAAATTTGTAAATATCTGCTGTGCAGTTTCAGGTCTTAAATAGGCAAATGAAGTACCATCATCTATTGGGCCCACATTTGTTTTAAACATAAGATTAAACTGTCGAGCTTCAGTAAAATCACAATTACCTTTATTGCAGTTTTCAGGTAACTGATCTTCTCTAAACCTGGATTTACATGTTTTACAGTCAACCATGGGGTCTGAGAAAGTATCTTCATGTCCGGAATACCTTAAAACTGTAGGGTTTGATAATATAGATGCATCTAAGCCTTCAATATTATCGTTTTCATAGACCATAGATGACCACCAAGCATTTTTTAGGTTATTTTTTAGCTCTACTCCCAAGGGGCCATAGTCATACATGCCCTGTAATCCACCATAAATCTCCCCAGACTGAAAGATAAAACCTCTTCTCTTACACAAAGATACTAAATCATCCATTGTTTTTGCGGTCAAAGCATACTCCTAATCTATAAAAAGAAACATATGTCTATTTTACTAGTTTTAAATAAATTACCAATTATTAAACTTTTGATAACTAAATCAATTAAGATTATATATCAAACATTAGATAAGTATTAATAATGCAGCTTTTATTTTACGTAGTAACATTGATTCCCTTAAAAGTCGTTAGAATTGTAACGAGATCTATTGTTAATCTTGGTGTGCTTAGCTGGACTTCCGGATATAAAATTACAAAAATTAATCTTAAGCTTTGTTATAAAGATCTTTCTGATAAAAAGTTAAAGAGTCTCACAAATAAAAGCTATATAGAATCAATAGTTAGTATATTTGAAACATTAAATGCATGGAGTAGGCCAATACATGTTTCTGGAAAAAAAATTTATCGCATAGAAAATAATTTTCTTATTAGTAGAAACGTAAAAGAAAAAAATGGACTTGCCATAATTTCTATTCATAACAGAAGTGTTGATTTGTTGCTTAAGTGGGCAAATGCAAATATCCAAACAGTCTCACTTTATAAAAAAATAAAATTAAGTTCTCTTAATAAATTTGTTAAAAGTCAGAGGGAATCAAAAAACAGTGTTTTATATGAAACAAGCATCCTAGGCACAAGAAAAATATTTAAAGCTTACAAATCAAATAAAACAATTTGTATAGTTTCTGATCAAGTTCCACAAAGGGGGATGGGAGAATATGTGAAGTTTTTTAATATTGATGCATACACAGCAACACTTGCACCAACCTTAGTTCAGAAACTAAAAAAACCAGCAGTTTTTGCTTGTATACATTCTTTTAAAAACAATATGCTGGGAATTACAATAAAGCCATGCAAAGAAAATATGTATAGTAAAAGTGAGTACCAACTATCGTTAAATCAAAGTATAGAAGAGCTTATAAACATAAACCCAATTGATTATGCTTGGGAATATAAAAGGTTCAGAAGGCAACAGTCAGGAGAGGATGTCTATTCTCAGATTTAATTTATCTCTGCCAGAAAATAGGCATAAAGAGTATTAACAAAGTAAATATTTCTAACCTTCCTAAAATCATCGCGAACGTTAAAATACCTTTCCCGGCCGTTGATAGTGAACTATAGGTTTGAGCAACCTCACCAAGCCCTGGCCCTAAATTATTTAAGCATGCACCTACTGCTGAGAAAGAAGATTGGAAATCAAGCCCTGTTACAACAAGTCCGAGTAATAAAACAATGAATGATATAACATAAATCGAAAAGAAGCCCCACACAGATGCAGCAACATCATTTTCTACGCTTTTAGTGCCAATCTTTAATGAAATAACAGCATTAGGATGAATCATTTTTTTAAGATTAATATAGGCATAGTTTATTAATATCAGAACCCTCCAAGACTTTATCCCGCCTCCAACAGAGCCTGAGCATGCACCAATAAAAGCCCCTATTAAAAATAGAAAACCAATAGATGGGCTCCATTGACTGGTATCTCCTGTTGTAAAACCTGTGGTTGTCACAGTAGAAACAGAATGAAATATAAGCTCTCTCATGTTTGCCTTAGAGCCCCCTGAGAAATAGTTAATTAAAACAGAAAGCATAAAGACAACGGCAAGTATCGAAATAAAAAATCTCAACTCAGGATCATAAAAGTACTTTAGTGGTTTTTTCATGTAAAAAGCAAAATAGTGCAATGTAAAACTTAGCGCGGAGAGAAGCATAAAAAACATGCAAATTGTTTCTATTAGGCCATTATTAAAATGCCCAATACTTTCATCATATGTTGAGAAGCCTCCAATCGAAACAGTACTAAGACTGTGTGCAATAGCATCAAAAACACTCATTCCCGCTAAAAAATAAAAAATAGCACAAACTATGGTAAGTAAAAGATATATAAGCCATAAAGCTTGTGCTGTTTCTTTTATTCTTGGTGTGAGCTTTTGATCATTCATGGCACCAGGTATTTCTGTTTTATACAGCTGACCACCGCCAATACCCAACAAGGGCATAACTGCAATAGCTAAAACAATTAATCCCATTCCACCCATCCATTGTAATAGTTGTCTGTATAGCAATAATGATTCAGGTAAAGCATTTAGATTTGAAATAACTGTAGCACCGGTTGTTGTTATACCTGACATTGATTCAAAAAAGGAATCAATAAATGTCATTCCGTATAAAATAAAAGGAATAGATCCAGCAGAAGAAAGAACAACCCAGAATAACGTAATAACCAAAAAACCATCTTTATGACTCATATCATCTTTACTATTTCTAGAGAAAAGCCATCCTAAAAAGCCAAACCCAAAAACAACAGACAATGTAATAGTAAATATTGATAGCGCGCCATCTTTATAAATTAAAGAAGTTATTATTGGTATAAAAAAAGAAATGCTAAAAAACATTACCAATATGCTAAAAAGTTTTAATAGAGGCTTTAAGTTCATTGACCTATTTAAAAAGCACCTCAACCTCATCAATATTATTTTTATCTGATAAGAATATTACTAAATGATCATTAAGGGTTAATTCAACACTAGAACTAGGCATTATTAGTTCACCATGTCTAATGATGGCAGCTATTGCGGTGCCCTCTGGTAGGGGGATTTCTTTTATAGGCTTACCAAACAACGGAGAGGTAAATTCATTTGCATGAACAATGCCCTCAATAGCCTCAGCACCAGTATTTACCTTTAATATAACATCTTGCGCCACATCACTCTCTCTTAGATCTTGAAGTACAGATGATACAGTAAGTCTGTAAGGAGCAATGTAAACATCAATAAACCCAGGAACAAGACCCAGATATGACGGATTATTTAAAATAATCATAGTTTTTTTGGCGCCCATTTTTTTTGCAAGAAGAGAAGACATGACATTTGTCTCATCATCATCAGTTAATGCACAAAAAATATCTATATTTGCAATATTTTCACTTTTAAGAAGCGCTTCATCTGTTGCAGAGCCACTCAAAACAATGGTTTTATCTAATTCTTTTGATAATGTTCTACATCTTTCCTCATTGGAATCAATTAATTTTACGTTATAGTCTTTTTCAATATCCTTAGCTAAAGAAAATCCAACTTTTCCACCGCCCACAATCATTATTCTTGAATATTGGTCCTCATGATCTCTAAACTCATCAACAATTTGACCTATATCAAATTCTGATGAAATAAAATAAATCTCATCATTTTCTTTAATAACGGTATCTCCTGATGGTATAAAAGGCTTGCCTTTTCTATAAATTGATGCCACAAAAGCATCAATATCAGGCATGTCATCTTTAATACCCTTAAGCTCGCGACCAACAAGTTTGCCTTTTTTCTTTGCTTTTACTGAGACAAGTTTTACTTTGCCATTGGCAAAACTTTCAATTTGTCCTGCGCCAGGATGGTTTATCAGCTCCTTTAAATGTGATGTTATCTCATCTTCAGGACTAATAGGTATATCAATAATGTCCTCACCAAATATATCAAGTTTTTCAAAGTAAGAATTATCTTTAAATCGACATATTGTTTTCCTTACTTTAAATTCTCTTTTTGCAATCTGGCATGCAACTATATTGACCTCATCATTTGATGTTACGGCAAGAATAATTGTGTTTTCATCAAGACCAGATCTTTTTAATGTATTTATATGTGATGCAGAGCCTTCAACCGTCATAATGTCTAACTTATCTTCAAGCTCTGAAAGTTTGTTTTTGTTTTCATCAACTATACAAACTTCATAGTTTGAGCTTGATAAATTTCTTGCTAGGCTGCCACCAATTCTTCCGGCTCCCAATATTACAATTTTCATATTTGTTAAATTAAACCTCTTTTAATGTAATTAAAAGACCTCCATGTAAATTAAATTATTTGATGAAGAACTCTTTATATGAATTAAAAGCATCCACAGAGCTTATAATATTTTTATTTGGAAATTGTAAGTGAGTAATTACTATTGTTTTATCACTTGTTTGCGCTATTAATCCTGATTTATCAAATGTAAAAATTTCATTGTCTAAACACCCATTATTTTTATCTAAAACAAACATTTCTTTAATTTTTACGATTGTATTTTTATGTTCAAATGATATGCCGGGCCACTCATAAAATGCTCTAAATTTGTTATAAATTTCTTCAGATGACATGTCAAAATTTATCAATGAATCTTGCTTTGTAATTTTTTTACAATAAGAGGATCCTTCATCGCTTTGTTTTAATAAGGAAAAATTATTTTGGATAATGTTTGATAATACAGTGAATATATTTTCTATAGCTAAATTACACAAATCTTCTTCGAGTGTTATTTTATTATGATCATCACATACACTAATTTCAAATTTTTCTATGCAATCACCCTCATCTAATTTATTGTTCATTTTAATAAAAGTAATCCCAGTTTTTTTATCGCCATTTAAAAGACATGACTGAATTGGAGATGCGCCTCTGTATTTTGGAAGAAGCGAGTAGTGAACATTAACTGGCATAATTTTTGGAATTTCCAACATCCAATCTGGAAGTATTTTTCCGTATGCTGCAACTACTAAAAAATCGAAGTCTAGTTTCAAGCAAGTCTTCTTAAACTCAGTTGAATTTAAATTATGAGGCTTGAAGAGTGGAAGGTTAGCCTCAGAAGCAACAGAAGATACTTGAGATTGTTGTATTTTATTGCCCCTTTTTTGAGCTACATCTGGTTTTGTTAGAACACCAACAATATTTATATCATTAATATTAATCAATGATTGAAGTAGTTTGGCTGATGGCTCGGGCGTTCCAGCAAATAAAATATTCATAAAATCGGTTAAAATTCGCTAATTTCGGTTAAAATCTCTTTATTTCTTACTTTGAAAGCTTTTTCCTAATTCTATCACGTTTAATAGGACTTATATAATCAACCATTAATTTTCCTTCTAAATGATCTATTTCATGTTGTATACATATAGTAAGAAGACCGTCTGGGGTATCTTGATGCAATTCACCTGATAGATCCTGCCATTTAAGCTCTATTTTATCGGGTCTTATGATTTCTTCACTAAACCCTGGAACTGAAAGACACCCTTCTTCAAAGGAGGCTAGTGATTCTTTATCTAATATCTTGTATTCAGGATTAATAAAAACTCTTGGATCATTTCTTTCTTCACTTAAATCCATAACTATTACGCGTATATGTCTATTTACTTGAGTTGCTGCAAGACCAATTCCATTATCTTCATACATTGTATAAAGCATATCCTTAGTAAGCTTTTCTAGACTTTTGTCGAATTTTTCGACTTTCTTAGCAACAGTCCTAAGCCTAGGATCTGGGAATTTTAAAATTTTTAGTTTTTCTGCCATCAAATCACTATTTTTTTATATATTCCACCATTATAATCTCTTTGTATTATTAACAACTATTTATTTTAAAATTATGACTAATTCAACCACAGATGTAGCGATAATAATGGGCTCAGACTCTGATTTGCCAATAGTTGAGGCTAGTTTTGCTATTTTGGACTCATTTGGCGTCAATTACACAAAAAATGTGATGTCTGCACATAGAACCCCTCATGAGGTTATGGAATTGATAAAAACCTCTGAAAACAATGGATGTAAGGTATTTATAGCTGCTGCTGGGATGGCGGCCCACCTTGCTGGAGCTGTTGCAGCACACTCAACCAGACCTGTTATAGGCATTCCTATAGAGTCGGGCGGAATGGGTGGAATGGACTCTTTGTTATCAACAGCCATGATGCCTCCTGGAGTTCCAGTTGCTACAGTTGCTGTAGGGAAAGCTGGCGCAAAAAATAGTGCAATTCTAGCAGTTCAGATTTTAGCTACTTCAGATGATGATCTTGCAGCAAAGCTTTCAGAGTATAAAAGCAATATGCGTGATGAGGTTCTAAAAAAAGATCAGGCACTTAATTCTTAATTGCATAAAAAATCTTTAAATCTTTTATCTTCAGCCAATCATTTAGCTGAAGGTAAAATTTTAATTCATCCCACCGAAGGCATCTGGGGGATAGGCTGCGACGCATTTAATAAAGAAAGTTTTTTTAGAGTATATGATCTTAAAAAAAGACCAAAAAATAAAAGCTTTATTTTATTAATAGACTCCCTCCATAAAGTCTCAAAATATATAAATCAACTATCAGCTGAGGAACTAAATTTTATTGATACAGTGTGGCCCGGACCAACGACATTGCTAATAAATTATAACGAAAAATTGCCAGAGCATTTACAAAACATAAGTGGCAAAATAGCACTAAGAGTAAGTAATCACTATCCTATAAAATCATTATTAAAAGCATTTAATGGAACAATGGTTTCAACATCAGCAAATATTTCTGGGCAAGACAACTTAAATAATATTGATGAAATTATGAATGTTTTCAATGAGTCTGACGTAGCTTATTTTGATGATAAACTAGGCGATAATAATAAACCTTCAAGAATAATTGACCTTCATACTAGAGCTGTAATTAGAGATTAATATGATTAAAAATCTAGAAAAAATATTTACTGACTCTCAGGCAGAGATAATCAAATCATTTACTGATCTAGAAAGATCTAAAAACGCAAAGATTGTATGTGATTCATGGAAAAGACCTGAGGGAGGTGGCGGCAAAACATTCATAATTCAAGGTGGTAATTTTTTTGATAATTGCGCAGTAAATTTTTCCTCCATTAAGGGAAAAAAACTTCCGAAAGCAGCTCTTGGAAACCTGATAACGAAATCCTCAAATTACGGATATCAGGCTATGGGCGTATCTGTTATATCACACCCAAAAAACCCCAATGTGCCAACCAGCCACATGAACATTAGATTGTTTTGTATTTTAGACAAAAAAAATAATATTAAAGATTGGTGGTCAGGTGGTGGTTATGATTTAACACCTTTTCTGCCCTATAAAAGTGATTGTAAAAAATGGCATAAAGATGCAAAAACTTTTTTGGACGGATATAACAAAACTCTTTATAAAAAGTTCTCAAAAAATTGTAATGAATACTTTTATATACCTCACAGGAATGAAAGAAGGGGCATAGGAGGCATTTTTTTTGACAATTTTAAACAATTAGGCCTTGAAAAGACTCTGTTACTTTTGTCTGATACTGCCAGCCAATATAAAAATTCATACACAACACTTGCGAACCTTCGGAGACAAAAAAAATATACCAAGTCACAAAAAGATTTTCAGTTGTTGAGAAGAGGAAGATATGCTGAGTTTAATCTTGTTTATGACAGGGGGACTGCATTTGGTCTTCAATCAAATGGAAGAATAGAGTCCATACTTGCATCATTGCCAAGCGATGTTAAATGGTCTTATAAAAAGACAAAAGAGCACGAAGCTATGGAGAAAAGATTACTAAAATTTATAGATACGGATTGGAATGTCTAAGATATTTAAATTAGGTGTTATTGGAAACCCCATTGAACATTCGTTGTCTCCTTTTATTCATTCAAGATTTGCTAGGAAGGAAGGACTTAATTTGGATTACAAAGCATATAGAGTAGAGCAAGGGGATTTTAATGGTTTTATCTCCGAGTTTTTTTCAGATAAATATGCAAAGGGATTGAACGTTACTCTGCCATTAAAAAATCTTGCCGCAACAAACATTAAAGGCAACATCAGTAATGAAGCAAAATTCATAAATGCAGTAAACACAATAATAAAAAAAGATAAGCAATTTTTCCTAGAATCAACTGATGGCTCAGGCTTTATTGATGACTTGCATAAAAAATCTATCAACCCTGAAGGAAAAAAAATATTAATTCTTGGTGCCGGCTCTGCTGTTGAAAGTATTTTATATAAACTATACAACTCTAGACCTGAACATATAACCATTATCAATAGAACGAAAGAAAAAGCAGACATTCTTTGTGCAAATTATAAAAATCCAGAGGTTATTACAACTTGTATGAAAGACACAAAGTATGATCTTGTTATTAATGGAAGTTCAGCGG
This sequence comes from uncultured SAR86 cluster bacterium, assembly GCA_902558375.1. Taxonomy (GTDB): domain Bacteria; phylum Pseudomonadota; class Gammaproteobacteria; order Magnimaribacterales; family D2472; genus SCGC-AAA076-P13. Next base: position 17,844 of record CACEDQ010000011.1, read on the forward strand.
GATTGACAGGTGAATTTTCTGCCCCATCTAACATACCACTATCTCAGTCAGCTGTTTTTTACGACTTAAACTATTCACTAGCAAAAACTCCTTTTTGTGAGTGGGCCGAAGAATACTCTAATCAGGTTTATGATGGTATTGGAATGCTAGTGAATCAAGCAGCCCTATCATTCAATCACTGGTTTGGTGCCATTCCTGAAACAAATTCAGTAATAAAAGATATTGAGGGCCTTTCAAAATGAAAAAAATGGTCCAATTCATAGCCGGGGCTAAATGTCCCAAATGTGGTGCTCAAGACACCATTGCTATCAATGCAGACAATGATCTAATTTATTGTGTAAAGTGTGACTTTTTAGAAGAAAGACCTAAGGCAGCAGCTGAGAAAAATGAGCTTATAAACGTCATAAATATGCAAGATTATAAAGCTTCTAAAAGCTAGTAAAAAAACGCACAAAAAGATATCATATGCACCAAAAAAGTACGTACATAATTTTGTTTTAATTATAGATATACCTTATAATTGCATATAACCAAATTTTATTTTGTAAAGCACACACATAGGATAAAAAAGATGTCTTTGAAATATTTTCATAATCTTCATTTAAAGATTTTTTCAGCATTGTTTGTTTTCGCATCTCCAATGCATGCAGACTGGTTCGCCTTGAATATGACAAGAGGCGTAACTGACATTAGTAACGAGGTATTTGAACTGCATATGCTTATCTTTTGGATATGCGTAGTAATTGGCGTAGTTGTATTTGGCGTTATGTTCTATTCCATGTATGCACATACAAAGAAAAAAAATCCAGTAGCAGCTTCTTTTCATGAAAATCATAAGCTTGAAATAGCATGGACCATAGTTCCATTTTTGATTCTTATCGCTATGGCCGTTCCTGCTTCAAAGACCTTAGTAAAAATTTACGATGATGAAGCTGGAGATGTAAACATACAGGTTACTGGTTATCAGTGGAAATGGCAGTACAACTATCTTGAAGATGATATAAGTTTCTTTTCAAATCTCTCGACTGATATGGATGAGATTAACAATCTTGTTCCTAAAGGAGAGCACTACCTTCAAGAGGTAGACGAGATAGTCGTAATACCTGCTGGCAAAAAAGTAAGATTCTTGATTACAGCAAATGACGTAATTCATTCGTGGTGGATGCCAGCTTTTGCAATTAAACAAGATGCAATACCAGGTTTCGTGAATACTGCTTGGACTAAAGTTGACAAGCCAGGTGTATATCGAGGCAAGTGTACTGAGCTATGTGGCAAGAACCATGGATTTATGCCTATTGTTGTAAAGGTGGTTGAACAAGAAGAGTACAACCAATGGGTAGACGAAAAAAAACAAGCAGCTATTAAAATGGCAGAGCTCACTACGAAAGATTGGACAGCGCAAGAATTAGTTGAAAGAGGTGAAAGCGTATATGCAGTTAACTGTGTTGCATGCCACCAAACAAACGGACAAGGTATTCCAGGAATATTTCCTGCATTGGCTGGTAGCGATATTGTTATGAACCAAAAAGATAAAAATATTGAGATATTGATGGAAGGTGTTCAAGGAGCTGCAATGAATTCGTTTAGCTATTTATCTGAAGTAGAGCTGGCAGCTGTAATTACATATACCCGTCAGTCATGGGGAAATGCTGAAAACGGAGATGGGGAAATAGTAGTTCCCAAAGATATCGTAGATTATAAAAAACCAAAGATTTAATATTAAAGAGAGTAAGTAAATATGAGCGCAGTAATAGAAAATCATCATGACGATCATCATCATGGTCCGGCAAAGGGCTTGACCAGATGGTTATACACAACTAACCATAAAGATATAGGTACTTTATATCTATGGTTTAGTTTTGCTATGTTCCTAATTGGTGGGGCAATGGCATTGGTTATAAGAGCTGAATTGTTTCAGCCGGGCATGCAAATAGTTGAACCAGAATTTTATAATCAAATGATCACACTGCATGGGTTGATAATGATTTTTGGTGGTGTCATGCCAGCTTTTGTTGGCTTAGCAAACTGGCTAGTTCCAATGATGATTGGTGCCCCAGATATGGCTTTGCCAAGAATGAATAATCTAAGTTTTTGGATATTGCCTTTTGCTTTCTTTATTTTATTATCATCTTTGTTTATGGAGGGTGGAGCACCTAACTTCGGTTGGACATTCTATGCACCTTTATCAACAACGTATGCACCTCCTAGTGTTACTTTCTTTATTTTCTCAGTTCATATAATGGGAGCCTCATCAATCATGGGAGCTATTAATGTAGTAGTAACTATTATGAACATGAGAGCTCCAGGTGTTACGTTAATGAAAATGCCTTTGTTTGTATGGTCTTGGCTCATAACAGCTTATTTATTAATAGCCGTTATGCCAGTACTTGCTGGTGCAGTAACCATGATGTTAATGGATATACATTTTGGAACCAGTTTCTTTAATGCAGCAGGTGGTGGTGATCCTGTCTTATTTCAGCATATCTTCTGGTTCTTTGGTCACCCAGAGGTTTATATTATGATTCTGCCCGCCTTTGGAATTGTTTCTCATATAATTGAAACTTTTTCTAGGAAGCAGCTCTTTGGATATTCATCTATGGTTTGGGCGATGCTTTCGATTGCAATATTATCTTTTGTTGTTTGGGCCCATCACATGTTTACTGTTGGTTTGCCTCTCGCAGCAGAGCTATTTTTTATGTGGGCAACAATGTTAATTGCTGTTCCAACGGGAGTTAAAGTTTTCAACTGGGTTGCAACGATGTTTAAAGGATCTCTTACATTTGAAACCCCAATGCTTTTTGCAATTGCATTTGTTGTTTTATTTACTATTGGTGGTTTATCGGGTCTGATGCTTGCCATAGTGCCGGCTGATTTCCAATATCACGATACATATTTTGTTGTAGCTCACTTCCACTATGTATTAGTTCCTGGAGCTATTTTCTCAATAATGGCAGCTGTCTATTACTGGATACCAAAATGGTCTGGAAATATGTACGATGAAAGATTGGGCAAACTTCATTTCTGGCTATCTTTTATTGGCGTTAATGTTACCTTCTTCCCTCAGCACTTTATTGGGCTTGCAGGTATGCCTAGAAGATATCCAGATTACGCATTGCAATTTGCAGACTGGAACATGGTTTCTTCTGTTGGAGCTTTCTTGTTTGGTGTTTCTCAAATTTTATTCTTATTTATAGTTGTTAAGACTGTGATGGGTGGTAAAAAAGCAACTGATCAAGTTTGGGAAGGTGCAAGAGGTCTTGAGTGGACCGTTGCCTCACCTGCTCCTTATCATACATTTACAACACCGCCAAAAGTTGATTAATGAATCCTGAAGCCAAAAAAACATTAAGACGACTGGTAATAGCTGTTCCGCTTATGTTTGCCTTTGGCTTTGCTCTGGTACCTCTATACAACGTTTTTTGTGAGGTCACTGGCATCAACGGAAAGGTCTTTCAATCAGATAATGCAGAAAAGCTGGTCATTGAAGATGGAAGGCCATTAGGACTTCAGTTCATCTCTACTAACAATGAAAATATGCCATGGACATTTAGACCTTCTGAAGATGTTATGACTATTTCTACTGGTAAATACTATACAGCTACTTTTTATGTAAAAAACACTACAAATAAGACAATGACTGCTCAAGCAGTTCCAAGTGTTGCACCTTCAAACGCTGCAGCACACCTTAAGAAATTAGAGTGTTTCTGCTTTGAACAACAAGAGCTGAAGCCTGGTGAAGACGCATTACTTCCAGTTAGGTTGCTGGTCTCAGATGAGCTTCCTGAAAATATTGAAAACATAATTTTATCTTATACAATTTTTGATGTTACTGAGTATGATGATGAGGCAGTTGCCCAGCACATGCACGAAGAACATCATGAAATGGAGCATTAAAAAATGAGCGCACAAACTTATTACGTACCTGAACAAAGTAGATTCCCTATTTTCATGGCGTTATCTTTATTTTTATTGGTAATGGGTGCTAGCAGCACAATTAACAATCTTGATAATCCAGACAGCAACTCAGCTTATATTTTATATGCAGGATTTATTTCACTATTTACAACATTATTTTTTTGGTTTCGACAGGTTATTAAAGAACACCTAGCTGGGCTAGATAGCAACCAACTAAAAACATCCTATGTTTATGGAATGGCTTGGTTTATTTTTTCAGAGGTTATGTTTTTTGCAGCTTTTTTTGGAGCATTGTTTTACGTAAGAAGCTTTGCAGTTCCATGGTTAAGCGGTGAAGGTGAAAATGGTGTTGGTATTTCTGCAATTGGTTTGTGGGAGGGTTTTGAATCCTCGTGGCCTGTAATGACAACTCCAGACAAAGGTGCCGAATATGTTTTAGCAGAAAAAAGTATGGCTTGGCCTGGTTGGGGGCATGCATTAGAGTGGCTTCCACTATGGAATACAATTGTTCTGCTAAGCTCAAGTGTAACCGTTCATTTTGCCCATATTGGCCTTAAAAACGGAGATAGAAAAAAGTTTAATCGCTTCTTAGGTATTACAGTTGGCTTAGCTTTAATTTTTGTTGGTCTTCAGGCTGCAGAGTACTATGAAGCTTACGCTCATTACGGCCTTACATTAAACTCAGGTATTTATGGCTCAACATTTTTTATGCTTACTGGCTTCCATGGCTTCCACGTAATGATGGGCGGATTTATGCTTGCAGTTATGTTGGCTAGATCAGTTTTTGCTGGACACTTTGAAGATCACGATCATTTTGGATTTGAAGCTGCCTCATGGTATTGGCATTTTGTTGATGTGGTCTGGGTAATGTTGTTTTTATTTGTTTATATATTGTAATAATTAAGACTTATCCCAAGGAACTGTGGTGCCTAATTCACCAGTTATTAAACCTATAGTTACAAGAATTACTAAAATGACAGCTAGCGTGACTCTAAAACCTAAGCTATAGACAGTTCTTTTGCTATCTGGCTTGCCTTGGTCAACGATTAAAAAGTAAAGACCACTACCAAGTGATACCATTATTAAGAAGACATCTATATAAATAAGGGTTTTAATCATGGTGTCATTTTAAAGCAATTATGAATTTAATATATGAATTTTAAAAAATTTAATCCAGGAAAAAAAATAACTGTCTTTTTTATTGTTTTTGCTACAACTTTTTTTCTTCTTGGCCTGTGGCAGGTTGAAAGAGGCCATGAAAAATCAAATTTAATTGAACAGTTTAATAGTAATATCACAAAGACTCCCAAATCAATTTCAGAGGAATCTTCTAAATGGGATAGAGTCATAGTCAAAGGAGTGTGGAAAGGGTCTAAGCAGATACTTATTGATAATGTTATAAGTTCTGGCATTGCTGGATATAAGGTTTTAACACCTTTACAGATCAATGAAACAGAAACATACATATTGGTTGATCGTGGTTGGATTTCCCAAGGCAAGTCTAGAGATACCTTGCCTGGAATTGATATCAAAGATGAATATGTTGAAGTGAATGGAATTCTTGAAGATCCAGAGCTTGGTTTTGTATTGTCAGAAGATCTAGTTACTGATAATTGGCCCAAGGTTTCACAGACAAAAAACCTTGACGTTTTGAGAAAGGAGTTTGATGAGCAATTGTCTTCATATATTTTAGTTGCAGACCCCACATTAAAAAGTAGTCTTGCTTATATAAAAATTGTTCCAAGCAATATGACGGCTGAAAAACATTTTGGATATGCCATTCAGTGGTTCACAATGTTTATTGCATTATGTTTAATGTATTTATGGATAGGATTTAAAAAAAATGAAGAATAAGATATTTTTAGCAATTCTTTTATTAACACCAATCTTGGTAGTTACTTTTTCGTCTCTTTATTTTGCTTTGGGGTATTCCCCTGAAGGAACAAAAAACAATGGCGTATTTTTTAAAAGCTATTTTAATTTTGAGCAGTTTAACAATGTAAAAAATGAGAAGCTTATTGAGTTTGAAGATGGTAAGTGGGTTATGGGTGTATATATAACCGATATATCAAAGTCAAAAGAATCACTTTATTTAATGAGGCAGTTAAATGTTGCACTTAATAGAGACATATACAAGGTTAAGCGCGTTGCTTTCTTTTCAAACCTTCAATTAAAAACTGAGATTGATGTTTTAATCCAGGAATATCCAAGAACTGAATTGGTCAATGATAAAAACGGCGTATTAATTAATGTACTTCAAAAAAACTCAACTCTGGATATGTTTCAAGAAAATCCTATTTTTATAATTGATCCCTATGGCAGGGCGGTAATGTATTTCAATCCCGGAACAGATCCAAAGAAAATTCTTAAAGACTTAAAGGTACTAATCTAATGAATAATATTAAAAATTTATCACTTTTTGGAATATGCTTAGCATTTGTGGTTATTGCATTAGGAGCCTGGACTAGGCTTGTAGATGCAGGTCTGGGCTGTCCAGACTGGCCCGGATGTTATGGCTTTGTTGTTTTTCCAACCAATGAGGCTGAGATAGCTATAGCTGAGGCTAGATATCCAACATTTCCATATGATATAAACAAAGCAATCCCCGAAGTAGTGCATAGATACTTTGCAGCCGCCCTAGGCTTTCTAGCAATAATCATGGTTTATTATTCTTTTAAGCAAAACGAGAATAAAAATATTAGACGTTGGACAATAGGCTTGTTAATTTTTATTTGTTGTCAGGGTCTTTTTGGTTATTTAACTGTTAGTTTATTGTTGTTACCTATAATAGTTACTGCCCATTTGTTTGGCGGTTTTACTACTTTAACTTTATTTTTTCTTATTTTTTTAATGTCGGGTAAATTTGATATTTTAGAGAAAATGGCAATTCCAAAGTTAAAGACTATTGCGGGATTAGCGCTTGCAGTTTTACTCTTTCAGATTTTTTTAGGAGTTTGGACAAGTACAAATTATGCTTCTTTGGCCTGTGCAGATTTTCCAACCTGTCAGGGAACTTATATGCCAGAAATGGACTTCAAAAATGGATTTAATCTTAATCAAGAAGTTGGGCCAAATTATTTATATGGACTATTAGATAATCCTTCTAGAGTAGCGATTCATTATTCACATAGGGTTTCAGCGATTCTAGTTACCGTGGTTTTTTTAATTCTTATTTCAAAACTCTGGTTTTCCAACGCTGCTCCTCTTGCGTCAACAATTGGAATTCTTTTATTAACCCAAATTAGTTTGGGCATTATTAATGTTGTGTATGTATTGCCGTTATACGTGGCAATAGCACACAATCTAGTTGCTGCTCTGTTGTTATTAACTATTTTTACAGTTAATTATTTAGCTTGGAAAAAATGAAACTCTTAAGAAGCTACTACCTGCTCTGTAAGCCTAATGTGGTTTATATGATGCTTATTTGCGCTTTGGTAGGAATGCTTTTGGCTGAAGAAACAATTAGCTCAGTTTCAACAATTTTAATCGCATTAATTGGAATTGCTTTGTGTTCGGGGTCAGCCGCTGCAATCAATCAAGTAATTGATAGAAAAGCAGACGCGGCCATGACTCGAACTGACCAAAGACCTCTACCTCAAGGAGAGCTTAGTGCACTTCATGCTTCTTCTTTTGCTTTGGTGATTGGGGTCGCAGGAGCTTTAATATTATTCCTATACATAAATACATTAACAATGATCTTAACCCTTGCATCATTAGTTGGTTATGCATTTATTTATACTGTATATCTTAAAAGAGCAACGCCTCAAAATATCGTAATTGGTGGCTTAGCAGGAGCGGCGCCTCCTCTATTGGGTTGGACTGCAATTTCCAATACGATAGATCCCTACGCACTTTTATTGGTCCTAATAATTTTTGTTTGGACTCCGCCACACTTTTGGGCTTTGGCAATCTATCGAAAAGAAGAATATGCAAAAGAGTCTATCCCAATGCTTCCAGTTACCCATGGGGTTGCATTTACTAAACTTCAAATCGTTTTGTACACAATTATATTATTTATCGTTAGTGTTCTCCCATACATAGTATTAATGTCTGGAGTCATTTATCTAGTTTCAGCCATAATACTTAGTTCAATATTTATGTACTATGCACTGAAGTTATATTTTACCGATGACGATGCTGTTGCAATGAAAACATTTAATTTTTCAATCTATTATATTTTTCTAATATTTTTAGCTTTGTTGTTAGACCATTATCTTGTGCAATGAAAGCAATAAATAGAAACTTATTACTAATAGCTATTTTCATGATGACCGTTCTTGGTTTGTTTATTAATAAACTGACAACACCAAGAACGCTTTCTAATGATGAGTTGCTTGTTAATGGTTTGTTTTTATTCAACGAACCAAAACAAATATCAGATTTTGAATTTTTTTCATCCAAACAAAAGGCATTTACAAAAAATGACCTCATTGGTAAGTGGACTCTAATGTATTTTGGTTTTACAAAATGTCCCGATGAATGTCCAACAACGATGTATCAACTATCTAAACTGATAAAAGTACTTAGAGACAAAGACTATAAATTAGATGATAAGCAATGGGTTTTGGTATCAATTGATCCTGAAAGAGATACCCCAGATATGATAGATAAATATGCCAAGGGGTTTGACAAAGATTTTATTGGTGTAAGCAATGCTAGACCAATGCTCTTAAGTTTAGCTACCCAGCTATCAGTTAATAACGTGATGCCAAATCACTCAAATCAAATGGATCACTCCCATTTAGATAATCATGTAAACAATATTATCTTATTGGATCCAAATGGGGATTTTGCTGGAATATTTAGACCGCCTTTTGATATTTCAAGGCTTTCTTTAACTTATCAATCTGTTACAAATTAAATCATGTTTGTAACAAGTTTTTAATATAATTAGGATAAATTTAAATTATGGATAATTCAAAAAGACTATTTATGAAACGTGCAGGACAGTCTTCTGCAATGTTAATGTTATTCGCATATGGTGGAGGCAAGTTATTTGCTGCTAACAATCCAATATCATCAAAGACAAAATGGGATGGACTTTTATTAAAAGATCCAAAAGCTTTATTTGATTTGCCTAAAGATTTTTCATACAAAGTGATTATGTCCACTGGTGATCTAATGACAGACGGTCTTAAATATGGAGGTAGGCCTGATGGAATGGGTGCTTTTGAATTAAAAGACGGCTCAGTGGCTTTAGTGGTTAATCATGAGACAAAAAGTAAAGATAAAAATTTAGAACTTTCAACATCCTATAACGATTATAATGGCAGACCTTTTTCAGGCGGAACAAGCACCATTGTTCTTGAGTCAGATGGTTTGACTTTAAGGCGAGCCAACAGAAGCCTTTCAGGAACGATCGACAATTGTGCCGGTGGAACTACCCCGTGGAATACATGGATTTCATGTGAAGAAACATATAGAGAAAATCACGGCTATGCTTTTGAAGTAGATCCAGAGGCTGATTCACTTAAAGGCTATAAAAGATTAACCCAGATGGGCAGATTTCAAAGAGAAGCAATAACAGTTGATCTAAATGATCCAAATGGAACTGTTTACCAAACTGAAGATGATTACAGCGGCTTATTCTATAAGTTTGTACCAAACAAAAAGAATAATCTCAGCGGAAGAGGAAAGTTATATGCACTAAAAATACCGGGAGTTGAAAATACCTCAAACAAAGATGGGTTGATTCGTGTCGGAGACAATTTCCCTGTTGAATGGGTTCGTATAAAAGACCCTTTGGCAAAATCTACCAAAACCAAAATTCAAGGTAAAAAAATTGGCGCTTCAATTTTTAATGGAGGGGAAGGAATTATTTTCACAAATGACAAAAATATGACAACCAACATATTCTTTACTTGTAAAAAAGGCGGCAAGGCTGGCTTGGGACAAATTTGGAAGTATTCACCTGTTAAATCAGAAATATCACTCTTCTATGAATCTGATAACGCTAGTAATCTTTGGGAGGGCGACAACATAAATATTACTCCATGGGGAGACTTGATAATATGTGAAGATAATGGCAGTAATGCCTGCAAGCTTATTGGTTGTACCCCCAACGGGACTCTGTATCCTCTAGGTAGAGTTGCAGGAAATAACAGTTCAGAAATAGCTGGCATATGTTTTTCACCTGATGGAAAAAATATGTACCTTAATATACAAGATAGGGGTAAAACTATAGCTGTTACTGGTGATTGGAATAAAATCAGAGAATATAGGAATGAGCTTGATTCAAACTTGGTTCACTATAATTCTTAGAAATTAATAACAACCTTGCCTTTAGCCTTCCTATCTTTAAGATGAGCAATTGCTTCTGCGGATGTTTCTAGTGTAAATTTATCTGAAGGAGTAGGATTAATTTTTCCATCTTTATACATTTGAAATAACTCCTCAAAGTTCTTTTGATTTTCTGCTGGGAACATTCCTGCCCAAGCACCCCAAAACACTCCAACAATTTGACATCCTTTTAGCAAGGTTAAATTTAAAGGCATTCTAGGAATTTGATCTGCTCCAGCTGCAAAACCAATTACAAGATACCTACCATCCCAGGCTATAGATCTCAGGCATGGTTCTGCATATGTTCCACCAACTGGATCATAGATGACATTTGGTCCAAGACCTCCTGTTAATTCTTTAATTTTGTTTGAGAGCTCTTTTTGCTGATCTCTATCAAGGTTTCCTGATGGATAAACAAAACCTTCATCCGCACCATTTTCTATACAAATATCAACTTTCTCTTGTGTTGAAGCTGCTGCTATTACTTTAGCACCCATTGCCTTACCAAGCTGAACAGTTGCAAGACCTACGCCGCCTGAAGCTCCAAGAACCAATAAAGTTTCATTTGGTTGGAGATTTGCTCTTTGTTTTAGTGCATATATAGATGTTCCATATGTTACTGATAATGCAGCAGCTATTTCAAAATCCATATTTTCAGGTATTGGTCTTACATTATTTTTATGGGCCAGAATCTTTTCGCATATACCGCCAACGCCAGTTGCAGCAAAAACTTTATCACCAATATTAAACCCCTCAACACCATCACCAATCTCTGTTATTACTCCTGCTGATTCTCCTCCAGGTATAAAAGGAAGAGGTGGCTGAAATTGATACAAGCCTTGTATCATCAAAACATCAGGGAAATTTACGCTTGCAGACTTAACTTCGATAATTACATGGTCTGCAGCAATCACAGGATCGGCAACCTCATTCACCACTAATTTCTCAGGTCCACCAAGTTCGACGCATTGTAAAGCTTTCATATTTTCCCCTATTTATATCTTTGAGTTGTAAGAGTTTATGAAATCATCAAAAGTGATTTCTTTTTTTTGATTCATTTTATCAAACTCTTTTAATGAGTCACTAGCTTCCTTTTCGCACAATCCAACATCAATATTTGAAAAAGATTTAATAGTCTCATAATTTTCTATTGCTTTTTTAAGGCCATAATCATGAAATGATGACATTTGATTAAATTTATTTTTCTTAAAATCGCCTATATTTTTAATTGCACTAATAAAAGCGGGGTCCTTAAACTCTGATGCTAAAATCTTCAGGTCCTCAATAAGCTCTCTTCTAGCAGAGTCGATGGACATCTCCATATTTTTATATAGCACCGTAAGATTAGGATTCCTACCCGATTTAATTACACTAATATTTTGTTGCTCAATTTTATTTTTCTCTTCATCAGTCATTTCTGGGCTTGGTGTGATTAAGCAATAAATAAGTAGAAGATCTAGTATTCTTATTTGTTCTTTAGAAATTCCAATAGCTTCATTTGGATTAAGATCAATTCCTCTAACCTCAACATACTCAATGCCCCGATCTCTAAGAAGTTGATAAGGCCTTTGGCCACTTTTACCTGCTCTCTTTGGCCTAATACAGTCATAAAGCTCATTTTCAATTTGTAAAATACCATTTGATATTTGTTGAAAATTATTTTCATCATCTTTTAGCCCAAGATCTTCAAACTCAGGATAGGGATTTATGATCGCGCTTTTTAATTCAGATAAAAAAGTATTCAAGTCATTATATTTAAAATTAAGATTTTTTTGAGCTTTGCTTTGATAACCAATATCGCTCATTCGAAGTGAGGTTGCATATGGCTTAAATAAATCTGATTCATTAAGGACATCCAAGTCATTAGCCCTCCCCTTAACAAAAGATTTATCTACAACTGGAGAGTTACCAAATTCAATTAAAACGAACCAGAATAATCTTTTGAAATTTCTAATTAAATTTAGATATGCTTCATTTCTTTTATCTTGAGATGCATACCCTAAGCGTTTAAATGATGCTTTAGATATAGAAAAATTATAATGTATGCCGGATACACATTGCATCGTTTTTCCATATCTTATGGCCAAACCTTTTCTATACACATGCTTTAATTTGCCCATATTAGATTTACCATATGTTGCTATTACTATCTTTGATTCATCTTCTATTTTTGGTGGCATAGAGAAGGGCCAGAGCATTTCTTCATTTGTTAAGTTTTGGTTTATAAAGATATGAATAATTTTTAGTTTTTCATATAGTTCATCAATGCTTTTATAAGTGGGTGTAACAATCTCAATTAAAGATTCTGCAAAGTCGGTGGTTATCGATGGGTTTGTATAAGATGACCCAAGAGCTTTTGGATGTTCTTCATTAGAGATAAATCCGCTTCTTGTGACTCTAAGTGATTCCTTCTCTATACCTCTTTCTATCGTCAGGTCTGAGAAAAAAGATTGTTTTTTAAGGTTTTCTAATAGATTGTGGAAGTCCACAGCTTTCTCTAAAATTTTGGTCCTGCTGAGATAATATCATGTCCAACATCAAATTTTTTAAAGTTATTTTGGAATTTTTCAACCAATTTTTTTAAATATGACTGATAGCTTTCACTATCTGTCCATGTCTCAATTGGATTCAGTAGCCTGTTGTCAATTCCATCAATATTTATTGGTATTTCTAAATTTAGCCCAGGAATATGTTGAGTTTTAACATCATTAAGTTCACCATTTTGAATGGCATTAACTATCCTTCTTGTAGTTGGTATGTCAAACCTTGAACCAGTTCCATATGGTCCTCCAGTCCATCCAGTATTAACTAGAAAAACTTTAGAATTATAGGCTTCGACCCTCTTCATTAATAAATCAGCATATACGCCTGCAGGTCTTGGAAAAAAAGGTGCACCAAAACATGTTGAGAAAGTAGACTCGATAGAGGAGTCTGAACCTATTTCTGTTGAACCAACTTTTGCCGTATAACCGCTGAGAAAATGATAGGCAGCTGCCTCCTTAGAGAGAATGGAAACGGGGGGTATGAGCCCGGTTAAATCACATGTTAAAAATATTACTGTTTCAGGTTCACCTGCAGCATTCTCTTCTACAGCATCCTCAATGTGAGATCTGGGATAACAACATCTCCCATTTTCAGATAGTGAAGTATTGTAATAATCGGGTTCATTGGCTTCATTCAAAAAAACATTTTCTATAACACTACCGTGCTTAATTGCTTTAAAGATTACAGGTTCATTTTTCTCAGAAAGGTTTATAGTTTTGGCATAACACCCGCCCTCGAAATTGAAAACAGAATCTTGACCCCAGCCATGTTCATCATCACCAATTAATGAACAGGTTGGGTCTGCTGATAAAGTTGTTTTACCAGTTCCTGACAAACCAAAAAATAAGGCTACCTTACCTTCAGAATTAACATTAGCTGAGCAGTGCATAGGTAGTACATCTTTTTCAGGCAGTAAAAAATTTTGAGCAGAAAACATAGATTTTTTAAGTTCGCCTGCGTACTTCATTCCAGCAAGCAGAACTTTTCTTTTTTCAAAGTTTATTATCACACAGCCTTCTGAATTGGTTCCATCCTCTTCAGGAATGCACTCATAATTAGATGCACTTAAAATCTCCCATTCTTCTTTCTTTGATGGATTGTATTCTTGAGGAACAACAAATATTAACCTTGCAAATAAACCATGCCAAGCAGTCTCTGTTGTAACTTTGATGGGTAAATAATGATCCTCATGAGAACCAACATGGAGTTGCGATGTGTACCTATTTTTATTAGTAAGATAGGTTTCAACTTTATCCCAAAGCAAATCAAATTTTTGAGAATTAAAAGGCTTATTTATGTCGCCCCAGTCTATAAGCCCTGATGTTGTTGGTTCATCTACAATGAATCTATCATTAGGACTTCTGCCAGTCCTGGGCCCAGTAGAGGTAGAAAAAGCCCCATTGCTCGCAATAACTCCTTCATTATTTTTTACAGCTTCTTCAATAAGCTCTTCATTGTTGAGATAAAAAGCTTGTGCTGTATTTGCTTTATTCATACTTAACCTTATTAAAACATATAACAGTAAATTATTTACATATTTGTAGTGAATTAAATATTACGTTTAAATGATAGTCAAATTATATTGTAAACCCATAATACATAGGCTTTCGGGGTAATTTTACTTGTAGTTTTGTTACAAAATATCGGAATTTATACTCTGAATATTTTTAAAATAGATGATATCAAGAAAACTAGAAAGAATATAAAGCCCCATTCAGCAAAGTTAAAAATGAAACTCCAGTTAACTTCAGCACAAGTTGGGCCTCCCTTATATGCATTTGCAATTCCTCCAAAAAAACCGAAATATTCTATTTGTGTCTCTAATGGCATACCGCATCCCATTGGTAAATTACTAATTTCTTCTTGGCTTAAATTTTGAAGATATATCTGTTTTCCTGTTACAGCTAGTCCAGCCGTAGATGCCAACACTATAAGAAATTTATCGATTAGAAATAATTTCTTTGCTATAAATCCAAAAAATGATATTAACGCAATAATGCCAAAAAGATATCTTGTCATTATGCACATTGGACAGGCTTGAAGGCCTAAGATATTGTCCATCAAGATAGCTAATAAAATTATTGTAGTTGCACCTAAACATGAGGCTATTTCGAAATAGTTTTGATACACTGAAATGGTAAAATTTTTAAGACGTTTAAACATAAAAAATAGACTCGTTTTACAATAGTATAAGAAATACTTTTACAGAATACACCTTAGGCAGGAAATTTAATTAATATGAAAGATAGAGTTTTTATAATTGATGGTTCTTCATATTTATATCGTGCATATCACGCAATGCCTCCGCTAAGCACATCAAAAGGTCAACCTACTGGAGCAATCAAGGGAGTCACCAATATGCTGATGACTTTAAAAAAAGATAGCGAAGGATCCCCAATAATTGTAGTTTTTGATGCTAAGGGAAAAACTTTTAGAAGTGAAATTTATAAAGAATACAAAGCCAATAGACCGCCCATGCCTGACGACCTCAGGGAGCAGCTAGAGCCCCTTAAGGAAATTTGTAAGGCAATTGGTTTCCCTCTTATTGAGATCTCAGGAGTTGAGGCAGACGACGTAATTGCAACTCTAGTAAACAAGGCAAAACAAAAAAACTTTAAAGCAGTCGTTTCCTCTTTGGATAAAGATTTGATGCAATTAGTTGAAGATCCAAATATAACAATCATGAATACAATGAAGCATCAAATTTTTACTGAAGATAAGGTATTTGAGAAATTTGGTGTTCAGCCAAATCAAATTAGAGACATGCTTGCTCTTGTTGGAGACAGTTCTGATAATATTCCTGGGGTTCCAAAAGTTGGCCAAAAAACAGCAGCTAAATGGCTGAATGAATATAAGAATTTAGATGGTATAAAAGATAATGCTGAATCAATTAAGGGTGTTGTTGGAGAAAATCTCCGTAACTCTCTTGCAGATTTAGAGAGAAATGTTGAACTTGTATCATTGAAATATGATGTTGAACTTGGCGTGGACTTTGATAGCTTGCTCCAGCTCAACCCCGATCAAGAAAGATTAGATGAGCTTTTTACTGAACTAGAGTTTAAAGCATTGCCAAAAAATACCTCAACAAAATCAATCAATAACACCCCTGAACAACCTGATGTTAAAGAAGCTCTCAAAGAGAAAAACAAAAACTATGAAACCGTTCTTAGCGAAGACCAGCTACAAGCCTGGGCCAAAAAGCTTGATGAATGTAAAGTTTATGCAATAGATACCGAAACAGATTCACTGGATACAATTACCGCAAATCTTGTTGGCATATCATTATCAATTAAAGAGGGAACTGGATGTTATATACCCATAGGCCATACCTATGAAGGCTGCTCTGATCAACCAAGCTTAGACTTAGTAGTTGAAATAATTGGCAAGGCCATAGAACGAAATAAGGAAAAAGCTGTTGGCCAGAATCTAAAATTCGATATACCAATTTTATCTAGACATAAGATTTTGTTAGATAGATTTCATGCAGATACTATG
>CACEDQ010000012.1 GCA_902558375.1 uncultured SAR86 cluster bacterium
CTCCCTAAAAAAGGTGACGTTGTAAAAATTGAAAATCTTTCCATCAAAGTTACCCATGCTGATGACAGAAAAATAGATAAAGTTCAGATAACAAAATCTTAATGGCCCTTAAGAAATATTTCACTGGATTCGTGTTTGGGCTTATTGGAATATTTGCATTTGCACCCTTCTCCATCAAGCCGCTGATATTAATATCATATGCATACTTAATAAGATCTATATTATTTGAAAATACACATACATTTAAGAAATTAATATCTTGGGTAATTGGTCATTGGGGTTTTGGAATGTCATGGTTAATAGTAAGTGTTTACTATTATGGAGAAACAAGTATATTAATATCTCTTGTTATTTTTATTCTATTAACTTTATTCCTTACACTGTGTTTTGGATTACCTTTAATAGCATTAAAATACAGATTATTTAGAGGTAAGACTGGGTCTAAATATTTTAAAATTTTTTCTATTTCTAGTCTTCTGATTTTATTTGAATTATCAAGATATCATTTATTAAATGGGGTTCCGTGGTTAATTCCAGGAACTGTTTTTCTTGATACACCACTTCATTCAATTTATTCTCTTGTTGGAGTTACAGGAGGCTCTTTCATTGTCTATCTCATAGCTACTTCAATAGCAATTTTTTGGGAGCATAGATATAAAATATTCTTTGGATCTTTAGTATTATTTATTCCAATAATTGATAAAAACGAAATAACTGAATTCGATCTTAACGTTTCAATAATTCAACCCTCCTCCGATCCCTTTCAAAAATATAATCTTGGTTATAAATCATATATTGAAAATAATATTCTTGATCTGATAAAAGATACATCTTTAGAATCACAAATGATTGTGCTGCCTGAAGCAGAGCTTCCATATTCGTTAAATTCAAATAATTTTAGACAGTTCATTAAAAAAATTAATAAAAAAGATAAAGAAATTATTATGGGTGTTTGGAATATTAACGATAAAACTCTCTTTAACTCATTAATCAACGTTAATACTAACCAAATCTATAATAAAAGACATCTAGTACCATTTGGTGAATATATACCCTTTACAAGCTCACTAAGGGGCCTAATAGATTTTTTTGATATGCCGATGTCAAATGTAGCTCATGGCAGCAGTATTCAGGATAATATTCAAATTAGCAGTATAGATGGGGTAAGCTTCTCACCTCTAATATGTTTTGATGTTGCGTTTGGAAATACTGTTAGAAAAAGCAACATTAGTTCTAATTTTATAATTAATGTTAGTAATGACACTTGGTTTGGGAAATCAATGGGCCCATATCAGCACCTAGCAATAACAAGAATTAGAGCTATTGAAAATAATAAATGGATTGTAAGAGCTACCAATGATGGTATTTCAGCAATAATAACTAATAATGGGACAATTGTTGATAAGATTGATAAAAATATCTCTGGTGTAATTAATTCTGGTATTAATTTTACTTATGAAAGAAGCCTATATAATATTTTTGGACACCATATTCCGTTTATTTTGGCTTTAATAGTGGTTTTAACATCGCTTATAATTGATTTATGTTCAAAAAGAAAAAAATATTAATATTATTGCTTTTCTCAGTAATTACATATGCTGAAAATGCCTATATTGAAGTTGATATATCTGAACAAAGACTATATTTGATAGAAAATAGTCTAATCAAAGCATCATATCCAATTTCCACATCTAAATATGGAGAGGGCAGTATTGAAAACTCATTCAAAACACCACTTGGAGAACATTCTATTAAAGAAATGATTGGTGAAGAGGCAGAGATAAACACTATATTTACTTCAAGAATAAATACTAAGAGATCTGCAACTATAATTGATCAGTTTGAAGATACCGATAATGACTATGTTACATCCAGAATAATGTGGCTAGATGGCGAAGAGGATGGTTTCAACAAAGGTGGAAATGTAGACTCTTTTCGAAGATATATATACATCCACGGAACTCATGAGGAAGGACTAATAGGCACAAAAGCATCACATGGCTGCATTAGAATGTTCAATTATGACGTAATTGAATTATTTAATTTAGTAAATATTGGGACAAAAGTTCTAATTAGAGCCTAATATCCTAAATTAAACATACCTATTAAAAATTTCCTGCAACTGAGGACATAGCAAAATTAAGTTTTTCTTTTCTATCATCACCCGAAGGCGCAATATTTAGCTTTTCTCCACTTTGTGCAAGCTTTATAAGTAATTCACTAGGTTTATATGCGTCATTTCCAGTAATTTCATGATATTTCTTTAATTTATCTACAACAACGTCTAAACCCATAGCATTTGCATGATGCATTGGTCCACCTCTCCATATTGGAAAACCATAACCATTAATATAAACAACATCTATATCAGCTGCTCTCTGTGCTACACCCTCTGATAATATATCAGCCCCCTCATTAATAAGAGCTAAGATACACCTGTCAGTAATTTCTTCATCTGAAATTTCTCTTCTTGTAAAACCATTCTCTGCAGAAATCTTTTCATAGACTTCTTCGTTTTCTGGAGCTGGGTTGGGAGCTCTTGAGCCTTCGCTATAGTTGTAATAACCTTTGCCATTTTTTTGACCAAATCTATCGTTATCACATAAATAATCCCCAATCTTTGCATGAAGTGGCGATTCAACACCGCTAAGCTTTCTTGCTCTCCAGCCAAGATCAAGACCAACTAAATCCATCATTCTAAATGGACCCATATTTAATCCAAATGATTCTATTGCTTGATCAATTTGATGGGGAAGGGCGCCCTCAAGAAGAAGCATATTAGCCTGTGCTGTATAGTTAAAAAGCATCCTATTGCCAATAAAGCCAGGTGCATTAAGAGATACAACCGCAGCTTTTTTTATCTTCTTGCTAACTGTCATCACACTAGCTAATGTTTCATGAGATGTCTGTTCTCCACGAACTACTTCTAACAATCTCATGATATTTGCTGGACTAAAGAAGTGAGTACCTACTACCTTATCAGGCCTTTTTGTTACTGATGCTATTGCATCTACATCTAATCCAGAGGTGTTACTTGCAAGTATCGCGTTTTCATTAGTATGCTCATCAAGACTTTTAAAAATTTCTAATTTTAAATCTAGATTTTCATATACAGCCTCGATTGCAATATCGACATCACGTAGATCTTTATATTCAAGACTTGAAGATATGAGTCCAAAAACCATATCTTTTTGATCTTGCGTCATTCGACCTTTACCAACCATAAAGTCATAATTTTTTTCTATTACAGAAAGACCTCTTTTCAAATTTTCTTCGTCTTGATCAATTATATGGACTGGTATTCCTGCATTAGCAAAACACATAGCAATACCTCCACCCATAGTTCCTGATCCAATGATTCCAGCCTTTTTAATATCCATTGAAGGGGTGTCGGCAGGAACATCTGAAATTTTTGATGCAGCTCGCTCTCCAAAGAATATATGAATCATTGCTTCTCTTTGCGGATGCATTAGGCACTCAACAAACAATTCTCCTTCTTTTTTTAAGCCTTCATCAAAATCATCAAGATTTATAGCAGCTTCTACACATTTAATGATTTGACCTGGTGCAAACTGACCCTTTCTTGCCTTAGCTGCCAAAGCTTGCGCCTCAACTAAAACATTTTCTGATCCTCTAGCTTCGATCATTTTTTCATTAAGGTCGCGAACTTTAGGGTGATTAGAGCCTTCTATTGCCTTTTCTTTAGCAAATTGAATAGAATCTTCTACAACATTATCAGATAGTAAGTCGACAATACCCATATCTAAAGCCTTTTTAGCTGGTACATGTGCTCCAGTAAGCATCATTTTTAATGCTTCAGAGGGACCAGCAAGTCTAGGAAGCCTTTGTGTACCACCACCGCCAGGTAAAAGGCCTAAATTAACCTCTGGAAGTCCAACAAAAGCCTGTTTAGAGGCTATTCTGTAATTACAACATAAAGCTGTTTCTAGTCCTCCACCTAAAGTTATACCATTAATAGCTGCAACTAATGGTTTTGAGCAATATTCCATGCTTTTAAAGACATCATTTAAGCTGTGACCGCTCATATTGCCGCCAAATTCTGAAATATCTGCTCCGGCTATAAATGCTCTTCCTTTTCCTGTAACAACTACACCAACAACATCTTTATCAGCCTCTGCCTTAGCAATACCTTCAAAAAGACCATTCCTAACACCCTCACTTAGAGGATTCACAGGCGGGTTATCTACAGTTAAAAGCGCAACGCCATCAACAATTTCATAGTGGACTGTTCCTTTCAATTTATACTCCGTAAACAAATTAGACATGCATTATACATAAAAAATAAGCATATTTATCCTTATAAAATCGTACATTTAGTGATTATTTATAATAAATTAAATTTATTTTATAAAAACTATTGATAATATAATATAAGTATATATAATAGTACTTGTCAGCACTCCTCTCCCCCTATTAGATTTGCTGACACTCTGGAATCATATGGAGGGCTCAGTCCCTCCATTTTTAATTTAAGAAGTAAATATATGAGTAAATATAAAGAAATATTTGAAACTGCAATTTTAGTTAGCGTTTTTGTGATTTCTGTTCTTGCAATTGGGCCAATAGCTTAATAATCAGTAAATATATATAATTTTCTTAATGAAAAAATTTTTACTAACTTTATTTGGTCTTTTTTTAGTTCATAACATTTATGCTTGTCCAGATCTTTTGAATTCTGATATGCGAATATTAGACTCTTCTGATACACAAAATTTGTGCACTTATGAAGGTAAAACATTACTAGTAGTTAACGTCGCGAGTCGATGTGGATATACCTATCAATACTCTGGGCTTCAAAATTTGTATGAAAAGTATAAAGATGATGGTTTTGTTGTTTTGGGTGTTCCTTCAAGAGATTTTTTTCAAGAATATTCAAAAGAAAGTGCTGTGGCTGAGTTCTGTTCAACTGAATATGGAGTTGATTTTCCTATGTTTGCAACCGTAAAAGTAAGAGGAAAAAAAGCCCATCCTTTTTATAAAAAATTAAAAGAAGAATCTGGTGTTGAGCCAAAATGGAATTTTAATAAGTACTTAATTTCAAAAGACGGAAAGGTTGTATCAACATTTAAATCTGGTGTGAGGCCAGACTCAGTAGAATTAATATCTGCAATTGAGAAAATTCTTTAATATTAACTAGATACTAAAACTTTCTTTGGTTTGTTGAAAGCAAAGATCCCGTTGTCTACTACTCCTGGTATATTATTTAGTAAAGCCTCTATTGCTTCTGGATTTGATATATCAAAATCTTTGATATCCAATATATCATTGCCTTGATCGGTAACAAAGCCAGCTCTGTAAATAGGTGTTCCGCCCATAGATACAATTTTTCTTGCAACTAAACTTCTACTTTCTGGAAGAACCTCTACGGGCAATGGGAAAGCTCCAAGCTGTGACACTAGTTTTGTTTCATCAACAATACATACAAACTCATTGGAAGCAGACGCAACGATTTTCTCTCTCGTATGAGCGCCACCACCTCCTTTTATTAGCTCATAATTCGGAGAAACTTCATCTGCACCATCTATG
Organism: uncultured SAR86 cluster bacterium; assembly: GCA_902558375.1. GTDB lineage: Bacteria > Pseudomonadota > Gammaproteobacteria > Magnimaribacterales > D2472 > SCGC-AAA076-P13. The sequence goes on from CACEDQ010000012.1 coordinate 5,548, forward strand.
TAATAGGCAATGTCTATAACATCATTTAGATTAAAAACCTCAATACCTTTTTCATTTAATAAGTTCGAAGATGCTTCTGAGCTTGATACCGCTCCAGCAAATAAATTTTTATATGCACCAAGTTCTTCTATAAAAAAATTTACAGTAGAACCAGTTCCAATACCCAAAATCATATCAGGGTGAAGTTTGTCTTTAATATAATCTATTGCTTGTTTAGCAACATTTATCTTTGAGCTACTCATATCTGTATAATACAAGAAAAATAACAATAGAAAATTATCTTGAGATTAAAAATAAAGAAAACAGGTTCTTTTAAGAACTCTAAAAGATATCTAAAGCTAATTGAAGATGCATCTGTATATGATGTAGCAATAAACTCGCCCATAACATATGCACCTAATTTATCTTTAAAAGAAAAAAATAAGATCTTTTTAAAAAGAGAAGATTTACAACCAATTTTTTCTTTTAAAAATAGAGGAGCTTATAACAAAATAATCAATTTATCTGATTCTGAAAAGAAGAGGGGTGTTATAGCTGCCTCGGCGGGAAATCATGCACAAGGTGTTGCAAGTGCTTGTAAAAAATTAAAAATAAAGTGCACTATTGTAATGCCGATAACAACACCTGAGATAAAAATTAAAGATGTAAAAAGGTTTGGCGCAAAAATAATACTGCATGGTGATGATGTAAATACAGCTTTACATAAGGCAAAATCTTTTTCAAAGAAAAAGAAATTAACCTTTGTTCATCCCTTTGACGACCCTTATACAATTGCTGGTCAAGGAACAATTGGTAAAGAAATTCTTGAGGATGATAATCATTATGATGCTGTATTTGTTCCAGTTGGAGGCGGAGGAATTCTGGCTGGCGTCTCTTCATGGATTGCTCAACACAACAAAAAAATTAAGATAATTGGAGTGGAAGTAGAGGACTCAGCTTGTTTTACAGAAGCAATAAAAGCTAATAAAAGGATTACACTCAAAGAAGTTGGTTTATTTGCAGATGGTGTAGCAGTATCTCAAGTTGGTAAAAATAATTTTGATGTTTTAAAAGAATGTGTCGATGAGGTTATAACAGTCACAGTAGATGAGGTTTGCGCTGCTGTAAAAGATATATTTGAAGATACTAGAGTGCTATCAGAGCCCGCTGGAGCACTTGCCTTAGCTGGACTAAAAGTTTACTCAAAGAAAATTAAGGGTAAAAACTTATTAGCTATTAGTAGTGGCGCCAATGTTAACTTCCAAAGATTGAACTTTATTGTTGAAAGATCTGAGCTAGGTGAAAATAGAGAAAAAATACTTAGTATAAAAATACCGGAACAACCAGGAAGTTTTTTAAATCTCTCCAGAATATTTGGAGCATCGTTAATAACTGAGTTCAATTATAGAAAATCAGATTTAAATGACGCATATGTTCTTGTTGGGGTCAGAACAAAGACAGACAAATCGTATCAAGTGATAAAAAATAAATTAAAAAAATCTGGCTATGTCTTTAAAGACCTTACAAGAAATGAGATTTCTAATGACCATCTGCGACATATGGTGGGAGGAAGAATTAATCAAAAAGGTCATAAAAATGAAAGAATTTTTAGAGGCGAATTTCCTGAAAAGCCTGGAGCTCTTTTAACATTCTTAGAAAAATTTGGCAGTAACTGGAACATATCATTATTTCATTATAGAAATCTTGGATCAGCATTTGGGAAAATATTAATTGGAATAGAAGACACCAATTCAAATAAGATGCATCTTATAAAACATCTTAATAAGACAGATACTGTATTTATTGAAGAGACTTCTAATAAAGCCTATAAAGACTTTTTAAAATAACTAGTACTTTAATCTAAACTTGATTGAATATACTTCATCAGAAGGGTTGTTCCATGGTTGATTGAAAATCTCAGATTTAGAAAATTTTTCATCTTCATCATAGTTAGTCCCACCCTTTGAATAAACTAGATAAAGATAAGATAGAGGGGCAATTTCGTACTTATACCTAACCTGAAACGAAACAACACCCTGGGTGAATGGTTTAACCAGATCATCTGATTCGTATAAGTAGCCGCCATTATCAGAAATTAAGCTCTGTGGATTATCTGCCTGAAGTGCAACAAATTGACTTTTTAATCTAATTTCATGCTTATTTCCACTAAACCAATTTAAGCCTATCGAAACAGTATCTTGCTCAGAGTCATACAATCCAAATTTATTATCTTCGGTCCATATTAACCACTCATTCTCTTTTCGAATTCTGTATTGCAGGTTTATTTTAAGATTATCATTTGGGAAATATGAGCCTGCTATCTTATAAAATTCTCTTTTATAGCCATCAGAGTTCCATGAGTTATATTTCTCCCCTTTTTCAAAACTCATTCTCCAGTCATAGGTCCAAAATTTATAATTGACTGCCTCAAAGTCTAAAGTTATATTTTTTTTATTTTTGATTTTTACAAATGGAAAATCAGGATTCTTTCGAGTTATTGTTGTATTTTTTCCTGAGGTTTTAATGCCAAAATCAAACTTAAGCTTTGATGTATCTTTAAAAGTAATTTCATTTTTTTGATCAATTCTAATAGGGTTTGAATTCCCATTGGTATCGGAATCATAATTAAAATCAAAATTTATATCAATTTGATTTACAGGTGAATCTTTTGAAAAGTCTATTTGCTTAAACCCCCCACCAAGACCAATATGAATCCAATCAGCCCTTCTGAGATAGCCGAAGTCATTTAACTGAAAATTTTCATCAAAATACAGGATGCTCCCCGATAGATAAGAAAAATTTGACGGTTGATAGTTAAATTGAGACCTATAACCAAATCTAGAATCATCGTCTTTTTCAGAATAAAGCAGATCTGTAAAGTAAGTTAATTGATCTGATTTCACATTTACATAGTCAATTACATTAACGCTTGCTGTCTTATTATTAAAGCTATCATCAACATGAGTAAGCATGTATCCAATTGTTTTGTTGCCAAGGTCGGTTCTTGTTCTAAGGGCATAAAAGCTTCTTCCTGCTGAAAAGGACTCATCTGTTTCTCTTGCAGTAAAGAATCCTAATTCTGTTTTTCCTGTTTTTTGTGAATACCTCAAAGCATAATCTATGTCTGAATAATTTTTCTTTGAATTTTCACATTCATCAATATTCTCCTCTTCCGAACACCTATAGCCTGGGGCTGACCCAATTCTTCTAGTATTCATAACCGAATAACGATCATAGTTATTAATATTAAACAGGGATTGATTTTCATTGAAAAAGGCTCTTTTCTCAGAATAGAAAGTTTCTTGAGCTGAAAAATTTATCACAACATCGTCGCTCTCAGCCTGACCAAAGTCTGGATTAAATGTTGCATTAATTTGCTTACCTGTTCCTGAGTTATAGAAAACCTCTGCTCCTATTTTGTTATCTTCAAATCTTGTAACCGAATTATGGTTGGAAGATACATATGGAAAAAAGTTTAATTTTGATTTTGTATAGTTGGCAATTTCTAAGGAATCTAGTTTCTCAAAATAGTCTGGTCTACTAGCCATTGATCCTGAGCTGCTTACCCAAATCTGTTCTTTAGCTTTATAACGCAAGACGGAATATTTTATTGTTCTTTTATCCCCTTTAGGTTGATTCATCAGAACAAGATTCCATGGTAAATAAAATTCAGAGACCCAATATCCATCATGTTTTTTAGTTTTGGCTATCCAATCTCCATCCCAATCTGTTTTGAAATCGCCTGTTTTAATCTTGATGGCATCAAACAAAGAATCTCCAAGATTTACAGCTAAAATATAAGCCTTATTCCCGTCGCCATCAAAATCAATATTAATGGAGTTTTTGTCGCTTAATGATGTCATTTCATCTCTTAAGGTCTTTTTAGACAACATAGATGAATTACTTTGTTTGTTAATAAAACCAACATAAATACCGTCTTCATTTGAAAATATGTATACCAGCGTTTCATCCTGTGATTTTTGTAGATTAAATGGAGAAGTTTGATAAAACTCACTAATAGAAAAGGCATTTGTCCACTCAGGCTCATCTAGGATTCCATCTATAACTATAGACTCAGCTTTTATTAGAATCGTCGAAAATAGAAGGGTGGTTAAAAAGAACCTTTTCATAATGTATATATTTTATATATCAGTTATATGAAAGTATACGAGACTCTGTTACAACATTGTGATATCGCAAATCATGTGGCTCACCTAGATTTTTAGACAATATTTGATAGTCATAACCAAGACCAATAATTAATGGCTTTCTGTGATTGCTACCTATAAGACTAGCAAGAGCTCTATCAAAATAGCCTCCACCATAACCAATTCTAAAACCGTTAACATCTACACCAACAAAAGGAATAAACATAGCATCAAACAAATGGGGTTCTAAATACTCTTCATTATTTACTTCAGTGATGCCATATTTATTTTTACTTAAAGAATCTTCTCTAGTATACAAATTGAATTTCATTATTTTTTCTGGAAAAATTTTTGGCATATAAATATTATGTGAGTATTTAGCAAGCTCTTGATGAAGTAAATTTGTTTTTATCTCTTGCTTAAAAGGAAAATAAAGTAATACGTTATTCATTTTTGAGAGATCCAGAGCTTCGATTATATTTTTTTGAACTTGAGTATTTAGTTTATCTATAGACTGAGAAGAAAGAGTGAGCCCCTGCTCAAGAAGTGATTTTCGAATTTTATCTTTCACCATAAATTGCGCCGAGGCTAACAAACCAAATCACCGCCATGTGTTTTACCTGAACCGAAAGGTCAGGTGGTGAATTTCTTATCAAATCAGGCTTCCCTATATAGGTATTGCACAACAATGATAGTGGAATATCACCTATTTAATAGTATCGGTTCAAATTTAATAACACATTAGCGAATGAACCAGAATGTAAAGAAAGTATAGGATATATGTGCATTTAATAAAAGATTATTTTTCTAAAGCTAAATCAATTTTTTTTATGATTGATGATAGATCTGCTTGAGTATCATTAGTCTTTTCATCTGGATCAGATATAAGCTTATTAGCAAGAGTAAGACCGGCTATTATTAATGCGTTATTTTTATCATTTATAGCATCGAGTTCAGAATTTAATAGTTGAGCGGCTTTAATTAATTGATCTTTTTCCTCTGGGGGGCACGCTAGAGTTAAATCTCTTCCAAAAATTCTAAGAGATAGTGTTTCTATTTCACTCATGACTACCTTTTTTATTCAGTTTCTTTTCTAAAGCAGCAATTTCTTTGCTAAGTAAAATTTTATTTTTCTTCCAGTCTCTTTCTCTATGAACATACGAATCTATAATTCCTTTTTGTTCATCAAAACGTTTTATAAGAAGATCAATTTTTTTTTCAAGATCTTCTATCGAAAAATTATTTTCATCTGACATAACATAAGTTTAATTGCACATTCATCAATTGGAAAGTTTGTTTAATAAAAGAGTAAAATAAACTATGGATAATAAAATTTATAAATCACGAAGAGAGTCTTTAAATACTATTCTTCCAAAAGACTGTGCATTGATAATTCCTGGGGCAGACCTTCAGTATAGGAACTCAGACTCATCATATGCTTTAAGACAGGAGAGTAGTTTTTACTATTTTTCTGGATTTTGTGAGCCTTCATCGCTTATGGTCATGGTGCATCAAGAAGGTAAAATTTCTTCTATAATTTTTGTACCTCCTAAAGACAAGTTAAGAGAAATTTGGGATGGCTACAGAGCTGGACCTATTGGGGCAGTTGATGACTACGGATTTGATCGGGCTTTTGACAATACTAAGATTGACGAATTAATGCCCGAACTGCTACATAGAATTAAAAAGGTTTTTTATCCTATTGGTAAAAAAAGTGGCTTTGATCAGAATGTTATAGATTGGACTTGTGCTGCTAGTTCAAAAGATAGACATTCTCAATCTATCGATATCATGGATGGATCTTCAATGATTGGAAATATGAGACTCATAAAAGATGATCATGAAATAGAGATTATGAAAAAAGCTTGTGATATTTCTGCTGAATCCTTTGTAGAAGTCATGAAGAATATTAAGCCCGGTGAAAATGAACAATTAATTGAATCAAAATTTTTATATGAATTTGGAAAAAGAGGTGGCAGGTTTCCTGCTTATACTCCTATCGTTGCTGGTGGTGAAAATGCATGTGTTCTTCATTACATTGAGAATAATCAAGATCTAAAGGAATCTGATTTGATATTGGTTGATGCTGGTTGTGAGTACAAGATGTACGCATCTGATATTACTAGGACTTTCCCTGTTGGGGGGAAGTTCTCTGAGGAACAATTGGCTATATATAACATTGTTCTTGAGGCAAATAAGGCTGCAATTGATGCAGTGAAAACAGGCAATAATATTATGGAACCTCAACTTATTTCTGAGAAAGTTATTACAAAAGGCTTGGTTGAACTAGGTATTTTAGATGGCAATCCTGAAGAACTGCATAAAGAAGGTGCATTTAAAGATTTTTATATGCACAAAATAGGGCATTGGCTAGGTTTAGATGTTCATGATGTTGGAGATTATATGGAGGATGGAGAGTTTATGCAGTTTAAGCCCGGTATGATTACGACCATTGAGCCTGGAATATATATAAGTAGCTCAATGAACGTTGATGATAAATGGAAGGGCATTGGCGTAAGAATTGAAGATGACATATTAGTCACTAATGATGGAAATATAAATTTGACTGAAAAAGTTCCATCATGCCCTAAAGAAATTGAATCATTGATGGCTTAAAACATGAATATTCCAATTATTATTTCTGGTGGTGGAATAATTGGCAACTATATTTCATTAAGATTAAAGCGACATAATATTGAATCATTAATCATTGAAAAATCTTCGGAAACCCAAGATTATTCTCCAGGCATTAGAACCCTTACACTCAATAATCATTCTTTGTCTCTATTGCAAAAAGAAAAAATAGATGTTGATACCGCAACTATAGATCAAATCAATGCTCTTGATGGGGAGGGGACTGGGAGAATAAAGTTTTTATCAGATGATATAGGTGAAAATTTCTTATCCCATGTCGTCATGTTTAATGAGTTAAAAAATAAACTTGCAAAAGCTTGTCATGAAAGAACGATTTTTAACAATCAAATCGAGTCTATCCAAAACCTCAATCAAAATGTTACAAATGAAGTCTTACTATCTAATGGAAGTAGCATTGAAGCACAAATAATCGCAGGCTGTGATGGCAGGAACTCTAATGTTGCCAAGATCTCTGGTTTATCGAATAAGTCTTCAGAATACAATCAGACAGCAATAACATTTATTTGCAAAGCAGATAAAAACTTTGACAGAAAAATTGCTCACCAAGTATTTTCAGAGAAAGGAATTTTTGCAGTTATGCCTATGCCAGATAGAGAATTAATAGACAATAGATGTACTATTGTTTGGTCGGTAAATAATAAAAACTTAGAAGGCTTATCAATAAATGATTTCGTATCATCTAATTTATCTTTCTTTGAATCAAAGCTTGGAATAAAACTGAAAATAGATTCTCAATTGCTCAATTTTCAATTATCCAATCATCATTTTGAAAATTATATAAATAATTCAATAGTCTTGATCGGAGATGCTGCGCATTCTATCCACCCTCTAGCAGGTCAGGGCATTAATTTAGGTTTTGCTGATGCTGATATATTTTGTGAAGAGATAGTAGATGCTTTTAACAAGGGGATAGCTATAAATGAGGCATCTGTTTTAAAAAAATATGAAATTAGAAGAAAGGGTATGAATTTATTGATGTTAAAGTCTATGGATTTCTTTGTTTATTTCTTTAATGATAATAATTCTTATATTAGATTACTAAGAAATTGGGGTCTTAAGACGGTGAACAAAACAAGGTTTATTAAAGCATTTTTTACAAGGCATGCTTCTGGTCTAAATAAAATTTAATTATATCTTTTGGCCTTTAGCTCTGAGCTCTTTAAGGACAACGCTAATACCTTTTTTATCGATTATCCTCATGCCTTTTGCAGAAACTTTAAGGTTCACAAACCTATTTTCAGATTCTACCCAGAATTTATGCGTATGTAGATTGGGGAAGAATTTCCTTTTTGTTCTATTTTTAGCATGAGAAACATTGTTCCCAGTCTGTGGTATCTTACCTGTTACTTGACATATTTTACTCATAGAACCGCGATTTTATAGAACACTGAGTAACATAGCAATACTATTATGAAACAAATTTTTCTATTAAGGCATGCAAAATCAGATTGGAGCACCATGGGTCAACAAGATTTTGATCGGGGGCTTGCTAGCAGAGGAATTAAAGATATCTCTTTAATCTCTGATTATGTAAAAAAAAATAACTTTAAGATAGATGAAGTTCTTTGTAGTAGCGCAAAAAGAACTAAAGAAACATTTGATTTATGTGCAGATGGATTTAATTTTGATATCAAAAATACAAAATACCTAGATGATATTTATTATGGTAATCATGAATCAATAATAGATTTATTATTTAATGTTAATCAATCTGCAAATTCAGTACTTATTGTTGGGCATAATCCAACTATGCATATTTTATTAGAGAAGTTAACAGGATTAAGTATCATTAAGTACCCCACGTCTACTCTTGCTCAAATTATTCTACAAAAAGAATGGAAAGACTTATTATTAAATAAATGTGAGTTAAAATTATTTCTTAGGCCTAAGGAGTTGAAATCTTGAAAGACATAGAAATTAAAATTATTAACCCTTTAATGGGAGAATCAATCCCAATTCCAAAATATGAGACTAAAGGGTCTGCAGGAATTGATTTAAGAGCATGCATTGAGGAAAAAGTTCTTTTGGCAGCGGGCACTACCTTTATGGTACCTATTGGCTTTGCTATGTATCTTGAAGATCCAAATTTAGCTGCTTTGGTTGTTCCAAGGTCTGGGCTTGGATCAAAAAAAGGTATTGTATTGGGAAATTTAGTTGGTTTAATTGATTCAGATTATCAGGGCGAATTAATGGTTCCTGCATGGAATAGATCTGATAAAGATTTTGAAATTAATCCAGGAGATAGGATTGCTCAAATGATAATTGTGCCAGTTGTTCAGGCAAAATTTAAAATTGTAGAAAATTTTAAAGAGTCGGAAAGGGGTGAGAAGGGTTTTGGTAGCTCAGGCCTAAATTGATTGGCTTACTTCTTTTTACCAAATCTTTCTTCAAATTTCTGTACTCTTCCACCAGTATCAATAATTTTTTGGGTACCAGTATAAAAAGGATGAGAAGCAGACGATATATCAAGAGGAAAATAGGGATATGTATTTCCATCTTCCCATTTTTTTGTTTCAGTAGTTTCTAAGGTTGAACGAATGATCCAATACTTATCAGCACTAGAGTCATGGAACAAAACTTCTCTGTATTCGGGATGTATATCTTTTTTCATAATAAAATCAAAATTTGGATGAGAACTATAACAAAAAACAATTTCTTTACAATCAAAAAATGAATATTTTTTTCTATGATGTAGCTATTTCAATACCTCTAAGACAATGTTTTACGTATAGCTCTGACTTAAAAATTGAGAAAGGCAGCCGTGTTCTTGTCCCTTTTGGAAATAGAAAAGTCATTGGACTAGTCATTAAAAAATCCAAAGCAGCCATAGAAAATAAAATAGAGATTAAAAAGATAATTTCTTCAATAGACACATATCCTGTTTTCAATAAATCGAGTTTTAATACTATTTTATGGTCTTCTGAGTATTATCATCACCCTATTGGCGAGGTTTTTAATACTTTTATTCCTAATCAACTCAGAAAAGTAAATAATAAAGTAATAGAGCCTCTTTGGGTTAAGGATTCTTATCAAATATCCATAAATGAAAAAGAAAAAAGATTTGATCTAACACCCGATCAATCAAAGGCTTTAAAACAACTTTTAAAATTAAATAGTTTTCAGCCATCCCTGTTATATGGTGTTACTGGCTCAGGAAAAACTGAGGTTTACTTAAGACTGGTAGAAAATTGTATTAAGGTTGGAAAATCTGCACTTATTTTGGTTCCTGAAATAAATTTAACCCCCCAATTGTTTAATAGATTTGCATCTAGATTTAATGGTGAGATAGGGCTCTATCATTCTAAACAAACTCCAGCCCAGCGACTAAAAGTTTGGCTAAAGGCCAGATTTGGCAATATTAAGATAGTAATTGGAACAAGATCTGCGGTATTAATGCCAATGAAAAATATAGGATTAATTGTTATAGATGAGGAACACGATCAATCTTATAGACAATCAGAAGGGTTTAAATTCTCTGCAAGAGATATCGGCATAAAACGAGCTCAAGAAGAAAATATTCCTATTGTGCTTGGATCGGCAACACCTTCTTTGCAAACATTAAGATTAGTGGAAGAAAAGAAATATAAAAAAATTGATATGTTAACCAGAGTAGATGGAAAAAATCCTCCAAAACTTATTGCAATGGACATTAATGACACACCTTTAATTGGTGGCATTGCATCCGAAACTCTTAACATTATTGAGAGAACTTTAAATAAGAAAGAACAAGTCTTAATTTTCATTAATAGAAGAGGGTTTGCACCAATATTTCAATGTGAATCATGTGGATGGGTTGCTGATTGTAAATCTTGTGATTCTAATCTTGTGTATCACCAAGAAAGAAAAAGACTTATTTGCCATAGATGTGAATCAGCATATAAAGTGAATGACTCATGTCCATCATGCCAATCTACAAATTTTCAAATGTATGGTACTGGAACCGAGCAGGTCGAAGAGGTTTTAAGAACAAATTTTAAAAAAGTTCCAATCATAAGAGTTGATCACGATACAACAAAAAAGGTTGGAGCGATGGAAGATATTATCAACGAAATTAATTCTTCAGAATCAGCAATTCTTGTTGGTACTCAAATGCTTGCAAAAGGACATGACTTTCCTAGAGTATCTTTAAGCATTATTCTTAATGCAGATAATGGATTAGTAAGCCCTGAAATAAATGCTCTAGAAAAAATTTCACAGCTACTAATTCAGGTATCAGGAAGAGCAGGAAGAAATAACAAACTTGCCAAAGTAATAATACAAACAAGATATCCTGATGATATAAATCTAGGCCAGATAAAGACTGGAAATTATATGAATTTCGCATCTCAATGCCTTAAAAGAAATAAAAAAAATAATCTTCCTCCATATGCTGCAATGTGCTTAATAAGATGCTCCTCGCCAACACAAAAGAGTAATTTAGCTTTTTTAGAAAAAGCCCTTAATAAACTTACCAATAGAAATGATATATATGTCATTGGACCAATTCCTTCTATGATTGCGAAATCAAAAGGTAATTATAGGCATAACATATATGTCCAGACTCCTAAAAGGACTTACTTAAACAAAGTTTTAAAGTTCCTGGTAAAAGAATTTCAAAGTTGGCCAGAGGCAAAGAAAGTTAAATGGTCTTTTGATATAGACCCAATAGATATCAATTAGATATATATCCTTAATATTTGACCAGGATATATTTGTTTATTATTTAATTTATTTTTTTCGTTAATTGACTCGACAGTAACGCCAAATCTAATAGCAATCTCTGAAAGAACATCGCCTTTTTGAATTGTATATTCAAGATAATCTTTATTCTCATTTATTAGAGTGCCTGGTAAAGGGTTTTCTATAAAATAATTATGTAGCCCCAGAAAGATAGATCTTGCAATCATTCTTCTTCCTGGTTTTCCCTTTAATCTTGCAGCGTCCTCAGGATTGGTAATAAACCCTGATTCAACTAAAACAGATGGTATATCAATTGACTTAAGAACTCTGAAGTCAGCATACTCAACATTTTTTTTATGAATTTTGGTAAAAGGATCTCTTTTGAGTTGATCTAATATTTTAGTTCCAAGAATTTTGCTTTGCTTGATCTTTTCTGCATAAACACTTGGATAACGCTCTCTTGCTATATCTTCATTGAAGTCAGTTGGTTTTAAATTGTTAATTTCTGCCAAAATTCGCTCTCTCTTTTTATCAGATAAATTTCTTGCGATAGTACTTGAGGCTTCTTCAGACCATATAAAAACTGATGCACCTTTAACTGAAGAAAGTCTGAAACCATCGGCATGAATGGAAATAAAAATATCTGCTCCATTTTTACGGGCATTTTGATATCTGTCATTAAGGCCAATAGTTTGATCTCCATCTCTTATCATAACTGGCTGATAGCCCCTTGTATCTCGTAGCGTTCTTTCAATTTCTTTGGCAATAAGTAATGTTACATCTTTTTCTAATATATTATTTGGTCCAACAGCTCCTGGATATTTCCCTCCATGCCCAGCATCAATTGCAACAATAATATCTCTCATGTTTTCTTTTAAAGATTTATCTTTATGTAACTTAATGTTCAGCAGAATGCCAGAATCTTCTTGTTTTTGTATTGGCTTATGCCAAAAAACATGATCATATAAATCAATAACCACTCTTGTAAGATTATTATCTTTTGAAGATCTTACCTTCTTAATGGGATAGTTATATATTTCATTTATTGGTTTTTTAGAATATGTATCATTAATTTCCAACACCAGTCTTGAAGGGTTCTCTAAGGCATAAGAATTTATATATGCCATTTGTTCTAGATTAAATGAAATATTTAGAGTTCCATCTTTATATTCATCAATTCTATTAAATTCAATCTCATTCGCATGAATGAAATAAGTAAAAATTAAAAATGGTAATAACTTATTCATATTTCGCTTCTAGAGTTTTAAACACATCGGTACCGTGAGATATGTTAATTTTACGCTTATTTTCTAAATGAAAAAAATCAATTTTTAAATCATATTTTCTTTTAAGCTGAAGCCTTTCTGGCCATTCAATTAAAACAATTTTTTTCTTGTATAAAACTCTATCTAAATTAAAAATATCTATGTCTTGAGCTTCATTAGTTCTATATAGATCTATATGTAAAAAAAGAAACTCATCCAAATCATATTCTTCACAAAGGGTATAGGTTGGACTTTTAACCAAATCTTCCCAGCCACAATTTTTAATAATTGATCTAGTTATAAAAGTTTTACCAGCACCCAAATCACCTTGAAGATGAATTTCAATATTTTGCTTATCAGAACTTTTTATTATTTCAGAAATTTTTTGGCCAAGTACTTTGGTAGCGCCATCATTTTCAAGAATAAGATTTTTCATTTGTTTAAAAGTTTTCTTATTATAGGAATTATTGCAGTAGCATTTAAACCAATTTCACCATATTTATCAGCAAATATTTCTCCAGCTTTCGCATGAACCGCAACACCCAATAAGCTCGCTTCATATAATGAGATACCTTGGGCAAGCAAAGAACCAATAACTCCGCATAATATATCTCCCGTTCCACCTGTTGATAGTTCAGGCCCACCATCCAAACATACAAAGGTTTCCTTTTTGTCTTTCAAGTAAACAACAGTTTTATTACCTTTTAAAATTACACAAGAAGCATGAAATTTTTCTGAAATTATTCTTGCCGTCTCTTCTCTGTTTTGTTGTATTTCAGGTATGGGTATACCAAGCATATTACTAGCTTCACCCGGATGAGGGGTGAGGATAGTTTTATTTGAAATTTTTAGATTTTGATCTTTTAGATGTTGTAAGCCTCCAGCGTCAATTATCAAGTTTGATTCTTTAGGAAGGTTATGAAGTTGTTCTTGCATCTTATTAGACCATTCATCATTTTGCATTCCAGGACCATAAAGAATTACATTAAAGTTTTCTGATATAGGAAAAAATTTACTAATTCCCAATGCCATCACCTCTGGGTTTCTTACAAGAGAAGCCTCTACATTTGATTCGTGTGTATATAATGTAACTAACCCTGCTCCCGAATATAGGCTTGCTTCGGATGCCATTATTCCTGCTCCACCAAGTCCTTTTGATCCAGCTATTACAAGAACTTTGCCATTTAAGCCTTTATGTGAGTTTGATTTTCTTTTAGGTATGGTGATTTTCAAATTCTTAAAAGTAAAACTCTTTTTCATAACGTTATTTTTGAGTGTAGTACCCAAGCCTATCTGAATGGAAGGACCCCATGAAGATAATATTTTCAATTGGAACAGCTATTGTTGGGAGGCCAAAAACGGTCTTATTAAATGAATTTTTATTTTTGAGAACAAAAGTTTCTCTATCTATCTCATAAATAGAAAAAGGCAAAGAGCATGCAGGCCTTTCAATACAGTCTCCTGCATCATTTGGCTGAAAATCTAATGATGTGAGCCAAACAGAATCTTTATTTATGTAAATATTATCTGGAGACTCTACTTTAAAAGTTTGCAGTTTTTTATTGTCTGATAGATCAAATTTCACAACTTGATCGCCTTGGTTGTAACTTATAAATAAATTATTTGTTGGCTCGTAGAAAGTTATACCGTTTGGACCACTACCTTCAGAGTTAGGAATCTCAATAAAACTATTTTCATTCCATTCAAGAACAACACCAGAATCTTTTTTAAATAGAGCAGTTATTAACCATTTTGTCATAGTAATATCTCTTGGATACATATGAGATACGTAAAAGGTGCCATCTGTTTTTAAGGCAATATCATTAAGATAGTATTTTTCAGGAACCTCAACACAACCCCTCCAAACAAATGACCACGTATCTTGTTCAGATTTTTTAACCAACTCAAACATTTCTATAGTTTCGTCAGGATAATGGTTTATAACCCCAAGCTGGTAACTGCCATCCTCTCTTTGAACAAGATCTATACCATGCGGGCCAAATATCTCATTTTGCTTGCAAGAATCGTCGCCCCAGATATTTTTATCAAAGGCAATTTTTGGTTTGATTATTTTGTTATCAGACAATCTCAACAAGGCAAATCCTCCTGATTTAGTTGAATCATAGGGACGAATACCACCAAATTCAGAAATTAAAAGATATTTATTATCTGGAGTAACTACAATATCTTCTGGATTTGAAACCCCACATATTACCGAAATAACATCATCTGACTCACACTCGTTAATATTTTTTTGTGGTCCAATGTAATCAGTTGTAATCGTAAAAAACGCCAATGAAATCATTACTACTGATAATGGAATACTAAATTTATAATAATGATTTAAATATAGGAGAAGTATCTTTTTTATCTTTTCTAAAAAGAATATAACGACCAATCCCCTAATACATAAAAGAATGCCTACTATTAAAGTAAGAAGAATCCAAAGTCTTTCTGCCCAATCAAAATTTATAGAAAATATCACCATTGCCATACCTATTAAAAAGGTAAGTCCACCTAATATATTTAAGTTTTGAGCTTCATCTATCTTTTTACAAATAAAAATAATTAGTGGCTTAATCCACAAAAGTAGAGATAAAAAAAGAAAAAAGAAGAAATAAAAATAATTCATACCCAAAATTAAAACAATCTGCTCTTAATAATATTAACCAATTCAATAGGTTTATCTAGTGGGACATGATGAGCAGCGCCTGAAACTTCTTCAAAGTCCATAATGTTTGAGTATGTATTTTTAATATTTTCTAAAAAATAACCAGACGTTAATAAGCTATCTTTTCCATGAACAAAAAGTGCAGGACATTCAAATGAAAAACTATATCCAAAAAGCCTTTCGAGGTTTGTAAATAATAAATCATCAAAACACCACCTCCATCCTTCTTGTGTCTCTTTGATAGAATGCTCTGCAATATATCTTAAATACCAATCATTAATACATTCTTGTTTAGGCATTAATCGAAATCTTTTTAAGATTGTAATTTTATCTGGATAAAATTTAATCATCCTTAGAGGGCCTGTATGTTGAGAAGGGTCATAATCTGGAGGCCTGATAAAAGTATCTATGATGATGATACTGTCTATTAAATTTTTATTCTCTGAAGCAACATATCCTGCAACATGACCGCCTAGAGAATGGCCTATAATATAAACATTCTCAATGTCATGCTCAATTTTTTCTTTATTTATAAGGGCTGTTATACAGTCACCAAAATCTTTTATTTTATATTCTTTTCTAAAACCTGAATTCCCCATTCCTGGCAAATCTATAGCAATTACATTTGAGTATTCTATTAGCTGAGGGGCTATTGGGTCCCACCATTTTTTATGCGCACCTGTACCATGAATAAAGATGATTAGATTTTTTGTTTTTGAATGCCATTTAGAATATGAAAGATTTCCAAGTGGGTCTTGATGAATTAAATCCTCTGCTTTTACTTGGATGGACTCATGAAACCATTTTGGAGCATGAAGAATGTCATCTTTTAGATTGTTAGTTATTTGCATAAACAGTATTCTAAGCCATATAAAAAAAATTTATGAATAATCTTTCACTAACCCCAGCCGCCACAGTGCTTCTTGTAAGAGATTGTGGTAATGAATTAGAAGTATTAATGGTTAAGAGATCTAAAAGACCACCATTTGGAAATCTTTATGTCTTTCCTGGTGGAAAGATAGATGAATCTGATAAAGATCTAAATATTACTAATTTTTGCAATGGTTTGAATGATGAACAAGCATCTATAAAACTAGGGGTTAATGAAGGAGGATTATCGTATTGGGTAGCATGTGTTAGAGAGTGTTTTGAGGAAGTTGGAATACTTTTAGCAATAAAAAATAACGGGGAAGAACTTGATCTAAATGGAGCAGATAGGCACAAGTTCGACAATTACAGAAAGATGCTTCTAGAAAATAAGATAAGTCTTTTTGAAATATGCAAAAAAGAAAACTTATCATTAAATCTAAATAATATTGAACCATTCTCTCACTGGATTACTCCTGAGATAGAAATCAAGAGATTTGATACAAGATTCTTTATTGCATATATACCAGCAAAGCAAACCGAAAGACATGATGGAAATGAGCTTACAGATAGCGTCTGGATTAGTCCAAAGAAAGCTTTAGACAGATCATTGAATGGTGAAATGCCAATGATAATGCCTACAATAAGCAATCTTCAACAATGTTTAGAATTTGATTCAGGACAAAAATTATTAGAACATCAATCGAAGCTCACGAATGATGACATCCCACCAATACTACCCAAATTTTTTAAAAGTGAAGGCAGGTGGGTTGGACTTCTACCGGATGACGAGGATTATGATAATTATTAAAATATAATAATGGACCTGATAAAAAAAATTACCGCTCCAAACCCTAGTGTATTCACTGGAAAGGGAACTAACACCTATTTGATTGGCAATAAAGATATAACTTTGATTGATCCAGGCCCAAATATTCAAGAGCATATTGATGAAATTATTAAAATGGGTGATGGAAATATTAAAAGGATTATAGTTACCCATACTCATACCGATCACTCTCCAGCAGCCTTACCTATTTCCAAAATGCTGAATGT
This sequence comes from uncultured SAR86 cluster bacterium, assembly GCA_902558375.1. Taxonomy (GTDB): domain Bacteria; phylum Pseudomonadota; class Gammaproteobacteria; order Magnimaribacterales; family D2472; genus SCGC-AAA076-P13. The sequence goes on from CACEDQ010000012.1 coordinate 22,848, forward strand.
TCCTATGTATGGAAGATTGGTTGATGGAGATTCATCATGGGAGGATGAGACATTTTCTCCTGATGTTGTTATAAATGATTCAGATAAAATAGAAACAAAAGAATATATACTGGAAGCTATCCATACTCCCGGTCACGCATCAAATCACTTTTGCTTTTTAATAAAAAATTTAAATTGTCTAATAACCGGTGATCATATTATGGATGGATCAACGGTTGTAATAGGTCCTCCAGATGGAAGTATGCAGGACTATTTAAATTCATTAAAACATTTACTATCTTTAGAAATTGATTTTTTAGCTCCAGGTCATGGGAATTTTATGTATGAGCCACAAAAAACAATTCAATCTATTATTCGTCACAGATTATCAAGAGAAAATAAGGTTATTAGAAGACTAGAAAAACATGGAGAATGCTCCCTGAACGAGCTTGTACTTCAGGTATATGACGATGTATCAGACGAACTCCATCCAATAGCTAAATATAGTTTAGAAGCTCATCTAATTAAGCTTGTAGATGAGAAGAAAGTAAGAAATGAAAACGGAATATATAAGATAATTACTCTTTCTTAGACTTATTTAACACCTTTTCCTCCAAAGCCTCGATATCGATATCTTCAATATTGTTTTTTTGATTTTCGGGTAATTGATCTATCTTCTTATCTAGCTCTATCTTAATAGAGGTTTTATCAAATTTTAAGATTAATTCTCTTTGATTTTTTGATATTACATCATCAAAACAATCACTTTGGTCATAACTTTCACCCGTTTTACCTTTTTTATTAATTGGATGAGGTCTATGTGGATTTTGTGGAAGTTGCATGCATTTAATAGTTGCACCTGGCGAATATGAATTATTATCATAATTCATTTCTTCAAATTCTTTTGGCGATATGGAGCATCCATAAATTCCAAATATTATTAAAGATGTTAATATTTTTTTCATAAACTTTGTTTGTTCTCAATTAATGAATTAACTACAGATGGGTCAGCAAGAGTTGAAGTATCGCCCATATTTGATAAATCATTTTCAGCAATCTTTCTAAGAATTCTTCTCATTATTTTTCCAGATCTTGTTTTTGGCAGGCCTGGAGCATTTTGAATGAGATCAGGTTTTGCAATAGCTCCTATTTCATTTGCAACAACTTGTTTTGCTTCTTTAATAAACTCGTTATTAAAAGGTTGGTCAATCATTAGGGTAATAAATGCATATATACCCTGTCCTTTAATTGGATGTTCAAATCCAACAACTGCTGCTTCTGCAATACTTGGATGAAGAACTAGAGCGCTTTCAATTTCTGCTGTTCCAAGCCTGTGTCCTGAAACATTTAGAACATCATCAACTCTTCCAGTTATCCAGTAATAACCATCTGTGTCTCTTTTTGCACCATCTCCAGTAAAGTAAATATCTTTGTACATATTAAAATATGTACTAATCATTCGTTCATGATCGCCATAAACAGTTCTAATCTGACTAGGCCATGACTGTTCAATTACAAGATTGCCTGAATTGGCGTTATTCAATGCATTGCCTTTTTCATCGTAAAGTGCTGGCTTGACACCAAAGAAGGGCAGTGTTGCCGATCCCGGTTTTGTGGGAGTTACTCCAGCAATAGGTGTGATTAATACAGACCCAGTTTCAGTTTGCCACCAGGTATCTATAACCTCGCAATTAGATTTTCCTACAATACTATAATACCAATCCCATGCTTCTGGATTTATTGGCTCTCCAACAGTTCCAAGAATTCTTAAGCTATCTCTTTTAGTTTTTATGACAGCACTATCTCCTTGGGACATTAATGCTCTTATAGCGGTTGGGGCAGTATAAAAAATACTAATATTATGTTTATCACAAATTTCCCAACATCTAGATGCTGTAGGGTATGTTGGAACACCCTCAAACATTAGTGTTGTTGCACCATTTGAAAGGGGACCATATAGAATATAAGTATGCCCAGTAATCCATCCAACATCAGCTGTACACCAGTATTTATCTTCCGCCCTAATTCCAAAAATATATTTAAAACTTATATGGGCCCCTAATAAGTACCCTGCAGTTGAATGAAGAACTCCCTTGGGTTTTCCTGTTGACCCTGAGGTATAGAGTATAAAAAGAGGATCTTCGGAGTCCATCGGCTCTGGTTCGCATATGGCAACTGCATCTTTTGCCAACTCTTCATACCAAACATCCCTATTTAAATCCCATGGAATATTATTCGCAGTTCTTTTTATAACTAGTGTATTTTTGACATCTGGACAGCCCGCTAACGCTTCATCAACATTAGCTTTTAAAGGAACATGCTTGCCACCTCTCACACCTTCATCTGCAGTTATAACTAGCCTGCAATCAGCATCAAGAATTCTATCTTTCAAAGATTCTGGAGAAAATCCACCAAACACAACTGAGTGAATAGCCCCAATTCTTGTGCAGGCTAACATTGCATATGCAACTTCAATAATCATTGGCATATAAATGCATACTCTTGAGCCTTTTTTTATGCCAAGCCCTTTTAACACATTAGCAAATTTACAAACTTCATCATGAAGCTCTTGATATGAAAGCTGCTTAGAATCACTTGGATCATCGCCTTCCCATATTATTGCAGTTTTACTAGCATTGTTTTTAAGGTGTCTATCAATACAGTTAACACTGATATTGATTTTTCCACCTTCAAACCACTTTGTTTCTGAGAATTTACCATTATGAACAGAATCAAAGTCTTCTATCCATTGAAGATTTTCTTTAGCTAGATTTCCAAAAAATTCAGATGGATTTTCTACAGACTGTTGATATAGATTCTTATACTCATCAAGGTTTTTAATGAAGGGATTAGTTCCTTCTTTGGGGTAAAAAATATTTTCAGCCATCAGTCTTTATATTATTGAAGGCTGTGGATTTATAAAATTTTTGCCTTTGGGGTTTGACATAATTGTTGTGATAAGTGATTCATAGTCACTTTCGTTAGATTCTAAATTTATGTCAGCTGCATTAATGATTAGCAGTGGCGCGTCATTGTAATCAAGAAAAAACCGTGAATATGCATCATTAAGTTTTTCTAGATAATCTAATGTTAAGTATTGCTCATTAATGTTTCCTCTTTTTGTAATCCTCTCTTTTAAAACATCTATTGGTGCTTGTAAGTAGATAACAAGATCAGGAGTTGGCGCATCAAGTGTAATATGGTCATAGACTTTGTCATAAAGATCCATTTCTTCATTTGAAAGAGTAACCTCAGCAAACAATCTATCTTTTTCAATTAAAAAATCAGCAACTCTAACTGTTTCAAAAAGGCTTCTTTGTTTTAAATCTTGTATCTGCTGCATTCTTTGGAATAAAAAGAACAGCTGGGTAGCTAAAGCAGATTGACTAGGATTCCTATAGAAATTTTTAAGGAAAGGATTTTCTGCAGGTTGTTCTAAAAATGCGTCATAGTTGAATGTGGTTGCTATTTTGTTAGCAAGAGTTGTCTTACCAACTCCAATTGGCCCTTCAATTGCAATATATTTCGGAAGTGGAACTTCTTTAATAGCTGGCTTCATTATTTACATATTTGTTTTTACTCTAGATTATCTCAACTCGTTATAGAAGCCAAATATTTTAGAAGAATCCTCATCATTTTTTTCATTCATTCTTGCAATTAATGATCCCCTAAGAGAGTCATCATTTTTTTGAAAATCAGTCCACCATTTTCCTAATCCGTTTTTATCAGATGATGCTTTTTCTCTTACAAGAAGAAAATCATATGCTGCTCTGAAACGCGGATGTCGAATTGTTTTATAAGGCTGACTTTTTATCCTGCTATGAAGTTTAAGCTGAAGGACCCATATATCCTTTATATAACTGTTAAATTTTCTTGGGACAGCAGTAAGTTTTTGCTGCTCTCTAAGGACTCCATCCATGGACCTAAAGAACTTTCTGATATTAATTTCATTATTCTTTGTACATCTGGAAATCAATGTTGGCCATAATAAAGCAGCCAATAAAAATCCAGGAGTAACGGATTGATCATTTTTTATTCTATTATCTGTATTTCTAAGAGCTTGAAGCATTACATTGTGTGAAAATTCATTCTTATCTGGATTAGAGAAAACTAAGTACTTGTTTAAATTAAATGAGCATAATTTATTAAAATTCTTTTCTCCCATGCCTCCTAAGAATATCTTACAAAATTCATCAAATAGCCTAGCATTAGATATGCTTGATAATAAATGACCTTTATCATATATGGCATTTTTTACATGGTTATCTATTTTAAAACCAAGCTTATTACTAAACCTTATAGCTCTTAAACTTCTTACAGGGTCTTCCTCGAACCTTAGTTGGGGATCTCCAATTGAGACAATAATCTTTTTATGAATATGGCCTAATCCATTATTCCTATCTTCTATTTTTTTTGTAATAGGGCAGTAATAAAGTGCATTTACTGTAAAATCTCTCCTGTGGCAGTCTTGCTCTAAAGTTCCCCAAACATTATCTCTAAGAATTTTACCTCTCTCATCTTTAATTAAGCTTGATTCATCCTCAGGCTGATTGTTACCAGATCGGAATGTTGCAACTTCAAGAAGCTCAGACCTATTAAAAACATGAACCAGCTTAAAGCGTCTGCCGATAATTCTTGAGGCTTTAAAGATCTTACGAACCTCTTCTGGAGTTGCATTTGTTGCTATATCAAAATCTTTTGGCTCTATCCCAGACAAAGCATCTCTTACACATCCTCCAACTAGGTATGCCTGAAAATTATTTTTTTGTAGTTCTGTTATTACAGATATAGCAAATTTGCTTATTTTTGTATTATCGATCAAATTTTTTCACATTGGTTAAAGAACATTAACCGTTTAACTGCTTCTCTTTAATTTCATCAAGAGTTTTACAATGAATACAATGTGTAGCTGTAGGTCTTGCTTCCAGTCTCTTTATTCCTATTTCATCGCCACAAGCATCGCACCAGCCGTAGTCATCTTGTTTAATTTTTTCTAAAGATACTGCTATCTTGCTAATTAATTTTCTTTCTCTATCTCTAGTTCTTAACTCAAAAGCAAATTCTTCTTCTTGAGAGGCTCTATCAACAGGATCTGCATATGTCTCACCTTTAGTCTTAAGATGATCAAAAGTTTTTTGCATTTCATCGATAAGGTGCTCTTTCCATAAGAGTAATACTGCTACAAAATGTCTTTTCATAGCCGCACTCATATATTTTTCATTTTTCTTTGATTTGTATGGAGCAATCTTAGATTTATTATTAGCAATCTTTTGAGGTGCTTTTTTTGTAACAGTTTTTTTTGCAACAGCCTTTTTTACAACTTTTTTTGCTGGTGTTTTTTTTGCTACAGCTTTTTTAGTAGTAGTTTTTTTTACTGTTTTTTTTGTAGTAGCTGTTTTAGTTTTTGCCATTAATTTAGATTTAATAAGAATTTTAGGGTGGAGAAAATATCAGAAACCGACTAAATAAGCTAGCTTTTTCTTAATTTATTTGCAACTTCTGCATATCCATCTTTATTTAATCTGGGTCCAAAAGTTTCAACAATTTTGGATGATGCAAAATTACTAAATTCTGCACAAGTTTGGATATCATAGTTTTGAAGATATGCATGCATAAATGATCCAGCAAACATATCACCAGCACCATTAGTATCTATTGGTATTATTTTCTCAGCATCTGCATGTATTTCAATACCTTCTTTTACTACAACACAGCCTTCTGCTCCCTTTGTAATTGCAGTCATATATGGTTTAGATTTATAGAACTCTACAGCTTCTGAAATATCATTTGCATCAGAGAAGGCTAGAGCTTCATCATCATTACAAAAAATCATATCTATACCGTAAGACTCAATTTGCTTAAATTTATCTTTAAAGCCATTAACAATACCAGCATCAGACAAAGATAGGGCTTTAATTGTATTTTTCCCTTTTAAATACTCTAAGACAGATATAACAGCATTAAAATTATCATCGCTGGTTACCATGTAGCCTTCGATATAAAATATTTTAGAATTCTCAACAACCTCATAGTCAATATCAGAAGAACCCAAAAATGCACTTACACCAAGCATGCTACTCATAGTTCTTTTGGCATCTGGCGTAACTAATATTAAACATTTGCCAGTTGGCATATCAGAATTTTCTGAACTGATCCCTATATGTTCGACCCCGGCAGATCGAAGGCTTTCAAGATACTTTCTACCATCTTCATCATCTGCAACACGGCAAACATGATGACATTTTGATCCATAGTTTGCTGCTGCAACTAATGAATTTGTAGCAGAACCCCCACAATCTGAGACAGACTCTGCACCCATACTCATTAATTTTTCTATAATCAGAGCTTGCTCTGCTGCAGATGCAAGAGTCATTGAGTCAGCCTCAAGTCCAATGCTTGATAAAAATTCGTGACTAACTTTATATTGGGTGTCTACAAGGGCATTTCCAAGCGCGCTAATGTCATATTTCATTTATTAAAATCTCCGGCCTTAATTATGTTATTTACAACTTCAATAGTCTTATTTATTTCAATATCTTTGTGCATAGCAGAAATAAATCCAGCTTCATATTTTGAAGGTGCGAAGTAAATTCCATTTTCTATACAAGAATTAATAAAAGATGAGAACATTTCATCATTTGTTTTAGATACATCATCAATATTCATTGGTAACTCTTCAGAAAAAAAGAAGCCAAACATGCCTCCAATTTGATTGGTAGAAAAAGGAATTCCGTAAGAATGCATAATCTCTTTCACTCCATTAAGCATAAGCTTTGCTTTTTCTTCTAAATCTTTATAGGGATTTTTAGCAATTAATAGATTTAGCAGGGTAGATCCAGCTGACATTGCTAGTGGATTACCAGATAAAGTCCCAGCTTGGTATACGGGACCTTCTGGAGCAAGATAATTCATTATTTCTTTTTTTCCACCAAATGCCCCTACGGGTAATCCACCCCCAATAACTTTTCCTAGAGCAGTTAAATCCGGCTTTATATTAAATATTTCTTGAGCTCCACCTAGGGATACTCTGAAGCCGCTCATTACCTCATCAAATATTAATAAAGAATTATTGGTTTCAGTATATGATCTTATTGTTTTTAAGAATTCTTCTGTTCCAGGGACAAAACCCATATTCCCAGCTATAGGCTCAACTATTACTGTAGCAAGATCATCTTTTACGGAATTAAAAATTTCAATAAAAGCTTCAGTATCATTATACGGACAAGTGACTGTATGTTTAGCTAACTCTTCTGGGATTCCCGGTGAATCTGGTAATCCAAAAGTTGAAACTCCTGAACCTGCTTTTATCAAAAGAGAATCGACATGACCATGATAGCAACCATCAAATTTAATTATTTTATTTCTATTTGTATATCCTCTGGCTAATCTAATTGCACTCATTGTGGCCTCGGTGCCTGAGTTCACCATCCTTATTTTTTCTATACTTGGCACATTCTCAATAATGAGTGAAGCTACATCAGATTCAAGACTTGTTGGGGCTCCATAGCTAGTTCCAAGATCTGCTTGCTTTTTAATTGCATTAACAATATCAGGATGTGAATGACCCATAATCATAGGACCCCATGAACCAATATAATCAATATATTTGTTCCCATCTGCATCAAAAAGATAAGCGCCTGCTGCTTTTTCAAAAAAAATAGGATTCCCATTAATATTTTTAAAAGCACGCACCGGTGAATTAACACCCCCGGGCATCAGGGATTTAGCTTGATTGAAGAGAGTTATAGATTTTTCTATTTTGTTCAAAATAATTTAAAGATATTTAAGATTTTATATATGATATCAAGGATTATAACTTTTTATGTAATTACCTTCTTAGCAAAATCATCAACCTTATGCCAATCAGTAAATTCATAAGTATTATTAATATCTGTTGGACCTTTAGTAATCCACATAATTAACCTTATCATATGCTTATCAACAAAATTATATTTTGGGTAATCAATTTTGCCAGCAAAAACTGCTAAATTTTTTGGTACCCATGAAGTTTTTAATAAGAATTTTTGCATATAAGGGTTAGTTTCAGGAGTATTTTTCTCAGGCTTTCTGGCCACAACGTTCACGGAGAAAAAAGCACTATCTTTTTTTATGAGTTCATCATGATGTAAGTCTAAAAAATCAAATAGTTCTTTTTTGTGTTTTCCATACCTGATGCTTGCACCAATTATAATCCTATCAAATTTTTTTAGATCTTCTTTTGTTGCATCTTCGAGTGACATAAGTTTCGAAGGAACAGCACGATTAACTATTTCATATATTCTTGAACTAATATTTTTTGTTTGACCATCGGTAGATGAGTAAATAATAAGCGTTGATTTCATTAAATAGAATTAGTTATTACTGTCAAATAGTATACTTTATCTTTGCAGTTATAATGATTGATAAATAACTAGTAGTAAATTTTCGATATAATAAGCATATGGAGCAAAACAATAATTCAATAACACTTACAAACTCTGCTTCAAAAAGAATTCTGAGTGTTTTACAAGAAGATAAGTCTTCAAAGTTTAGAGTCTATGTAACTGGAGGAGGTTGCTCAGGTTTTCAATATGGATTTAAGTTTGATAATGATGAGGCTTTTGACGATGATGTAATAGATTGTGGAAATTTTAAAGTATTAATCGATTCAATGTCATATCCATACTTATTTGGTTCAACTCTAGATTTTGTTGAGGATCTTTCTGGCGCAAAATTTGTTATAAATAATCCTAATGCTAAAACAACTTGCGGTTGTGGGGAATCTTTTACGGTCTAGCCTGGGTTATTGATCCAAGCAAGCCCTTATTATATTTACCATTTCTTAATTGAACCTTCATGGCTTGATTATTTATTCTATTAAACCCCATCCATGCGAAAGCCATAGATTCAATCGCTTGAGAATCATAGCCATATTGGTCTGACAGGGTAACCTTATTACCAATTATTGCTGATATTCTTTCCAACAAAAATTTATTTTTTCCACCACCACCACAGATTATGAATTCATCATACTTATGTTTATTTTTTTTTATTGATTCATAGATTGATAAAGCAGTAAATTCTACTAGTGTCGCTAAAATATTTTCAGGCGATTCTTTAAGAAATTTGCTGGAGAGTATATTTAAGTTAAATAATTCCTTGCCAGTGCTTTTGGGAAACTTTTGATTAAAAAATTTATTTGATAAAAGCAAGTTTAGTTCTTTATTGTTAGCTTTTCCTTTCGAAGCAATAGTACCGTTTTTATCAAAAGGCTTATTTAAATATTTTTGACAATAAGAATCCATTAGAGCATTGCCTGGTCCTACATCTGATCCCCATATTTTGCTCTTGTTTTTAATGTATGAGTAATTTGCTATACCGCCAATATTAAGAACTATTTTAGATTTCCTGGGTGCATAAAATATTTCATTATGGAATTCTGGAACAAGAGGAGCACCCTCACCACCAAGAGAAATATGCATGTTTCTTAAATCACTAATTATTGTGAGGCCGGTTTCACTAGAGACAACATTAGGATCGCCAATCTGCATAGAAAAGGGATAAGAGTTTGAAACCTCATGTCTTATGGTTTGACCGGATATTGCAACACAGTTAATTTTATTTTTTGTTAATTTTGTTTTTGTTATAGATTCATTAATAGCCTGACTAAACAAAAGCCCAATCTTTTTATGCAATTGGCCTAATTCAGTTAAATTAGTTGATTCTGATTCCATCATATTTCTTATTTTTATTTTTATTGAGTTTGGAATTTGCTTTGAATAAAAAGACTCTAACGTAATATTTTTTTCAATCTTTATAATTGAAACATCAATTGCGTCGTAGCTAGTGCCAGACATTGCTCCTATATATATATTTTTAGATTTGTTCATTAGGGTATAAAGATTCAAGTTTTTTTAACATTATTATGTTGTTTTTTATAAGTGTATCAAAATCAGACTTGAGATTTTCTCTTATTGGCTCTGCTGAAGGTAGTTTTAGTTTTACAGGATCAATATGTTTGTTACCTATTTTAAACTCGTAATGAAGATGAGGTCCTGTAGCAAGCCCAGTACTGCCAACATAGCCGACAGTCTCTCCTTGGGAGACTTTTTTCCCTTTTTTTATACCGGGATGAAATTTCTCAAGGTGACAATACCTGGTTGAGTAATCATTTGTATGTTGAATAACAATTTCATTACCACAACCATTTCTTCTTCCTGCATATTTAATAGTTCCATTCCCAGTTGTTCTTACTGGTGATCCTCTTTTAGCCGCATAATCAGTTCCATTATGGGCTCTTATAGTGTGGAGAACAGGGTGCATTCTGTTTGGATTAAAATGAGAGCTGATATATGCAAAATCCAAGGGAGCTCTTAAAAAAGCCTTTTGTAAATTATTTCCTGCATCATCAAAAAATTCTTTCTTTTTAATGTCTGTAAAAAATCTATTCGCTTTATAGATTTTCCCATTATTGATAAATTTAGCTACAACTATATCTCCATTTTTAATTTTTTCTCCACCTGAGAATGGCGTTTCGTATATTAAGAAAAATCTATCACCCTCTCGTATATCAAAAACAAAATCTACATCCCAGCCAAAAATATACGCAAAATCCATTATGATGCTATCTGGAATTTTTGCATCTAAGGCCGCTTCATAAAAAGAGGTTTTGATAACACCGCTTTTAAAAGATCTTATTAATTCAACATCTTTGCTAATCTCTTTTATAGAAATCCCATTAGTTAAATCAATTAATAATGAATTAATTTGATCCTTGCCTATCTCAA
>CACEDQ010000013.1 GCA_902558375.1 uncultured SAR86 cluster bacterium
TAGTTCGACCTTGTCACTTCCAAACTTACCTGCAATTTCCTTAAAAATATCTTCAATAGTTATTAAGCCCTCTATCTCTCCATATTCGTCGACAACTAAAGCCATATTTTTATCATTATCTTGAAACTCTTTAAGCTGTTTCATCAATGCAGTAGATTGAGAAACAAAATAAGTTTTCATTAAAATATGATGAACATCTTGCTTGGCTTCTAGTTTATCTAAAAATGAATGAGAATCTTTTAGATGTAATGTTCCTAGTTCATTATCAATAGAATTTTTGTAAACGGGCAATCTTGTATATTCTGAAGATTCAATGATATTTTTGTTAGTCTCATAATCCAAATCAATATCAATACCAATAACCTCTGAGGTAGGAGTCATAATATCTTCAACAACAAGTTCTTCCATGCCCAATATAGATGAAAGCATACCTCTGTATTGTTTTGGTATTAAATCACCTGATTCGTCTAGTAAAGTTTTAAGTTCTTGAGTATTAAGATTGTCGTTATCTTTTGCATCTTTTACATTGATGTTAAAGATTCTCAATACGATTGAACTAATATAGTTTGTAATAGCTATTAATGGTCTTAATATATAAAGTAATGTTTTTAATAATAGGGATGATCTTTTAGCAAAACTCTCTGGTTTTACTGCTGCCATAGTTTTTGGTGTTATTTCTGAAAACAATAGTTGTTCAAGTCACACCTTTTGTCCAAAATGCTTCAATAGTATTCTGTACAAACACATACAAATGCGCATTTGTAGATCCGGGTGGAGATATAGAAATGCTTCTGGATGTTGCAAAAAGTAATAATTTAATTCCAGAAAAAATTTTATTAACTCATGGGCATATAGATCATGCTGGAGGAGCACAAGAGCTATCAAATATTCTAAGAATTAATATAGAGGGCCCTCATATTGCAGATAAATTTTTACTAGATGAGCTTAAAAAACAAGGCCAAATGTTTGGCATGATGTCTGAAAATTGTTCGCCTGATAGATGGCTGAATGAGGGTGATATTGTAAAAATTGGTAAGGCAGAATTAAATACTTATTTTTGTCCTGGCCATACTCCTGGTCATGTAATTTTTTACAGCAAAGAGAATAAACTAGCTCTTGTCGGTGATGTTTTATTTCAAGGCTCTATCGGTAGAACTGATCTTCCTGGGGGCAATCATCAAGAATTATTAGATTCGATAAAAAATAAATTATGGCCCCTTGGAAATGATGTTGAATTTATTCCTGGCCATGGACCGAACTCAACTTTTGCTCAGGAAAGGGCAACAAATGCATTCGTTGCAGACAGCATTTTGATGAATAATTAAATACTATTTATCGTACCTGCCCGGGGCTAATTTCCTACCAAATAATGAAAGTAGAGATTCAGGGAAGTTTTTAAGCATAAAGACTAAAATTTTATATGTCATTGTTGGGACATATATTGGTTTGCCTGCAAACATTGCCTCTACCCCCTCTTTGGCCACTCTTTCAGCTGAAAATTTAAGAAAACTTGGAACCCTGTCCATTTCATCTTGAACACCGCTTGCAGTATGAAATTCTGTTACTGTAAAACCTGGACATAATGCAGTTGATGAAATTCCAAGATGATTATAATTAATGTTAATAGAGTCACTAAATCTATTCATAAAAGTTTTAATTGGTCCGTATAGTGCTTGGATTGCAGATGGTGGTGAAAATGAAGCCACAGAAGAAACTATCATAATTTTACCATTTTGATTTTCCATCATCGATGGAAGAAAAATTTTTGTTAATGCAATAACAGAGGTCGCAAGAACTCTTATAAAATCCTCTTCATCTTCCATTGGAGTCTCATGAAAAGGAGTCTTAATACCATAACCAGCATTATTTATTAAAATCTCCACTTGATAATTTTTTATGTTACAAAAATCAAATATCTCTTTAGGTGTATTTATATCACTTAAGTCACATGCAATATAATCAACCCTCACATCAAATTTATTAATTATTTCTTTTGCAATATTTGATAGCCTTTCTTCTCTTCTTGCAGTCAAAATTAAGTTATAGCCCTTTGAAGCTAGATTATTTGCTATTTCTAATCCAATGCCCGAAGATGCTCCTGTAATTAATGCATACGATTTATCCATGAGACATATACTATCAGTATATATATTTCTAGGATAGAATTATTGATTCATTAAAAGGATGACTATGACTCTGCAAAACAAACTTTTTAAATTTTATTTAATACTTGCTACAGGATATTTAGTTATAGCTGTATCTTCAAACCTGCAAGCAGAAGAAGATATTGAAGCTTTCACTAAGGAAAGTTCAGAAAATCAAGAAATATCGACTGATATATCAGATCTTGAAAAATGCATGATGAAAGCCAAAAGCATGAAAGATAAAAAAAATTGTAAAAAAGAACATATGAAAACTGTTGAGCAGTTCATTAACGAGGAAGGATTAAGCCTTATTGATGGGTTTTTAAAAATATATACAGATGAAGACCATATTAATTATTATTTAAAACTTGATAATAACGATTTAGATAAGCAATTTTTATATTTCGCCTACATTATGAATGCTCCTCAAGAAAGCACACTTACAGGAGGTCTCCCATCAGATGGAAAGGTTTTAGAATTTAGAAGATTTCAAAAAGATAGTATAAGTTTATATCAAATTAATACTTCTTATATTAATGGTGATGATAACAATATTGGAAGATCAACTATCACTAATATTACTGAAGCATTTATTGAAAAATTTAAACCCATTGCACGTTCCAAAGACTCAGTTTTGATTAGTATAAATAAATTTTTAATGTCTGAAAAAATTGAAGCTATAAGTTATGTGCCATCAGAATATCAAGAATATATTTCAGTTGATTACGGTAGACCGGATCCATCTAAAACTTTTATAAACAATATCTTAAATAATAAAACCAATACTGCTGTTGAGGTAACATTTGGATACGTAAATAAAATGCCAAACTCTGATGCGTATTCTGTTTCAGCAGTTACCGACCCACGCTATCTATCAATAACTGGAAGACATATATTTATAAAGATGCCTGATGATGAATTTGAACCTAGGGTTAATGATCATAGAGTTGGCTATTTTGTAAATAAATCTACAGATTTAACTTCATATGAAAATTTTCCTAATTTTGCATTAATTAATAAATGGAGATTAATAAAGAAGGATCCTGAAGCTCAGCTCTCAGAACCAGTAGAGCCAATAGTGTATTGGGTTGAGAATACTACTCCAGAAGAAATTATACCAGCCGTTGTTGCAGGTATCGAAAATTGGAATATTGCCTTTGAAGAAGCAGGATTTAAGAATGCAATAGTTGCAAAAATTCAACCCAAAGATGCTGAATGGGATGCTGCAGATTATGACTACAATGTTATTAGGTGGTCTTCAGAACCTGATGGAAATCTTTTAGGGATTGGACCAAGCGTAACAAACCCCTTAACTGGTGAAATTATTTCTGCAGATGTTGTTAATAAATTATTAGCGGTAAAGATTGGTTATAACTATAGAAAACTTTATGGCTATTCCAAAGATAATGATCCATTAATGCAATATATTACAAATCTAACACTTCATGAGGTTGGTCATACTCTTGGCCTAAGACATAACTTTAGGGGAAGTTATAAATACAGTCCAACTGAGATTCACGATAAAGAACTTACAGGTAATACTATTATGAATTCAGTAATGGATTATGATCCAATCAATGTTGCTCCAAAAGGAACTAAACAAGGTATTTTCTTCTCAACTGTTCCCGGAGAGTATGATAAATGGGCTATTAAATTTGGATATACACCAGGTTTAACAGATGAAGATAGAAGATTGATGCTTTTAGACTCTGTGAAGCCTGAATTAAGTTTTGGTACTGACGATGAAGCTATGTCCTATCCTGGAAATAATATAGATCCGAGAACAAAAAGATATGACATGAGTAATGATCCCATTACTTATGCAACTGATATCATCAATATTGTTGATGAAAAAATTAATGAACTTCCAGTGATATTTTCAGATGAAGAAAGTTTTAATAACTACACAAATGCCTTTTTTAGATTTTTCAGAACAAAAGGAAGATTTCTTGAAACAGTTGCTCAACAAATTGGCGGTGTTTATGTGAATAAAATATCAAGCACTCAAGATGACAGGACTATACTTGAAGCTGTTCCATACAATAAACAAAAACAAGCTATGGCTCTCTTAGCAGATAAAGTTTTTGCAAATGGATCAATGAATTATGATTCTAAAATATTAGCAAACTTAATGTATGAGAGAGGAACTAAGTCTAGTTCGGGAAATAATGATCCTGATTTTCATGCGCTTGTTCTTTCAAGTCAAAGTAATATTCTAAGAAATATATTACATCCCGAAGTTATGAAAAGACTTGTAAATAGCTCTCTATATGGAAACACTTATATGCCTGCAGAAGTTCTAAGCGACCTGAATGAAGCTATATTCGTATCGAGAGAAACTCCAGATACCTTTAAAAGAAATCTTCAAGCCACTTATGTTGATTTATTAATTGAAGGTTTTAAAAATGGGAATTATGACAACGTTTCAAAAGCTGAAATTTTTCAAGCAATTAATGAAATACACTCATTTGCACGAAAAAATAAAATGAAATCAAGTCATTATGAGTTGATTTTTTTCAAGCTAGAACAGCTTTTAAATAATAGTTAAGAACTTTCTTCTAATAAAAGTTTTTTCTTTGCTTCAGGGCCACCTGGACCACTGTATCCTCCTATGTCACCGTTAGAGCATATTACTCTATGGCAAGGCCTAATTATTGGTTCAGGGTTTTGGCCACAGGCATTTGCAACTGCTCTTGCTGCATTGGGCTTGCCAATTTTTTTTGCGATATCTTTATAAGTAATAGTTGAACCATATGGAATTTTATCAATCTCTGCCCAAACTAGTTTCTGAAAATCTGTAGCCATAGATAACTAAACCCAAGATTTTATTAATTTAATAGCCTCATCATGATCTATATTTAATCTTGCATACTTAGGCGTCTCCATGGATAGCATTTGTTCTGCAACAAATTCTGGGCTTAAACCAAAGTTAATAAGACTGACTGCAAGATCTGTTTTAGCTTCAATATTTTCAGTATCTGAAGTAAGTTTCTGTGAATAGTAATTTGTTTTAAATACTAAAATACCTAATTCAGCTAAAGCTAACTCTTTATCTTCACATTCATTGTCTTCATATTTATCTATTGCATTAAGTATCCAATAGTATGGTTTGGCTACTTTTGCTTTTGCTTCATCAATGTTTGGATAGAGTTTGGTATGTGATTTTTCCTTAAACCAATTATCTTCATGTTTAATGATGCATTCTTCTTTTAGATTGAATAAGTACTTTTTTAGATCATCATCTTTAGTTATAAATGTATATTCCATTATTGATATCCTCTCAATACTTTAATAATCTTTTCCATAGCCCAATCTATTTCTGCTTTAGTAATCGTTAATGGAGGAGCAAATCTAATAACTGTTTCATGCGTTTCCTTTGCAAGAATCCCTTCACTCATTAATGATAAACATACTTTTTTGGCAGATATTTTTTGATCAAATTCAACTCCTAACCATAAGCCTTTGCCTCTGACCTCTCTAATAAAATCTAGATTTATTTCCTGAAGTTTAGTTTTCAGATAATTTCCCATAACTTTACTATTTTCAATTAAATTTTCATCAATCAATAAATCAAGAGCCTTCGAAGCTACTTTTGCTGCAAGCGGATTGCCTCCAAAAGTTGAACCATGAGATCCTGGATTAAAATGACTCATTACTTCTTTTGAACTCAAGAAAGCAGAGACAGGTAATAGGCCTCCACCCAATGCTTTTCCTAAAATTAAACCATCAGGTTTGATTCCTTCATGCTCATATGCAAACATTTTTCCTGTTCTTCCCAATCCTGATTGAATTTCATCCAGAATGAGTAATACATTATTATCATCACATAAATCTCTTAGCTGTCTTAGCCAGCCATCTTGGGGAGTAATAATTCCGCCCTCGCCCTGAATAGGCTCTACAAGAACTGCACAAGTATTTTTATTGATTGAATTCTTTATAGATTGAATAGACTTTTCGCATATTTTTGAGCAGTCACAGTTTGTATTGCAATAATCAGCTTGAACAAAACCATCAGCAAAAGGGCCAAACCCTTTTTTATAATCTGCTTCTGATGAGAAACCTACTATAGTTGTGGTTCTTCCATGAAAGTTACCATCTGCAACAATTATTTCAGCAGAGTTTTCTTCTATACCTTTTGTAAAATAACCCCATCTTCTAGCAGCTTTGATAGCAGTTTCAACTGCCTCAGCTCCAGTATTCATAGGCAAAATAGATTCAAATCCACTTAATTTTGAGAGTTTTTCAATATACTCCCCAAAAGGTTCTGTATAGAAAGCTCTAGAGCTAATTGCTAACTTTTCTGCTTGATTAACCAATACTTTAACAAGCTCTGGATGTGAGTGACCATGACTAACAGCAGAATAAGCTGACATCATATCTAGGTATTTATTTCCATCCACATCCCATAAATAGACGCCCTCACCTTTTTGTAAAACAATTGGGAGAGGTGAATAATTCTTTGCTCCATACAAAGCCTCTTTATTTATTAAATTATTTTGTAAATTACTTACCATAGTAGTATTCTACTCGCATTAGGATTAATGAGGGGAGCATTATGAAAAATCAATCATCAAATCATCTATTTATGATTGAGCCAGAAGTTTTTTATTCAAATGAGCAAACTGCTGATTCAAATCACTACCAAAAAAATCATGATGCTGAACTTACAAAAAATGATGTAAAGAAAAAAGCTCTAAAGGAATTTCACGGGCTAAAAAATAAAATTGAAGAAAATGGTATTAAGGTAACATCAATGAAAGGTATTCCTGAATGTCCTGATCACATTTTTCCTAACTGGTTTATAACTTTTGAAGATAAGACTTTTCAACTATTTAGTATGAAAGCTGAAAATAGACGACTGGAAAAAACAAAGGAAATGATTGAATTTCTATCTATGAATTATTCTATGAAAAAAGATTTATCTGAATATGAAAATAAGGGTCATTTTCTTGAAGCTACAAGTAGCATGGTTATAGATAGAGTCAATATGGTTGTTTATGCTGGTATTTCTTCAAGAACAAGTTCAGAGTTAACTAAAAAATGGTGTGATGATAATAATTATGAGTTAGTGTTATTTGAAACTAAAAGTCATAAAGGTGACCCTATCTATCATACTGATGTATTTATGTATGTTGGACAAAAAATTATTGGCATCTGTTTTGATGTCATTCTTCCAAAATACAGACAAATGGTGAAAGAAAAAGTAAGTAGATTTCATGACGTATATGAAATAGAAGAAAACCAAATTCTGGATTTTTGTGGAAATAGTCTTGAAGCAAGAAATGATTCTAATGAATACTTTTTAATAATGTCATCCAGAGCTTTTAATGCTTTAAACGATGGTCAAAAAGAAAAACTCTCAAAATATTATAAAAAAATTATACATTCAGATTTAACTACGATAGAAAAGTATGGTGGTGGATCGGCTCGATGTATGCTGAATGAGCTATTTTAGAATTTTTTTACCCAATTAGCAGTTGTTTTGGTGCCACCCAGTGGAAAAAAATGAACTTGTTCAATATTAAAATCTGGATTGTGTGATTTATGTTCAGCTAATTCACTAATTACGGAAGTGGGTTCATATGGGAGGAGAAGCTTTGTTAAGTCTTTTGCTCTTTTTTGCAAGACTTTCATAGATGCGCCCACTCCGCACTCAATAGAATACCTAATTAAAGTTTGAAGTTTCGCAGGCCCCGCTATACCAATATGAACTGGAAGATCAATGTTCATATCAATAAGACTATTTGCCCATTGGATTATGGCTCCAGAATCAAAACAAAATTGAGTTGCAATTGCAATATGCGCATCAGTCCTTTTAGCATACTCATTCTTCCAGGATAAAGCTTTATTAACATTGGTGTGTGAGCTGTCTTTATCAATATCTTTATTGCCCTCAGGGTGACCTGCTACATGCAAACGTTTAAAACTATATTTATCAAACAATTCTGTTTCAATTATTTGAATTGATGAATCATATACACCAGCGGGCTCTTTCGAACCTCCAGCAATTAAAAGAGCTTCTTGAACATTAGCTTCTCCTGAATACTGAGATAACCAACTCTCAAGCATATCTTTATCCTCTATTATTCTTGCTGGAAAATGAGGCATTGGAATAAATCCTTCATTAGTAATTTTTTTTGCAGTCGTAAGCATGTCATCAAACGGAGTTCCTTCAATATGAGCAATATATATTCTGGTATTGATAGGAAGTACTTCAGCAAAATTTTCTATTTTAGCTGCTGCATTTGGTGTTACTTCAATTGAGTAACCGTTTAAAAAATTTTTCACTACTTCAGAATTCATAGGCGTATTAAAGCATAAAAAACTGGCGGAGAGTGAGGGATTCGAACCCTCGAACCAGTTACCCAGTTACCTCCTTAGCAGGGAGGCGCTTTCGACCACTCAGCCAACTCTCCGAAATTGATGCAAGATTATAACTCTTTGATAAAAAAAAATACCTACCTATCTATCAAATTCTATTTGCATTCCTAGAGGAATATCATCTTTTACACGACCATCTTCAAATACTATGTGTCCATTACAGATTGTCATATGAATTGATGAGTTGAATGTCTTACCTTCAAAGGGTGACCATCCGCATTTATAAAGAATATTTTCTTTAGTTACTTGATATTTTTTATCTAGATCAATCACTACAAGATCGGCGTAGCAACCCTCTCTGATATATCCCCTATCTTTTACTTGAAACCTTTTTGCAACATTGTGAGTAGTTTTTTCAACTATTGTTTCTAGAGTTAATATGCCTTGGTGATAAAAATCCATTAGTATCTGAAGCCCGTGTTGAACAAGTGGCAGTCCCGCTGGTGCATCTGGGTAGTTCCTCATTTTTTCATCCCATGTATGTGGCGCGTGATCTGTAGCAACAATGTCAATTTTATTTTCTAAAAGTGCTTTTATAAGAGCCTGTCTGTCTGATTCTTCCTTAATAGATGGATTACACTTAATTTGATTGCCTAATTCAGCATAGTCTTTTTCATTGAAGTGCATATGATGAACACAAACCTCAGAGGTTATTTTTTTTCCATCAACTTCTCCCTTGGTAAATAACTCCATTTCTTTTTCAGTTGTTAGATGGAAGACATGTAAATCAGAGTCATATTTCTTAGCAAGACTCACAGCAAGAGAACTTGATAAATAACAACTCTCAACATCCCTTATTAAGTGATGGTGTTTAGCTGATAAATCATCTCCATATTTTTCAAAGAATATTTTTTCATTATTCTTAACAGTTGTTTGATCTTCACAATGTGTAACAACAATCAGTGGCGAATAGTTAAAAATATCATCAAGCGCATCAAGGCTATCGACAAGCATCTCTCCTGTAGAAGCACCCATGAAGACTTTTAATGCTGCTGCTTGATTAATATCAACTTTTTTAATTTCTTCTATATTTGTATTACTTGCTCCAAGATGGAAAGAATAGTTAGATAAAGATTTTGTGCTTGCTATGTCAAATTTTTTACTTAAATTTTCATTAGTCGTTGTTGTTGGATTGACATTAGGCATTTCAAAATAACTTGTTACACCACCAGCAAGACCTGCTCTTGATTCTGTTGCAATATCGCCTTTATGAGTTAATCCTGGCTCTCTAAAGTGAACTTGATCATCAATTAGTCCAGGCAATACATACTTTCCATTAAGATCAACAGTTTTCTTTGTTTTAGAGTCTATAGAGTTACTAATTAATTCAATTCTATTATTTTTAATTGCAATATCTGATTCGATTATTTTGTTTTCATTAACAATTTTGCAATTTTGTAATACTAAGTCATACATATTAACTATCCAGATTAAATGCTTTATGGAGTGCGGTTACAGCCATGTCTGTTTCATTTTCATCAATAACAATTGTTATTTTAATTTCTGAAGTACTTATCATTTGAATGTTTATTCCAGTTTCAGATAAAGCTTTAAATGCTGTACTAGCAATTCCAGCGTGTGATCTCATACCAACACCAACTAGAGAAACTTTAGCAATACTTGAGTCAATTAACAAATCATCGAATTCTAGGGATGACTTCAAGCCATTGATAACCTCAGCAGCCATTGATTCATCTTCTTTTGAGACAGTAAATGTAAAGTCTGTTTTTCCATTAACACTGACGTTCTGAACTATGACATCAACTTCAATGTTTGCATCACTTAATGGACCTAAAATACCATAAGCCATTCCAGGAGTATCACTTACTCCATGAAGGGTAAACTTCACTTGGTCCTTTTGAAAAGCTATTCCAGAAACTAAACCATTTTCCATATTTTTTTCCTCAAGAGATATTAGGGTGCCATTACCAGGCTCAAAACTTGATAAAACTCTGACAGGTACATTATATTTATTTGCAAACTCAACTGCTCTAATCTGGATTACTTTAGCACCCTGTCCTGCCATTTCAAGCATTTCTTCCATAGTAATTACATCTATCTTCTTAGCTTCGGGAACTACTCTTGGATCAGTTGTATAAATACCATCAACATCGGTATAAATATCACATCTTTCGGCACCTAATTGAGCAGCAATAGCTACAGCTGTGGTATCAGAACCACCTCTTCCAAGGGTTGTAACATCACCGGACTCTGTAATACCCTGAAAACCAGTAATAATAGGGACAATGCCTGCATCCAAAGTTTCTTGGATCTTTTTTCCATCTACGTCAAGAATTCTTGCTTTAGAGTAGCTATCGGTTGTTTTCATTGAAATTTGTGAAGCGGAATAAGATTTTGCTGAAACATCAATTTGTTGTAATGCCATAGCTAATAGTGCAGCACTAACTTTTTCACCCGTAGAAACAAGAGCATCGAATTCTCTTTTGCTAGGGTTATCTCCAAAACTTTTTGCTAATTTAATTAATCTGTTAGTTTCCCCGCTCATAGCAGAGACAACAACTACTATCGGATTATTTTTAGAGGCCTCTTTTACAATTTTTGCAACAGCAGCAA
Organism: uncultured SAR86 cluster bacterium; assembly: GCA_902558375.1. Lineage (GTDB taxonomy): Bacteria > Pseudomonadota > Gammaproteobacteria > Magnimaribacterales > D2472 > SCGC-AAA076-P13. Next base: position 11,100 of record CACEDQ010000013.1, read on the forward strand.
TTCTCTCTTCTGAGCCAACAGAGGTACCTCCAAACTTTTGAACAATGATATTAGACATATTTTCTTAGTTTGCGAGGGATTTTACTGAATTTAAAATAGAAGTCACGAATTCATTAGTATTTTTGCTTTCACCAGCTCCTTGAGCAAAATCTGGTCTTCCACCGCCTTTACCCCCCAACTGTTCGCAAAGCAATGAAACAACATCTTTAGCAGAAAGTTGATCAACTAAATTGTCAGTAACGCCTGAGACTACAGCAACTTTTGAACCAATTGCATTCAGTAAAACAACACATCCTTTTGAAAGGCTAGCTTTTTTGTTATCCACTAGGCCTCTTAGAATCTTATTATCATCAGTAGAAACTTGCTCAACCTGTAATTGCCAATCATTAATATCATAAGTTTCTGAGAAAACTACTTTAACGGAGTTTGGCTGAGAGCCTCCTGATTTTTTTAGCTTTTTATTTTCTTCAATTAAAGCTTCCACTTTTTCTAACAAAGCATCAGCAGGAACGTTTAATTTGCTTTGCAAGGAATCAGTAACTTCACGAACTTCATTAATATATTCAAAAGCCTGTTTGCCTCCAATAGCCTCAATTCTTCTAATTCCAGAAGCAACACTTGACTGGTTCACAATAACAAAAATGCCAATATCTCCAGTCCTCTCAACATGTGTTCCGCCGCAAAGCTCAACAGAAAAGGATTTTTCTCCCATTGTTAAAACTCTCACCTCATCTTCATACTTCTCACCAAATAATGCTTGGGCGCCAGAATTAATAGCATCATCGAGATTCATAATTTCTGTTTGAACTTCAACATTGTTTAATAATTCTCTGTTAACAATTTCTTCTATAGATGAAATTTCATTTTTAGTTAATGGTTTTGAATGCGAGAAATCAAATCTAAGTTTTGATTCATCAACTAATGAGCCTTTTTGCTGAACGTGATCACCAAGAACTTCTCGAAGAGCTGCATGTAACAAATGAGTAGATGAATGATGAATAGCTGTTGCTGCTCTTTTATCTTTTTCAACACTCATACTTATAACATCACCATTTTTAAGAGATCCTTTCTCAATAATTGCTTTATGTAAAAATACTTTTCCTTGTTTTTTACAATCTAAAATAGTACCAGTTGTGTTTCCAGATATAAACCTCCCTGTATCACCAACTTGGCCTCCAGATTCTGCGTAAAAAGGAGTCTTTTCACAAGCAATAAATACTTCATCAGATTCATTGACCTCATCAACTCTATCTTGATTTCTCCAAAGAACTAATACTTTAGATTCAGATTCAAGTGTTTCATAACCAAGAAATTCTGTTTCCTCTACACCAGCAGCTGCAGGCAATGAAGAAACAAAACTGCTTCCTGCTTTTGAAGTTTGTTTTTGTTGGTCCATGGATTTGTTAAAGCCATCTTCATCTATTTTTAAACCTTTTTCTCTTGCAATATCAGCAGTCAGATCAAATGGGAATCCAAAGGTATCATGAAGTTTAAATACAACATCACCAGGAATAATTTCATTATCAAGTTTAGAAATGGCTGTCTCAAGAATATCAATACCCTTTTCGAGAGTTTCAAAAAACTTAACTTCTTCATCTTTAATTGTGTGTGCGATATGTTCTTTTTTCTCTTTAATTAATGGATATGCTTCGCTCATAAGCTTTTCTAAATCATCAACTAATTTGTATAAAAATGGTTTAGTTGCTCCCATCTTATAGCCGTGTCTAATGGCTCTTCTTAATATCCTTCTAAGAACATACCCTCTTCCTTCATTTTCAGGAAGTATTCCGTCAGCAATAAGAAAACTCACCGATCTGATATGATCAGATATAACCTTATGAGATTCGCTTTCTTGATTACCTAAAACTCTGTTTGATGCGCTAATTAAATCTTTAAATAAATCAGTTTGATAATTTGAATTCACTCCCTGCATTACGGCAGCAATTCTTTCAAGACCCATACCTGTATCAACAGATGGTTTAGGAAGTGGCGTCATATTGCCTGAATCATCTCTATTGAATTGCATGAATACAAGATTCCATATTTCAACAAATCTATCTCCCTCATCACCTTCTGAACCTGGCGGAGTTCCCTCAATATGATCGCCATGATCATAATAAATTTCAGAGCATGGGCCACATGGGCCTGTATCACCCATAGACCAAAAATTATCTTCATCTCCAAGCCTTACTATTCTTGAAGGGTCTACACCTATGACATCTATCCAAATTTTTTCTGCTTCATCATCATCTTTGTATACAGAAATCCATAGTTTGTCTTTTTCAAGCTTTAGAACATCAGTTAAGAATTCCCAAGCATATTTAATTGCATCTTCTTTAAAATAATCACCAAAACTAAAATTACCCAACATCTCAAAAAATGTATGGTGCCTTAATGTATAGCCAACATTTTCAAGATCGTTGTGTTTTCCACCAGCTCTAATGCACCTTTGTGATGTTGTTGCTCTTGAGTACTTTCTTTTATCTGTTCCTAAAAAAACATCTTTAAATTGAACCATTCCGGCATTGGTAAATAAGAGGGTTTCATCATTAGCAGGTATTAACGGACTAGAATCTACAACCTGATGATCTTTTGAATTAAAAAAGTCTAGAAAAGCTTGTCTTATATCACTCGTTTTCATTTTAGTAAGAAGCTAAGTCCTTATATTTCTTATAATTTTCTATGTAATGATGTGCTCCAAGTGACACCATTTTTTGTTCCTCATCATTAAGGGTTTTCTTGATTTTACCAGGCATACCTAGAACCATTGACCCGTCTGGAATTTCCATACCTTCAGTTACTAATGCTTTGGCTCCAATAATACAGTTTTTACCTATTTTTGCTCCATTAAGAACGACGGACCCAATACCAATCAAAGTTCCATCTCCAATTTCACAACCGTGAAGCATTACCATGTGCCCTACGGTAACATGTTTTCCAATAATGCATTTATAACCTGGATCGGTATGAATAATTGAACCGTCTTGAACATTTGATCCCTCTCCAACAATTATTGGCTCATTGTCGCCTCTTATTGTTGCGTTAAACCAAACACTTGCATCTTTGGCAAGTTGAACATCACCAATAACTGTTGCACTTGGTGCAATGAAAAAATCTTCACCATCTGTTTTAAGCTTTTTTTCACCAAGTTCAATAATCATATTGTTCTCTAATAATATCTAAATCCTCTTCTATACCTGCCTCAAAGCATGTATTGACGAAATCTGCAGTAATCATTGCAGTTAAGCCCCAAATTATTTGGTCATTATAAACCCAACTTGGAACTATTACATTTCTATTCTTTCTTTCTATCTTGTGAAGCTTGGCATTTTTTTTATCAGTAAGGAATTCTAGCGGCACCGTAAAAATTTTTTCTATTTCATTGTTATCTACTAAGTTCTGTTTTTTTGTTATCAGGCCTACATAAGGATTTACTTCAATTTTATGTTTTGAAACTAAATAGTTTAATGAGCCAGCTAAAACTACATCCTCTGTATTTAAATTTATTTCTTCATTTGATTCTCTTAATGCTGTTTCATACAAATTTTTGTCTTGCTCATCCCATTTACCTCCTGGAAAACTGACCTCTCCTGAGTGAGTAGAAAGTTTTGTAGATCTTTGGGTAAAGATTATTTCTGGGTTATTAATGTATTCATCGTGATACAAAATACCTATAAAGACTCCAGCTTTTTTAAGAGAAGTTGATTCAATAGGATTTAGTTTTTCAAGCTTTTGCTTTATGCTGTCTAACATCAGGTACAGTTTAACTTCTTAAACGACCTTATACTATTTAGGAATATAAAAATTGAAATATTGTTCAAATTGCGGAAGTTCAAATCTAGAATTTAAAATTCCAGAAGGTGATCACTACAAAAGGTACTGCTGCAAAGACTGTGAAACAATTTTTTATACCAACCCTAATATGATTGTTGGAGCCTTGTGTATTAGAGATGAAAAAATCTTAATGGCTAAAAGAAATATTCATCCAAGAAAAGGATTGTGGACATTGCCAGCAGGCTTTATGGAAAACGCAGAAACCTTGCAAGCAGGTGCTCTAAGAGAAACAATGGAAGAGACATGCTCTGAGGCAAAAATAATAATGCCATACACCATGTTTAGCTTGCCGCATATAAACCAAGTACATCTTTTTTATCTTGCAGATTTACTTGATGAAAACTTTGGTCCAACTTCTGAAAGTATGGAAGTGAAACTTTTTTCAAAAGACGAAATTCTTTGGAATGAATTAGCGTTTCCAACTGTAGAAAGAACTCTAAAGTACTATATCGAAGATAGCAAAAATAATGATTTTATTTTTAGAGAAGAAGATATAACTCTTTGGAAATAGAATTAATCTATAAATTTTTTAGCATTAATGAAGATTTGCATCCATGGGGAGAACTCTTTCCAATGATTTGGTCTCCAGCTCATCTGTAATTTTCTGAACACCCTTTCCGGATGAGGCATCATTATTGTCACTCTTCCATTTGCAGCAGTGATACCTGTAATACCATCTATTGAACCGTTTGGATTAAGCGGATAAGTCTCAGTATTAGATCCATTTGAATCAACAAAATTCATTGCAATTTGATTTGAATTCAAAAAGCTCTTGTAACTTTCTTCATCAAATTTTGCGTGCCCTTCTCCATGAGCAGAGGCAATTGGCATACTCCAATCTTCCATGCCAGATAGAAGAATTGAATCAGACTTTTTAATTTTTACCTGAGCAAGCCTGGCTTCAAATTGATCTGAAAGGTTTTTTTCAAATGTTGGCCAATACTGAGCTCCAGGAATTATTTCTTTTAAATTAGAGACCATTTGACAACCATTGCAAACTCCAAGTGTAAAAGTTGAGGGATTATTAAAAAATGTTTCAAACTGATCTTTTACTTCATTGTTATAAAGTATTGTTTTTGACCAACCGCCTCCAGCACCCAAAACATCACCGTATGAAAAACCGCCACAGGCTGCCAAACCATTAAAATCTTTTAAATTGACTCGATTATCAAGCAAGTCTTGCATATGAACATCAACTGCATCAAATCCAGCTAAACTGAAAGCAGCCGCCATTTCCATCTGACCGTTTACTCCTTGTTCTCTTAGAATGGCAACCTTTGGTTTGGTAGAAGAAATATTAATGCTGTCTAATGTTTTTTCATCAAAAGATTCGTTAGCAAATAATCCCTTGTGATCTGCATCACTTAATACAGCTAATTCTGAATCTGCAATTGATTGATTATCTCTCAGCGCTTGAATTGCATGACTTGTTTCTCTCCAATGCTTTTCAAGTGAAATAACAGACTCATCATAGAAAGTTTTAGATTCATTACTAATAGTAATTCTTGCATCATCTTTAATTGAAGCAACTATGTTTGCTGATAATCCTTGGGACTCAAGCTCTACAATAACTGAACTAAGATTAGAATCATCTACTTGTAAAACCAAACCTATTTCTTCTGCAAAGAAAAAATCATTCAAGTCTTCTTGATTTAGATTTTCAATTTGAATATTTAAGCCAGTCTTTTTTGTGAACGCCATTTCTAAAAGAGAAACTATTAGACCTCCATCAGATACATCATGAAGTGCTAGTATTCTTTTATTCAAAATCATCTCTTGAATAGATGAAAACATTGATTTAAATAAAACAACGTCATCTAAATCAGGTGTTGCATTAAAATTAGATTGGGTAACTTCTGAGAAAACTGATTCAGCTAATCGCTTTTTATCGTTTAGTGTCACATGCACTAATTTTGATGATGTACTAATATCTAATTCAGGTGTTACCGAGTTTCTTACATCAGCTACAGGCGCCATAGCTGTTATAACTCCTGATAGAGGGCTCTTTACTACCCTTTCAGCAGAACCATCGTCCCATTTAGTTCTCATAGATAATGAATCTTTTCCTACTGGAACTGAAATATTTAAATCAACGCAGCACTTTGAAAGTGATTCAACACCCTCTCTTAATGCCAAGTCTTCAACTTCTTCTCCGGAGGCTGCCATCCAATTAGCAGAGACTTGAACTTGATCAAGACCTTTAATGTTTACTCCAATCATATTAGTCAATGCTTCTGCAACAGCCATGCGCATCGACGCGCCAGGATTCTTAACAGCAAGGGTTGGTTTTTCACCAACGGTCAGGACTTCACCACTATTTGATGTAAACGATCGTAAACTCATTGAATAGTCTGAAACCGGAACCTGATAAGGGCCGACAAATTGGTCTCTTGCTACCATTCCTCCAACAGTTCTATCTCCAATTGTTATTAAGAATGATTTTGATGCGACAGTTGGATGCTGGAGAGTTTTCACAAGAGCATCAGCAAATTTATAACTTGATGAAGCATCTTCTTTTTTCTCAACCATCTCATTGGTAGTTACTGACATATCCGTAATCGGTAAATCACCAAATAACATAGATAAAGGTACATTTACTGGATAAGATTCAGTTTTTGAATCATATAGTTTTACAGATTTTTCTTCGGTTGTAACACCAACAAAAGCATAAACACATCTCTCTCTTTGACAGATTGCTTCAAAGTCATCTTTATTATCTGGATGAACGGCCAAGACATATCGCTCTTGAGATTCATTCGACCAAATTTCCATTGGTGACATAGAGTTATCTGAGTTTGGGATTTTATCTAGCTCAATGTAAACACCTAAATTTGAATCCTTAGCCAATTCTGGAATAGCATTAGAAAGCCCTCCAGCTCCAACATCATGAATAAATTCTATATAACTATTATCTTGAGATGAACATACATTTATTACTTCTTGGCACCTTCTTTCCATCTCGGCGTTATCTCTTTGAACCGATGCAAAATCTAAATCCTCATCACTGTCTCCTGATGAAACAGATGATGCTGCACCACCACCTAGACCAATTAGCATTGCTGGACCACCCAAAACTACAACATGATAGTCCTCAGTTATTTGTAGTTTAAAATTATTCTTATCTCTTATTTCACCAATTCCACCTGCCAGCATTATTGGCTTGTGATACCCATAAGCATAATTACTTTGATCAAAATGAGTTTCATATGATCTAAAGTAACCAAGTGTTGAAGGCCTTCCAAATTCATTATTGAAGGCGGCAGCTCCTATGGGTGCCTCAATCATAATATCCAAAGGAGAAGCAATTCTTTCTGGCTTGTGCTCATCACCTTCCCAGCTTCTTTTAAGATTTGGGATTCTTAAGTTAGATACATTAAACCCAACTAACCCTATTTTAGGTTTTGCTCCTCTACCAGTCGCACCTTCATCCCTAATCTCACCACCTGAACCAGTCGCTGCTCCAGGATACGGAGAAATAGCAGTTGGATGGTTGTGTGTTTCTACTTTTATTGTTGAATTAAGCTTATCTTCAACAAAAGCATAATTATTTTTAGAATCTAAATTTAGTCTTTGAACGCTTTCACCCTCTGTAATAGCTGCATTATCTTTGTATGCTGAAATGATCCCGTTTGGAGACTGCTTACTTGTCTCCTTTATTAAATCAAACAGGCTGTTATTCTTTGCAGCGCCGTTAACAGTCCATTTAGCGTTAAAAATCTTATGTCTACAGTGTTCTGAGTTAGCTTGGGCAAACATCATTAGCTCTGCATCTGTAGGATTTCGAGCTGCTTTTGAATAAAAATCATATAAATATTCAATTTCTTCGCCACTCATAGCAAAACCAAAGATTTTATTGGCATCTTCTAGAGTTTTTATGCCGCCTTTTAGAATATCAATAACACTTACCGATCTTTGAGGGTCAACATTTAGAAAATTTATGCATTCATCAGAATTGAGATATATCGACTGGGTCATTCGATCAAAAAACATTGATAAATCTGTTTCATCAATATTTATTTCATCTGAAATATTGAATCCGTTAAATCTTTCAACCCTATCGACATCTTTAATGCCGACATTTCGAATAATGTCTTCGGTCTTCGACGACCATGGAGAAATAGTTCCTGATCTTGGACCAACTAAAAAAGAAAATGAATCCAAATTATCATCTGCGTTTAAAATATTTTTTAAACTTTCTAAATCTAAATTTTTATTTTGGGAAGCAATAATATAAATTTCATTTGAACTAATATTAGATTTTCTATTATTTGAATTATTAAATTCGAAGTTCAATTGCTCTAGTTTAGAGTCTGAAAAACTTTTCTTGCCTTGCAATATAAAAGTATTAGTCTTTGACACTTCTCTCAGTCTGAAATATTGTATACAACAATTATAAAGTCTTTTATAAAAAATAATTAAAAATGGGGAATATCTTTAAAGTTTTTTTTAGCATTTCAGGTTTGCTAATCTTAAACTCGTGTGACATTTTTCTGGCTCAAGAAAAAGATGCATTCGAATGTGAATCTCACCTTGAAGAAGTCTATGCAAAAACACCTCTAAATAATTTTGAACAAACAAAATTTAAAGACCTTTTAGAAAATAGATTTCCTAAATTTAAAGAAATGTTTGAAAAAGCATCAGAAGAAACTTTAATCGATACTGATCTTTTAGCAGCTATTTCTTTTCAAGAATCTCAGTGGGATCCCAAAGCAAAATCTAACATGGGTGTAAGAGGAATGATGATGGTGACTCTTGAAACTGCTGCAATAGTTGGAGTTGAAAAACGCCTTAATCCTGAACAAAATATCATGGGCGGAGCTAAATATTTGGCGATGCTTCAAGAAAGAAATATCTATGGAAAAACTACCGCAGATCAATTGTCTATATCTTTAGCAAAATATAATCTAGGTCCTACAAATATCATCAACATTGCTAAAGAAATTGGTAAAGAGCCTGATCAAATTACATGGCCAGATCTTGAAGATAAGCTTAAAAATATTAGTGGCGAAGATGTAAATTTAATTGACGTAAATGGTTATTCAAGAGGCCAACAAGCTATTGATTATGTTTACCGAGTGAAGAGCTACTACAATCTTTTAGCAGCACATTCTTGTACCAAGCCTAAAGATCAATTAACTTTCTTTTAAGAGATTTCATTTTATCTCTGCATTGAGCAGCTTTCTCAAATTCCATCTCTTTTGCATAGGCATACATTTGATTTTCAATCTTTTCTATTGATTCACTTAGCCCCTCTACTGAGTCTTCTTTTATCTTAAATGGCAAAGATTTTTCTATGTCTTCTTTCTTAATTTTTCCTTTGCCTTTTACAACTCTTGCACCTTCCATGATGTCTTTAACTTTTGTATTTATAGACTGAGGTGTAATTTTATTTTCGTGATTATATTTTTCTTGAATCGATCTTCTTCTGTTGGTCTCTGCAATTGCTCTTTCCATTGAGCCTGTCATTTTGTCAGCATACAAAATTGCTTTACCTCTTAAATTTCTTGCCGCCCTTCCTATGGTTTGAATCATAGTTGTTTCAGATCTTAAAAACCCTTCCTTGTCTGCATCTAAAATGGCAACCAAACTTACCTCTGGAATATCTAATCCTTCTCTTAGTAAATTAATACCAACTAAGACATCAAATTTTCCAAGTCTTAAATCACGAATAATTTCTACTCGCTCAACTGTATCGGTATCCGAATGCATGTACCTTGCTGAAATTCCATTTTCATCTAGGTAATCAGTTAGGTCTTCTGCCATTCTTTTTGTAAGAGTTGTAATTAAGACTCTTTCTTTTAACGCAACTCTTTCATTACATTCACCAATGACATCATCAATTTGAGTGGATGCAGGTCTTACCTCAACATCAGGATCGGTTAAACCAGTCGGTCGTACGAGCAATTCAACTAGATTATCTTGATGCTCTTCTTCGTATCTGCTTGGGGTAGCTGAAACATATACCCTCTGAGGTGCTAAAAGCTCCCATTCATCGAATTTTAGAGGTCTATTATCCATGGCTGAAGGCAGCCTAAACCCATATTCTACAAGGGTTTCCTTCCTTGAGCGGTCACCTTTGTACATAGCACCTATTTGAGGCACAGAAACGTGAGATTCATCGATAAAAACTATTGCATTCTTAGGAATATAATCAAATAAACAAGGCGGTGACTCTCCTGGATTCCTTCCAGATAAGTACCTTGAATAATTCTCAACTCCCTGACAATAACCAAGCTCACGCATCATCTCAATGTCATAATTTGTTCGCTCCTCTAGTCTTTGAGCTTCAACTAATTTGTTGACTGATCGAAGATACTCTAATCGTTCTTTTAACTCCTCTTTAATGCTATCGATACAATCTAATACCGTTTCTTTTGGAGTCACATAATGTGTTTTTGGAAATATGGTAGCTCTTGGAACTTCATTAATAATTGCACCTGTAAGAGGATCAAACCAAGATAACTTTTCAATTTCATCACCAAATAATTCAATTCTTAGTGCTTCATTGTCAGAATCAGCTGGATATACATCAATAGTATCTCCCCTCACCCTAAAAGTGGCTCTTCTAAAATCAAGATCATTTCTTGTATATTGCAGAGATGAAAACCTTCTTAATAAATCTCTTTGATTAATAATATCTCCTCTATCTAAATGGACTACCATTTTTAAATAAGATTCAGGAGCGCCCAAACCATAAATCGAAGATACCGTTGCAATTACGATGGTATCTTTTCTCTCTAAAAGTGCTTTTGTTGCAGAAAGTCGCATCTGTTCAATATGCTCATTAATAGATGCATCTTTAGCAATATATGTATCTGAGGTTGGTACATATGCTTCAGGTTGATAGTAGTCGTAGTAGGAAACAAAATACTCAACTGAGTTTTCAGGAAAGAAATCTCTAAACTCACCATAGAGTTGTGCTGCAAGAGTTTTGTTGTGCGCCATGACAATTGCTGGTCTTTGAGTTTCCTCAATAACCTTTGCCATAGTGTAGGTTTTACCTGAACCAGTAACACCTAAAAGCGTTTGATGAAGCAAACCATCATTAAGCCCGCCAACTAAACTTTTTATAGCATCTGGCTGTGATCCAGCCGGCTCAAAATTAGATACTACCTTTAATGCTTTTGTCATTTACTTCTTTAATAAAAATTACTTATAATGCACATCCGTGTTCCCGAATAGCTCAGCGGTAGAGCAGTTGACTGTTAATCAATTGGTCGTTGGTTCGATCCCAACTTCGGGAGCCACTTTATCTAAATAAAGCTTATAACTCATCTAGTTTAAATAATTATATACAAATGTAAGAATCAATGAATTCTTTTGTTTTCAATATAATCAATTGGACTTTTTATAACCCTTTGGCAATAAACTTCAAGGCTTGGAGTTTTGACATCAAGTTTGCTTAGTATAAATTTATTTAGCTTCATAGCTAAAATATTTATTAATCCCAAATAATTGTTGATTTCAAAATCTAATACCTCTGAATGACACCCGCCTTCTTCATTCTCATTAAGCAGATTTAAACAATATCTCTCATATGCCATCACGAGCTCTTTCCAATACTTAATATAATCTGTATTTAAATTTGAGAACTCTTTTACATCTGTTTCAGTTAGATTTCCGTTAGTGATTATAGATAATTCATCTAGCATGAATTCGAATGCATTAGGATTTGATAGTGCTTGGTCTAAAGTCTCTCTTGCGTGCTTGAAATTCATCAATATTTGCTCTGAAAGTTTTTTAATTTTTTCTATATTATTAAACTCTGACTCTGAAATAAGTTTTGTTAATAGTTCGCAGCCCTTTTCAAAAAAGACATAAGATTTAATAATAAAAGCCTCCATTTCATCAGGATGAAGATAGCTCAAAAATATCTTATGAAATTCTTTTTCGATCTGTATTGTCTGTAATATATTTGTCTCAAAAGTCTCAGAATCTAGTAAAGATCGATCGTGTTTGACATCACAAAATTCAATACATGACTTCACAAATGCTCTTAAGGCATATAAAGCTGACTTATGCTCAATACTGATGTTAGATGCTGCAATATCTACACTATTAAACATATCAAGCGACTGTTGATACTGTTTAGAAAGCTTTATAAATTCATAATTATTTATATTTTTCTTGTTAGACTCATAAAAATGATCAATATCAGATGCAATCCAGTATGAGAAATTTAATTTTGTTTGAAGTTCTAGGAACTCCCTATCATGTTTTATGTTTTTATTAAAAAATTTCATTATTTAACTTTCATTTTGTTGTTATAAAAAATTGTTTACTGTATAAATATACAGTAATAAATGAAATTAACAATATGCCTAAAATGGTATGCACTCATTCTTATCACAAATAGTATTTCTGAATATTCTTTGATCTCTGCTGAGAAACCATTTACAAAGAGCATAAAACTTTGAGTTTTCATTACTAGAATAACTCTTAATAATGCTAGCTCGGCTTAATACGTCATGTTCTTGATAGGCCAGTAAATCCTCTAGATCTGAAATATATCTATGAAGCATGCCTCTATTTTTTAGATCTTTTTCAAGACCTTTGAAATGTTTAATGTCCACGCCTTTAGATAATAAAAATGGTATATGTTTCTGCCAAGCAGTTCCTTTATCGGATAGAGTCATATATCTTTTATAAAAACAATTTAATCTAGCATTGCCACGGATGCGTGCTGACCAGCAACTACAATCATTAAAATCTGAATTAAAAGGAATCATATTTTCATTAATCATCTTTAGAATTCTTTTATACTAATTGTTTTTTTTCTTATGGTATAAGCCTCTTTTGCTGGAATTGTTTTTTCTGGTTGTGCTTTGTAGTTAATAAGGCCCCAATTTAAATTAAAATTTTTAAGCCTTGCGTGAGCATGATTTCCCATTGCTTCTTTAAGTTTTTCCATGCACATTTCTTTATGCTTTTTTGCTTCTTTAATTACTCTATCGCATTCCATTGATTGTTTTGCATAAATTGCTAGTGACTTATCTAAATTGATAATAGATCCGTTAACATCTAAGTCTTTAGTTTTCTTTGTATTCGTAGTTTCCATAATAAATTTAATCCCTATAGTTAATAGAACTTATAGTGGACTAGTAGTACGACAAAATGCGTCGTATAGAAAAATTTATTTTGAAAATTAAATTAGCTTATGTTCCTGCATGCCATCAAATAGCTCGGCATATTCACATTGTTTATCGCCTTTTGGACCGAAGCCTGAATCAGCATGATTTGGACATGTATCTTGATGTAAACAATCTCTTAGCTCTAAGATTGTGTTTTCAACCCATGAATCGTCTGCTACGTATGAAATTAACTGTACATCAAACTTCATATTAGCTTTATTTAAAGTGTCATCTAACATTCCATCTTCAAAATGTTGATCACCATTTACATAAACGAAATAACCAATATTGCTAACATTGAAACCTTTCTGTCTAAGTATCCATTGATACATATCCATTTGCCTTTTGTAGGCTTCCTTATATACTCCATTAAGATTTATTTCTGCTAAGCCAGTAGATTCTTCGTTTCTTTTTCCTGCAGTGCTTTTGTAATCAACCACAAAAATCTCACCTGTAGCAGGGTCATGCCATACATCATCTAAACCTCCACCAATAATTAAATTACTTGATTCATGATTGACTCTTAAACCCAATTGCAAAGATTTGGTCCATGTCTCAAACTCATCATGCTTAAAAGGAACTAAGTGTCCTAATCCATTTCTTTCCATAAAAGGATGAGGTTTTTGTATTTCTCTATATTTATCAAAATCTTTTTTTAATAGCGTGTCAGTAGCTGTATTTAGAAGAAAACCTGGCATTCCAGGAAACTTAATACCTTTTACACGATTCATCCAAAAGCATGCTGGACAGTTCATAAAACTTTGTATTTGAGAGCGACTTACCTCATAAGGCTCTGGATGGTCTGGTTTGAATGTTCCTCTATGTCTTGGCATTTTAATTAGATGTCCTTATATCCTGCATTTCATTGTATACATCATAAATGGAATTTGCTATCGCAGAGTCCAGAAGTTTTGTTAAGTCTTTTTTTGATTTTGCTGCTAACAGTAAATTAGTTTCAGTGCCAGTTGCCCCTGACCATAGCTCGTGCAAATTCGAGGCTGTTATCGTGTCATCTAGATATAGAGGCATTAACATGTAGCATACATTTGGAGATGTTAATAAAAGTTTGCCGTCTTTAGTCTTGTTTATAGAAATAGGTTTAGTACCACTGACTGTTTTTTGTGAATGTAAATTTAAATATTTAATTTTTTTTAATAAATTTTGATCATAAAAATTAGGGGTTACATTCTTGTTTAAAATTTTTTTTGGGGCAACTGAACCAATCGTACTTGTTCTAAAGTTTTTAGTTGAATACTTTACAACAGAGATCGTATATTGCTTTGAATTAAATCTACACTCAGGATTAGAGTATGGGCCCCTTATGTAGACTTTTTTATTACAATTCTTTATTTTTTTTGCCTCTATCTTTAATTTACTTTTATTGAAATCTATTGATACACCATCAGCTTTATTACATTCACCTTTGGGGTCATAAAAGACTAATAACTCCCATCCATTACAAGCAATTATGTTAATTCCACCAAGAATGCTAGGTATTATATGTACACAATTTAAATAAGTTCTCCATTCCTTTGTACCTGTAAAATGACTAGCTTTTGCAATCATCTCCCCATTAGCCTCTATATTGATATTCATGTTACTTTTTTAATCCTTGTTTTTCTTCAAAAAAAAATGATTTATATCTAGCCAATAAAAAAATATCATCTGTATCAATTTTTTGAATGAACCACTGATATATTTGATTTTTTTCATCACTATTAAAAAGTTGCATATCAAGATTTAGAATTTTTCGTATAGATAAATAATCAATTACATCTTTGGGATATTTTTTGAATGCTGGCATTAAAATATCTCTATCAGTTCTTATGCTAATGTGTGCGTTTTTAAATTTTGCAAGCGGGTCTTTATAAAAAATATCATCTAAAAATATTTTATCTTTTTTTAACTCATCGGCTGCATACCTAAAAGAGCTTTTGGCTTTCAAATATGCTAGCTTTACAATTTCTTTATTTGATTTAATAGGATGTGGTGCTAGTTTTAATATTTTAGAGGATATTAGAACTGCTTTTTTAACGAAATTCTTATCAAATAAATATCTTTTTGGAATAAAATGAAGATCCTGCCAGCAATTTATACCATATTTTTTTAGAATTGTTAGATAGAATTCATCATCTATAACAGAATCAAAATATCTTTTAAACTTTGCTTTAATGAAAACATCATGATTATCTAAATAGATAAAACTTTTATCTAAGAGATTTGGGTTATTTTGTAAAAAATACCTATTTATTTCTGGGGTTCTCAATGCATTAGAAACCTTGAAGTAAATTTGTTCACCTATATCTAATATTCCTTGATCTGGCCACAACCTCCAACGTACATATCTAATACCTTGATATCTAATAATGGTTTTAAAAAATTGCAAATCCATACTTTTTTCTAAGTATTTGATAACTTCTTTTTGAATAAAATCTGGCAACCAATCAGAGACTTCTCTTGCATATACTTTATCAAAATATACTGATGCTCCTCTAGGGTTATGGTTGCCAGACGGAAGAACATAAATAAATTCTTTTAGAAATGCTTTTGAAGAATAAATCTTTGAATCAAGATTGCGAATATAGTTAAGGCATTTTGGAGATCTTTTATGGATTGAATAATCTGTTGGCCAGGCACCTAGTTCATCATAAGCTATTAAAGTTGCCTTTCTTGCTGAAATTGTTGGAGAAGTATCATATCCTCCTTCGTATAAATCAATTGATTTGAATTCATTAGCTAAAAAACGGCACTCAGTTGAGAGCTTACCATCATAAAGTCTTCTATTCTTCCAATAAATATTGTGAATAGTATTTTTTGGAATGTTTTTTAAATCTAAATTTTCTCTAAGAAAAGCATGCACATCTTTAGTATTAAAAAACTTCCATTTGGAAAGAAAGTTAATCAAAAAATTTAAAGATTTTGTTTTTTTTAAAATTTCTCTGACAACAGCTTTTCTTGCTAATATGAATTTTTGCTTAAAATGTCTATGACATATGTGATTACTATGGATATATTCATGAAAATTGAGATAATCATATGAATTTCTATAATCTTTAGAAAAAATAAAATTTTCAACAAAAATTTTTGCATACTCTTCTTCAGAAATTTCATCATTAAGCATAAATGCAAAAGCTGTATCTGGTGATTTATGTAAAGCTAATTGCTTAAAAGTTTTTTTGCTGTAAATATCAGGCAGTTCGATTCTTTGCCATGGTGGTGACCAATAAGACCATACCCCAATAAAGCACAAATCATATAAAGTTTTATTAGAATTGATAATCTCTTTACCAATATCTTTTTCAGAAATAGATAACCGCAAAATGTTTCTCGATAAGTTAATGGCTCTTGTAATGTTTTCCTTGGTATGAATTTTTATATCATCACATGACATCAAATATCGTAAACAATGCTCCTTTTGATAAAGGAAAAAATTATCTAAAATATCTTGATCATTGAGAAAGGAATCACACGGCAAGTCGAAGCTTTTAATTTTTTTATATTGAATGTGTTTTATAAAAACATCTTTGTCGCGTTGCAATCTTGTTGATATTTTTGAGAGACATAAATAGCTTTCTTTCATATGTTTTAAGACAAATTTTTTATCATCAAGAAGCTTGCATTCATTTTGAAAATTTCTTGAATCCCGATGGCTCAAGTTAACTATCTGATTTTCTTCTAAACTAAGTTTTTTTTTCATTTAAACTAAAAATTTACTGATTCAGTCGATATTCTTACAACTTCACCAAAAGGGAAATTTTTTGTGTCTTCGCCGTCTTTCGATACCAGCCACATAACTGGGTTAGTCGGTATCCAAGCAGGAAATTGCTCATAACCGTCTGTTAAATATATTGAGAGTTTGTGAACTCCAAAGTGGCTATTATTATTTTTTTCTAAATATTCAAAAAAAGGAACAAAACTTGTACCTCCGCCCCCGTGTAATATTGGAATTTGTTCAGCATGGTTAATATCAAAAGGACCAGAAAGTTCGCAATCTGAATAAAAAAATTCACACTTTACATGAGGGTATGACCTCAAAATACCTTTTGTTTCTGCTACAAATTGATCAATTAACCCTCTTGAAATAGAGCCGCTAGTGTCTATACACACAGATACCTCTATTGCATCGCACATTAAGGCTTCTAAATATAAGCCCCTGTACAAAAATCTTCTATCCAGATCATCAAAATCTGCAGGAGTTCTTCCAATATATTTCCAAAGAGCATTTCTCCAATTTATTTCCGGTTCTAGGATATTCTCAACCTCTCTTGCCATTCCGGCAGGTAAGCCACCTGTTGAGTGGCTTCCATACTTATCATTTTGAATTAAAGAATCAGAGTTTTTTAGCACTTGTAATTTATCTTTCCAGTAACTTGCTATCTCCTCTTGCTCTTCTTCTGATAGCTCATTTCCAATACCGATACCATTACTATCTTCTTGCTCTTCTTTTGTTTTTTCATCATCAGCTCCAGAATTTATTGAGGCAGCGATATCAGCAAGAGATAGTTCATATTTTTTAGCTTTATACTTATCGTCTTTTAGTAGAGCTTCGTAGATATATTCAACAGATTTATCACGATATGCGTGATCTATAACTGCTCCCTTAGGTAACTTAAAAGATGTGTTTCGTTGAATTAAGTCGTTAACAACAATATCTGCAGCAATATTCCATATATAAGGATCACGAGACTGTCTTCTTTGGACATGTAAAAGAGCCATATGAAGAACTTCATGAAGCATTAGAGCGTTTTGTTCAGATGAGGTTAAGCTCTCAAGAAATTTTTTATTAAAAAATATATCCCTACCATCTGTTGCTGCCGTATCTAATTTTGTTGTTTCTTTTATTGAAGCAAAAAGCATCAAAGCACCAAAGAATTGACATTCTCTTCTTACTTGAAGCTTTGTTTTGCTGATGATTTCAGAAAAATTCATGCTATGCAGCTAAAAGTTTTTGCAATTTATCAGCGACTGACATTAATTTATCATTTGCCATAATCATATCGACTAATTCATTTACTTTTTTGTTACTCTTCCAAATAGTTGAAACATCATAAGTACACTGGCTCAACCACTCCATGCCACCTTTCTTATCAATATATAAGAAAGCATTTTCAACCTCTTTGATCGTTTTTGCTCTTACTGCTAGTGCACAAGTTAGTGCGTATCTTGCTGAAAGATCCTCAGGAAATTTAGGGCTCATATCGCCTGATAAGATTGTTGGTATATCTGGCAAGCTTTTGTAAACTTTACAAAAGCCTCTAAACTCTGATGCGCAACCCTGACCAATTGCTGGATCAAGATCTAAATTTGCTTTTAAAAGCTTATCACCAATATCCCAACTTCTCGGTGATGGCCATGAAGGTGAATTTTTATCAATTTTATGAAGGTATTTTGGTCTAAAATTTAGGAATGAAATAATCCTATCATCTATATTGTTTCGTAATGCGTAATCCTTAAACTCATCAAGCCCTGTTTTGACTTCTAAATGAATAAAACGATTGGCTAATGGTGCAGGCATATCGAAAACAGCAGCAAAATCTTCTTTTCTGTTTCCTGCGCTCCATATAAACCAACCATCTGGAACTTTATAATTACCAACCTTTCTATCTAAAATTAATTGTTGAGCTATTCCCTGAACAGCAGGTGGAGCCATATTTATCTCATCTAAAAATAAAATACCCTTTCCTGAAGTGGGCAAGAATTCAGGTGGATACCAATATGCAGTGTCATCTTTTGGAACAGGTATTCCTCTCAAATCAGTTGGAGCCAGTTGGCTTATTCTAAGATCTATTAATTCAAGATTATGTTCCTTAGCTACTGATGATATAACTGAAGATTTTCCAATGCCTGGAGCCCCCCAAATCATCAAAGATGATTGAATGTTATGTTCAACGACTTTACCTAAATAATTAGACAGTTTTTTTATAGTTAGTTTTTTCATACCTACTCCTTTAATTTTTGTATTCTTATAGTATTATTTGAAGACGACATTTTGTGTCGCATATAAATATGACAAGACCTAAGCATACCGAAGCGATTAGAAGAGGATTTAAAATTCTTACAATGGTAAGTAGAGCGCCATTAAGCTCTAGAGATATTCATTCTAGAATTAATGATTCAGGTATAGATGTTTCTCAAAGAACTATTGAAAGAGACTTAAAAGAACTTCCAGATATTTTTCCTCAAATGATAGAAGTTGATGATAAATCAAAACCTTATACTTATAGACAACCAAGAGATGCTAGAAGTCATTCTGGAATGAGCCCTGATGAAGCAGTTTGTCTAGAACTTGCATATACCTATCTTAATCCTTTACTTCCAAATACATCACTCGATAATATCAGACGGTATCTTAAAGAAGCCGAAGCTGTATTAAATGAAACTTCTTCAACAAAAATGAAAAGATGGAAAGATAAAGTACAAACTGTAAATGAAGGTTTTCAACTAAAACAAGCAAAGATTAAAGATGGAATTCTTCAAAATATTCATAAAGCTTTGTGGGAAGGAAGAACCATTACTGCTAAATATAGAGGTGCAAAAAGTAGTATAGCCAAAGATTATGTCTTGCATCCTGCAGGAATTGTTAATAGAGGAAGAATTTGTTATTTGATATGTTCTTTTGATGATGATGCTAAAAAAGTTACTTATTTGCCGTTGCATAGATTTTATAGTGTAGGTCTAATTTATGAGCAACAAAGTAGACATCACAATGAAAAAGTTGCTAACTTAACCAAAAATTTGTTCGGTTTTAATGTTGGCCGAGAAAAAATTAAAATTAAATTAAAATTTTCTATGGATGCTGGCAGGCATTTATACGAAACTCCACTTTCAAATAAACAAAAAATACATCAGTCAAAGGATGGTTATATTATTGTTGAAGATACTGTTCCTGGTGGAGGTGAATTAAGTTGGTGGATAAGAGCTTTTGGTGATTCTGTTGAAATACTTAAACCTCAATCACTAAGAGACGAATTTAAAAAAATGTCTATAAGAATGGCTAAGTTATATGAAAAAAATTGAAATAAATTCTATTGAGTCAGTGATTCTCTTTACCCTTTATATTTGTGCTCAAGATGATGTTATCGCGGAGGAAGAAATAGAAGAATTAGCTGCAGAAGGGCCTATTTTACAAAAATTATATTTAGATATGTATGGAGAACTTATTAATCAAGATTTAAAAGAAGTTATCAAAGATACTGCAAAAAAATTAGAGCCTAGAAAACAATTTATAGGTAAAAATATTTCTGACATAGAGCAAAAAACTTTTTCACGACTGATAACCGATCCTAAAATTCGTGATATAGCATTACTAATTAGCAGACATGCAGCAAGCGCAGATGGGTTTCATAAAAATGAAAGTCATAAATTTAAGTACTGGTCTAAAAAATGGGGTATATCTTAAATAAAACGATTAATTGCAGAGGTAACAGTACCTAAAATTTCAAAATTTTGGCCATTTTTGTTGAAAATTTCAGGAAAATCAGGATTATCTGCAACCAGGGATAGCTCAGGGTTGAGTTTTAATCTCCTGCAAACACACTCTCCATCGACATCAGCAATCACAAGACTGTTCTGCTCAGGTTTAATAAACTTATCAACTACTAGCAATGATTGATGTGTTATTCCAGAATCAAACATAGCTTGTCCATTAGCTCTTACTAAAAAAGTAGCCCTTCCATTTTTTATCAGATGTTTATTAAAATCTATTGAGGATTGTAAATAGTCACTTTTAGGACTAGAAAACTCTTCAATGGAATTTAGAATTGGTATGTTTTCGTTTTCCTTTTGGAGTTCACATAAAAATTTAAGATTTATTTCGTTGCCACTTAGAAATGCCACACAAAGCTTGGTTGATTCAAACAAATAAGATTCATAATTTAAAGGATCACTATCAATTATTTCATTTATAGTTTTTGAATTGATACTTCTAAATCTAAAGCCATGATTTGAAATTATCTCCCTTAGTGGCAGAGGATAGTTGTAAGATTCAAAAATAAAATTTGTTGCACAATATGAAGTGTAAAATAACTTCCATGTAAAATTTTTCTCAAGTTCTTTTATTCTTCTATTATATTCATCTCTTAATTTTTCATATTTTCTTTCAATTTTTAGCTTCTTCTTTTCTAGGGATTTGATTTTTTTAGCTTTTAAAAATACGTCTTCTTTAATACTTCTAGTCTCAGGTATTTCTTTATTTATTCTTATTAATTCTTTTGGATCGATTAAGTGTTTTTTTAGTTGTGATAGAACATACAGATGCTCGATTGTTTTTGTTCCAAGGAATCCTCGTTTTGTAAAAATCATTTCTATTTACATCTTGATACTGTTTCAAAGAAATCTTTTTTTAACTGCGCAATTTTAAAAATATCGTCTTTAGGTATTTTTTTTTCATAACATCCCCAAACATAATCTTTTTGAGCTTTTGTTTTATCGTTTAGATCTAATTGAACCATTTGTATTTTTAATAAGCGTTTGCATAAATGTATTTTTGGATTAGTTTCTGCAAACATTGCTGCTTCAATTAAATCTAAATCTTTTTGCTTTTCTGGTGCTATATCTTGATAAACAAGTCCATTTTTATTAATCAGATTTTTAAGGGTTTCTTTGTCAAAGCAAGAATGATCTGAGTGACGAATTAACTGATTGTATTTTTTTAAAATAGTTTTTACTAACTTAGGCTGAGATATATGGTTGATTAAAAAAGGGTATTGCAATACAAATTCAATGATTGATTCTTTATTTTCTTTTTTAATTGAATTAAAT
>CACEDQ010000014.1 GCA_902558375.1 uncultured SAR86 cluster bacterium
CACTAAACATTGCAAAAGAAGTTGAGCAAGTAGTATTAATGGTCGGCACGAATTCAGACTGGGAAACTGAAGGGAATGACAGAGTAGATTTTAATCTTCCTGGTAAGCAAAATGAGCTTATTGAAAAAGTATTAGAAATAAATCCTAATACAATAGTTGTTTTAAATACTGGCTCACCAATAAATATGCCATGGATTAACAAAGCGAAAGCTGTTATTCAATCATGGTATGCCGGTCAAGAATATGGTAATGCTCTTGTTGATGTTTTAACTGGGGCCACAAACCCATCTGGAAAGTTACCGACAACATTTCCAGTAAACCTCTCAGACACTCCTGCTTTTAAATCCTATCCCGGCAAAAATTTACAAATGGATTATGATGAAAAATTATTGGTAGGCTATAAATGGTATGACAAGAATTTGGTTGAACCCCTTTTCCCATTTGGCCACGGCTTATCTTATACAGAATTTAAATATTCCAAATTAAAAATTAAAAGGAATATAAATAATAGTTTTATTTGTTCATATATGGTTAAAAATACTGGAGATACTCCCGGTTCTGAGATTTCACAATGTTATGTGCAGCCAAATGAAAGTGAACATGATGAACCAGTTAAAACACTTCAGGGTTTCGATAAAACATTTTTAAATCCAGGTGAGTCCAAAGAAATTGAGATCACATTAAATAAAAGAAATTTCTCCTCATGGGATTTATCAAAGAACGACTGGGATGTTAAATTTAAAGAATATGATATTTTAATAGGGTCTTCATCAAGGGATATTAAACTGGTTGAAAGAATTAAGTTATAGTTAATTGTTCAATTTCTGCGTCGGTTAAATTAACGCTTGTAGCAAAAATAGAGCTATTTAATTCGTTTATAGTTCTTGGTCCAATAAGTGGGAATATTATTTTTGAAGATTGTATTACGTATGCAAGAGCTACCTCTATTGGTTCAATATTTCTTTCTGCTGCTATCTTAAAACAAATCTCCCTTTTTTTTAGATTAGTTTCACTATGCCAAACTCTTTTTTCTTCATCCACAGATGGATTTGAAAAATGATCACTTGTAGCTATTTCTTTTTTCTTAATAAAAAAGCCTCTTGCAGTGCTAGACCATGGAAACAATATGATATTGTTTTGATCAATATAATCTAAAAAATTATTATCAATAGCCACACAACCAGGCCACACAGGATCAATCATTTCTGCAAGACTAAAGTTATTACTTAATATAGTAAAAGGTTCCTTATTTTCTTTAAGAGCAAAATCTCTGGCTTGCTTAAACCTTTCTAGCTTCCAATTAGAGGCCCCAATTTTATGAATAAGACCTTCGGCTTTTATTTCATCAAGAGCATCAATAAATTCAGATACTGGTATTTCGTTATTGTCCCTGTGGAGACAATAAATATCAATTTTATCAAGATTTAATCTTTCTAATGATTCAATGATTTGCGGTTTAATACATTCCGGTCTGCAATCAGGTGTATGCGCTCCTTTGCCCAAAACTAAAACCTCTTCTTGAACGCCTCTAGAATTAATCCAATTTCCTAAATATTTGTCACCCATGCCATTGTTATAAATATATGCTGTATCGAAAACTCTTCCCCCTGCTCCGTAAAAATAATCAAACATAGCAAAAGCATGAATGTCTGAAGTTTGATTGTCGCAACCAAGAGCTAACCTAGAAAAATCTTTATCAAATCCATCGATTTTGATTCCCTCAAGTTTTTTATTTTGGGTGGAAAAAAACTTTGATTTAATAAGTTGAGAAGTCTCTCTTGATTCGTGAGGGCATTTAATACCAAGCTCTTTTCTCCATTTATCAAGCCACAACATTATGCTTTGAGAATCAGCATGAGATATTAAATCAGATTCCAATTTATTGTTAAGAATACATTCAGAAGCGTGATCGATTTCTCTTGTAAAGAGCCCAACCTCATCTTTGTAAGAAATTTCATCAACAAGTTTATTTTTAGAATAAATCTTTATTGAAGAATGTCCGTCTTGAAATTGACCACAGTGCCATGGTTGGCTAACACTTAACTTATAGTCGCCACTAATAATTTCTAAGTTATTTTCATATACCTCATTAATGGCGCATGAGATATTAGCCTCAATATTTTCTGAAAACAAAATACGAGCTTTTGAATTGCTATCAACACCAGTCTCATCCAAATTACCACTAGCTTCAATGCTTATTGGGTCTGCATACGATTTTTTTAATATATGTCCTGCTAATAATTTACTCATTGATAAGGGATAACAACCTACATCCATAATAGCTCCGCCGCCTAACATAGGGTTTCTTAGTCTATGGTCTTTAGGTATTTCTGCATGGAATCCAAATGAAGAATTAATTTCTACTTTTTGATTAGTGTCACACAGGCTCTCAATATTTTTAAGAATATTAAAAGTTTGTGGATGTGTTCTATACATATAAGCTTCCATTAAGAAAACTCCACAATCTTTAGCCAGTCCAAATAAAACCATACTTTCAATATGATTCATTGCAATTGGCTTTTCACATAAGACGTGTTTATTGTTCTTCATTGCTTGCAATGCATAATCAAAATGTGAGCTGTGAGGTGTTGCAATATAAATTGCATCTATTCCGTTTGATGTAACTAGTTCATCAATATCATTTATACCAGCAACATCGAATTTCTGAGAGAATGTTTGAAGTGTCTCTTTATTTCTTCCATAAACAGCACTCAACTCTGAATGATTGCAATGCTTTATTGAATGCGCGAAAGCGTTCGCTATTGAACCAGTTCCAATAACGCCCCATCTAACCTTAGACATTTTTTAGCTTTCTTAAATTAATCTCATCAATTAATTTTTTATGGAACTCTCTGTCAATTGGGTAAAAATATACCAAAACAAAACTTATAAAAACTCCAATAAGAGGAATAAGTGACATTAAATCTTTTAAGGATTCTAAGGTTTGCTCGGTCTGAACTTCATTGGGTTCAAAACCTATATTCGTTAGTATTATTCCTAAAATTACTGCGGCGAATGCTATTGCCCCTTTCTGAGCAAAAGTCATAAAACCATACAGTGACGATTCGGTCCTGATACCAGTCTTCCATTCACCATATTCAATAGTATCTGGGAGCATTGACCAAAATAAGACACCAGTGGCACCATTAGCAAATCCAATAAAAGCCAAAATAAATAACAGCTCATTTAGTTCTGCTATTGGATAAAGATAAAACATACAAAATCCTATGAATAATAAAGTCATAGAGAGCATCCATGTGTTTTTCTTTCCTAAAATTATTGCTAAAAAGGCCCATATAGGTATAGCAAGAAGATTAGCCCCACTAAGAACAGCTAAGATTGTACCTTGATATTCATGAAGGCCTAAGGCATATTTTGTAAAATAAATTAGATTGTTGTTAAACATTAAATACGTTGATATCAAAATTAAAATAGCTGCAAAAACTATCCAAAAAGGATAATTGTTTGTTACAGATTTAAAGACATTTTTAAAACTTGGCAGTTCTTCTTTAGTAAATTGAAAAGGCCTTTCTTCAACAAAAAATACTGTGATTGAAAGTATAACCACAGCAGTAAAGCCCGCAATGAGGCCAAGATATACAAAACCTAAAGCTTCTTCACCACCCCCAAAAAATAGAACAATTGGAAATGCAAGAGCAGAAATTGAAAATGTGCCAGCAGCTGCAGCTAGCATCCTAGCGGTAGTCAATTTTGTTCTCTCATCACTGTCATCAGTAATTCTTGCTGTTAACGAAGAATAAGGAACGCTTACAACTGTAAAACAAGTTCTATGAATTAAATTTACAAGCAATAAGAAAATAAATAAGAAAGTTCCTTCAAATGGAGGAACCCATAAAAGAAGTACAAAAGACAGAGCTAATGGAACTGAACCATAAAATATATAAGGCCTATAACTTCCCATTTTTGTTCTAGTTCTCTCAGCCATATAACCCATAAAGGGATCGGTGACTGCATCCCATGCTATGCCTAAGGCATATATCCAGCCAGCCATTAGTGGCGAAATCCCTACAACATCTGTATAAAAATAAAGCAGATAAAGGCTAACGCCACTCCAATATAAACAAATAGCATAATCACCTATTCCATAGGCGGCCCTTGTTTTGTTTGCACTAAAGAATTCTTTAATATCTAGATTAAGGTTCATATAAATTTTTTTTAATAGCTTGAGGTTCTAATGTATATGAAAAAGCTATGTATTGCATGCCTAAAATATGTAAGACTAGTCCTATGAGCTATGAAGAGGGGTATTCAGAGAATAATGGTGTAAAAATATTTTATAGAGACTATGGACCAAAGAATGCTACACCAGTTCTTTTAGTTCATGGGCTTGGAGCACAATTGGTTCATTGGCCTGAGCATCTGATTGATTTTCTAATAGAAAATAATTACAGGCCAATTACTTTTGATAATAGAGATTCTGGACTATCAACAAGATTTAAAAAGAAACCATCAATTGTTTTAGGTTATTTAAGATATTTTTTTAGATTGCCAATAAGATCTGAATACACTCTTAATGATATGGCAAGAGATGGTATAAATGTTTTAGATCATTTGAACATCAATCAAGCACATATAATAGGTACTTCTATGGGAGGCATGATTAGCCAAATTATTTGTGCTAAATATCCTCAACGTGTGAAAACTTTTACCCTAATAGCTTCAACAGCATCTGTACCAGGACCTTTGAATGGAGCTACAAAAGAAGTTCGAGACATGATGGTTAGTCGATCACAGACTACAAATCCAACTATGGATGAGGTTTATCAAAGAGAGCTAAAATGGGTTGGACTAATTGGAATGGAAGGCAAAGATATAGATACTCCTAAATTTAAAGAAGATACTATAGATAACTTTAACAGAATAAAGGATGTCAAAGATGGATTTGGTTATGCTAGGCAGCTTACAGCAATATTATCTTCAAAAAATAGAATCAAAAAAATTAAATCTATAAAAGCGAAAACACTTCTAATTCACGGAGAACAAGATCCAGTCTTGAATGTTAAAAATTCTTATTTAATGAATGAGTTAATTCCAGATAGCAACCTAATTGTTATTCCTAACATGCGCCATTTAATTGAAGAAGAAATTCTTGATCAATTTAAAGACAAACTAAAAACCCACCTTAAGGCTTAATTAAATAAGTGGAACTAAGGGTATGTTGCAGGAAGATATAAGAAATAGACTAAATAATAATATTAATAATTTCATAATTTAATTCTGCCACAACACCACCACAGGAAGAAATATATTTTGCACTTTATAAATAAAAAGAGCCCTTAAAGGGCTCTTAATGTTAAATAGGTATTAACTATTCAGCAAAATCTAATCCTTTAGCGGCTTCAACTTCTCGCTTATTTGGATTTACAGACTCCCTAAATGGGACATCTACAATTTCAGCATCAACAGAGACCCCAGGGGTTTCTGAGTATTCATCAGGAAGTTTAACTTTGTATTTTGTTCCTACTTCTGATGCCTCCCATGGTACCCATGCAAGAGCAATATTGGTTTCTAATTCAGGCGACCACCAAGGAGAAGTTACATAACCCACCTCTTTGTCATCTGTATCTGTGACCAACCAAAAATCAGGAGCATAGTTTGTAATCTCTTTTCCCCCAAGAGTAATACCAACCATCTTCATTTTAAATGGAGCATTTCCTTCATCAATTATTGCTCTTTGCCTTTCAAGCTCCTCTTTACCAATGTAATCAGATTTTTTATTACGAGGCACTTGATAGCTCAAGTTAACTTGAAATGGCGAGGTCTCATGATCAAGATCTTGTCCCCAAGACAAAATGCCTGCAGCAATTCTTCGATGATGAGCAGGAGCAATAACCATTAAACCAAATTCTTCACCTGCTTCAAGAACTGCATTCCACATTTTTTCAGCATTTGCATGCGCATCACGAACATAGATCTCATAACCTTTTTCACCGGTGAAACCAGTTTGACTTATGACACAGTCAGCTCCACCAACTTTACATTCCATAAGCCCATAGTAAGGAATTTCTCTAAGCTCTTCCCCTGCAAGTTTTGCCATTAAATCTTCAGACAATGGGCCCTGAATTTGAACAGGACATACATCTATTTCATCAATCTCAACATCATATTTTTTAGTGACATTTACACCTTGTAACCAAAGCAAGAGATCGCTATCTGATATTGAGAACCAAAATTCATCCTCTGATAGTCTTAATAAAACTGGGTCGTTAAGAACACCACCTTTTTCATTACATAAGATGGCATATTTACCATGCATTGGTTCAATCTTTGTGGCATCACGAGTTATCACATAATCAGTGAACGCCTCGGCATCAGGACCTTTAACTCTTATCTGTCTTTCGACAGCAACATTCCACATTGTTACTCTATTGACAAGGGCTTCATACTCAACCATGGCTCCGCCATCTTCTGGCTTTACATAACCTCTAGGATGATAGATACGATTATAAACTGTTGCTCTCCAGCAGCCAGCTTCATGCGATAGATGCCAAAAAGGCGACTTTCTTACTCGTGTAGAAATTAAAAGCTCTGTCTTAGTTGGCCCACTTTGTCTAAGATTTATTGGAACCACTCTATCGCTTTGATCAACACTTGGATGATTAGGATTTGTCATAATTACCCCCCTTGTAAATTATTAACATTTACCAAATTAAACGACATTTTTTTATCTTTGTAAATCAAAATATTTTGAAAATTTATGCACTAAAAAACAACAAAATTTTTAGTAAAAAAAGTCAAAATAAATTACTATTATTGGATGTAATTAAAAAATGGGTCATACGAATTCTATGTACAAAAAATATCTTAATTTTGTAATTTTTTCACTGGCAATATTAATGTTCCAGCATAAATCTATTGCTGATACCGATACTAAGACAATGCTATTAACTCATAAAACACCAACATGCGGTTGTTGTAAAGAATGGGTTAAACATGCAAAAGAAAAAGGCTTTAATGTTCATACACAAGATCATCAAAACCTTGAAGGTATTAAAAAAATGTATGCTATCAAACCAGAATATAGGTCTTGTCATACAACCGTATCTACAAATGGTTTTATTTTCGAGGGTCATATACCAGTAAAGTACATAACCAAATTTTTATCAGAAGATCATCCTAATGCCATAGGTTTATCAGTACCAGGAATGCCTTTAGGGTCACCTGGCATGGAGTTTGATGATAGGTTTACACCTTATGACGTGCTTATCTTATATAAAGACGGATCTAATAAAGTATTCGCAGAAGTGAGAAATTAATAAATTGCTTATGAATTAAGCCTTTTGTTTATTTCTTCTTTTATAAGCCACATTCTATCCTGGCCCCACACATAGAATGGATTATCATCATTTGCATCTGTTATCTTGAAACTAGGCACACCCCAACAATTACCTGAGTACATGTCTTTTAAATTATCATCTAAAACTTTTTTCCAATCATTGCTTCCTAGTTTTTTAGAGATAATATTCCAATCAAGACCAAGCTTTTCAACTGTAGACTTTAGATAGTCATCCTCTCCAATATTAATCCCATCGTAAAATGAGGCTTGAAGTAATTCATTAATGTACTCAAAACCTTTTCCAGCCTCATTAATAATTGGGAATATAGAATAAGCTTTCCTAGCTGGCTTTCCTAATGGAGAATAAATCTTACCAATTGGATTATTCTTTTTTAGCCCCTCTCTTGCAGCATCAGAAATAATGTATTTAGCTTTAAAATTTGGAATAGTCATTTTGCGCATTAGCATTGGTAAAACTGGTTTGGTTATTAGATTAATTGGGTACCCATCTTTTATTTCTTGTACACCTGTTACGCTCACAAAAGTATATGGACTATTTAAAGATGGGTAATAGTAAAGATTAAATTTATATTCACTTTCAAGTTTATCTGGTGCTTTTAAATTTGGAAAACAAACAGACTCATTCATTGAATCTTTTCTTAAACCTAATTCATCCAATCTCTCTTCGAGATGATTAATTCTATCAACTCCCCAGTAAAGCTCTTTTCCATAAAAAAAAGCTGATCCAAAATAGTAATCTTTATCGTCTCTTATTGTATTCCCTTGCTCTAATTTTTTTAAAACTTCATCAGGAGTTGCCTTATGTTTTGTTGAAAGCTCTTCTAAAGTTTTTTGATCATGAGACCATAATGCTTTACTAACTCTTTTGGCAAGGGAGGTAAAATCCGACTCATCTGCTGCAGTCAAAATAGAATTAGCTAAATTAACCAAATTTTTTTCTGGATAGGTCTGTGATGAAAATGCCACACCATAATAATCTGCAATACGGTTTACATCTCTTAAACAATAATCACCATATAAAGTTGGCTCATGAACAGTTTCGGGATTTTCTTCACCAACAAGAACAGGCTTTAACAAAACATCAAATGTAGAAGCAATTTTTTCAACATATTCAACTGTTAAAGCTGAATAAGGATCATCAACTTTATGAAAATAAATAACAGTATGTGGTTTTTGTGATTCTTTTCTTTCGACTTCAAATGTCACTCGTGCCTTTTTAATGAGATCATAGTTTGCATAGGTATTCATAACTTTATTTCTTACCTTTGCAAAAATTGTTCGGCGAGACATAAAATTTATAAAAGCTTTTGAAATCATATTAATTAATTTTTAATAAGTATTGTTTAAAAAGGATGCCACAACTAAAAATTTTAACAAAATATTTGTTCTATAGATTTATTAGCAGCTAATGTGCAGATTAAAATATTAGTTATTATCTAAATAATCTTTTATAGCAAGCTTGTCTGCTTTCATATCAGCTCTAAAGGCATTAAAAAGCTTTTGTTTATGGTTAGGCATAAGACCTTTAGCCATATTTTTAATTTGTTGATAAAACCAAGCCATAGCACCAAACGCATTAATAACTTTAATTATAGTAAATGGGCTCGATGGAGATAGGATCGAAGGTCCTAAAGACAGAGTCTTTTCAAAACTTGGAAGAACCTCCAGTTCTCCCGCTATCATTTTTTTAACACAATAAGGGTCTGCGCATAAAGGTCTTCCAATACCAACTATCTGACAAACATTACTTTGTAGCGCATCCTCAATACCTTCTCTTGTTCTAAAACCGCCTGTAACCATCAGGGGCAAAGAAACTGCTTTTCTAATATCTTGAGCATATTCAAGAAAATAAGCCTCTCTTGCAATTGTGCTCTCTTTTCTTTGTTCGCTTCTTTTTGGATTAATGGTTAAATCATCAACACCTATTAATTTTGGTTGCTCATAGGTACCGCCTGAAATTTCTATAATATCCACACCCGCATTTTCTAACATTTGAGCGACCTGAATACTTTCATCAGGAGTGAATCCACCCTTTTGGAAGTCTGTAGAATTTAATTTAACTGAAATAGGGAAATCCTCTCCAACTTCCTTTCTGCATTTATTAATTATTTCTAAATGAACCCTAGCCCTATTTTCAATACTGCCGCCCCAAGCATCAGTTCTATTATTGATATCAGATGATAAAAACTCTGATAAAAGATAGCCATGAGCTGAATGAAATTGAACGCCAGTAAAACCTGTTTCTCTAGCAATTTTTGCAGTAAAAACAAACCTATCTATTACGTCGAGAATATCTTCTTCTGTCATGGGTGTTGGGGTGCCATAATTCTTACCTGGAATTTTTAATCCAATATTAGATGGAGCCAAGGGTGAAGAATTAATTTCACCTGGTGTTTGCCTTCCTGCATGCGAAATTTGCATCCATAACTGCGTATTATCTTTTGTTCCTGCTGCTGACCATGCTTTAAGTGCATCGTATTGCTCTTTATAGTTATTCTTATCAATCACTACATTTGCAGGACCTTCAAGGTTTTTGCGGTCAATCTGAACATTTCCAGTTAACAGAATACCTATATTGCCTTCTGCCCACCTATCATAAAGATTTGCATGACCTTGATGAGCTAAATTATCTCCTTTAGCAATACGTTCAGTCATTGCTGCTTTGCAAACTCGATTTTTAACAACCTGTCCACATGGCAATATAAAAGACTCATTCATTAAATTTGGCATTTGCTCTCCCATTGGTACTTAATAATAAACCAATTAACAATATTCTGAATTCAGTATAGACTTTTTTCTATGTTCAATGATCCGGTAATTCTTTATGGCTCTAGTATTTCTTATTTTACTGGGAAAATGGAAAATTACTTCAAAGTTAGAGGTATACCCTATAAAAGAGTAGTTGCTCCTTATCCATCCTTTGAAAAAAAATGAAACAAAAGGCTAAAGGAGCTTCAGAACAAATATCATCAGATGCCTCAAGATAAAAAAGAAGAAACAAGAAAATTGCCCAGTAAATATGAATGCTGGGAACCATTATGGAGGTATCAAGATTTACCTATGGATACCGCACAAGAAGAAAAACTCCCCTTCTGGGCAGATAGAAAAATGATTGGAGTTAATGAATAAAATAGTCATAAAAGAAAAAAATAAACTTCTAATTTTTATAAATAAAATGTGTTTATTTGTATTTTTATAATACCTTTATTACTATCATACTAATTTAATAATAAAGGAAAACTTTTCATGGCATCAGATAATCCATTAGCAAGACAGGCAAAAATTAGCAACGCTTTGATGGTGGCGCAAAGCTTCCAGATGGCAAATATGAATAAAGGTCTTACTAACGTTGCAAGAACAATGGAAAAAAATAACCAAATTCAAGCTGCTTTATATGGTGTTCAGAATGACATAAAAAAAGTTCAAACAGCTCAACTAAAAGAGGTAATTAAAGCAAATAAATTAAAAGAGTATGAAATTGAACAGAACAGGCTTAGGTTCGAACAAGAGCAATCAGAAAAAGAATATATCCGAAGTCAAAGAAATCTAGCATTCGAATTAAAGAACTCCGTTCAAGAAGTTGAAAAGTCTGATAGCACTGTTCTTGAAAAATATTTCTTCTTGAAGACTTCTCTGGAAGTTTTT
The DNA here is from genome assembly GCA_902558375.1 of uncultured SAR86 cluster bacterium. Taxonomy (GTDB): domain Bacteria; phylum Pseudomonadota; class Gammaproteobacteria; order Magnimaribacterales; family D2472; genus SCGC-AAA076-P13. The sequence goes on from CACEDQ010000014.1 coordinate 10,964, forward strand.
GAAGAACTTGATACTGAAAAATTTCAGATAAGTGAAATGGAATATTCAAGAGATGCATTTAATTCTATGAATGAAAGTAAAAATAAATATGAGTCTTTGCTTACTGAGAAAGATATTAATGATTTAAATACAATCAAAAACATAGAATTAGAAGATGAAAATCAATATTTAACAGAAATCAAAGCAAGCTTGAAAAAATTTGAAAAATTTAAGCACTCTTTACAAGAGCTCAGAAATATAAATAGTAAAAATATATCATCATCCTCAACCAAAGTAGTATTAAAGGAAGAGATGAATAATTTTTTAAAAGAATTAAAAAATTTATGACAAAGATTAAAAAATTTATTTGTATAAGTTTTCTTTTCTTGTCTCAGATGATAATTTCACAACCATCATTATCGGAAATAATATCCTCGCAAAATTACTCTAAAAAACTTTCCCAGCCAATATGCTCTGAATACAAACTATCAGGATCCTTAGAGGAAGCAAATGTACTTGGCATGCTGATTACATTAGGAGCTACAACAATAGGGACATTTAGCTGTGCTTTTTACGTGGGCTATGAGGGTAAATATCCAGATGATTGTGATGAATTAAGATGCAGGGTGAATAACCAACAAGCAATTATAAACAATGCAAAACATGTGATAAATATATCCAATAATTATCTTAATAGCCAAAGTTCTTCAACATCATTAAAAAGAAAGGTGCAGCAAGGATTAGTAAAAATTAATAAGACAATGAGTGAATGGCAAAAAGTAACGCCCTCAACACCAATAAATAGAGGCAATGTAAAATTTATTGAACAGAACCTAAATACCCCTCTCGAAAATCTAATCATCAAACAGTTTTCAATTTTACCTACTCAATTTAAAAAAGATTATTTCATAAAAGAAGCTGAAAAAGAAAGACGAAGAATTGTTGCTGAGATGGAAAAACAAAGAATAGCAGCTGAGAAAGAAAGGAAAAGGTTAGCGGCTGAGAAAGAAAGGAAAAGAATAGAAGCTGAGAAAGAGAGGAAAAGAATAGAAGCTGAGAGAAAAAGAAAAAGAGCTGAACTTAAACGACTAATGCTAATTATACTCCCAGTCCTAATTCTTCTCATAATAATTACAAACATAAGAAAAAGAAAAAAAATAGCGGCTGAGAAAGAAAAAGAGAGAAAAGAAACTGAAAAACAAAAAATAAAAGCACAAAAAAACAAGGAAAAATTTATTGAAGAATTGAATAAGCAAATAAATAATTATCAAAAAAAATATTCTGATAAGTTAAGTAATTATCAAAATGAATTTCAAGAAATAACTAAAAAAATTGATGCTGAAGAAAAAGAGTTGATTGATCTGAAGAGCCGACATCCTAAAATAGAAATGATTGTTTCATCACGAAAAATAGGCGATTCCAACCAAAAGACTATTACAGAAATAAAAAAGCTACTAAACAAGCTTAAATAATAGAACCTATGAAAATGGTGGGCCCGGGAGGACTCGAACCTCCGACCAATGGATTATGAGTCCACTGCTCTAACCAACTGAGCTACAGGCCCCTTTAATCGATGATATCGAATAGAGAACGAGCAATTATATAAGAATATATAATTTAGGGAAGCTTTTATCTCTTGAGAATTTTTGAAATAAGTTATTATTAGCAAATGATTAATCTTGATGGAGTACAGCCCTTTGCCGAAGGTGGCAACAGAAGATGTTATGTACATCCTGAAAATAGCTATCGCTGTCTGAAAGTTACTATTCAAGATCAATCAAAGATAGCTAGGCAAAATGCTCCTTGGTATAAAAAATTTAGAAGTGAATCCACATTTGATGACAATATTCGTGAGCAAAAAGCCTATGCCCAAAGGGCTTTAAAAAAAGATAATCCTGAAACATGGAAACATCTTGCACGATGGCATGGGATGGTTGAAACGTCTATTGGACTGGCATCTGAAACCGATTTAATTCGAGACAATCAAAATAACATTGCTATTACATTAGAAAAATACCTCTTCACTTATGGTATTACTGAAGAGATTCAAAAGGCTATTAAAGAATTTGAAACATGGTTAAGATCGTCTTTGGTATTAACAAAGAATATTATTCCTCACAATATTGTTCTTGGTTATGAGGATGGAAAAATTGTATTAAAAATTATTGATGGTCTTGGTTCTAAATCCTATCTGCCCCTGACCCAAATCAGTGATCTGTTTGCAAGAAGGTATGTCGAAAGGAGAATCCAGTTAATGCATTCAAGAATTAACTGGGATTTAACCGGTAGAAAAGGTAATTGGAAATAAAATTAGTCGTCTAAGAAACTTTTTAAATGACTAGATCTACTAGGATGTCTCAACTTTCTTAAAGCTTTTGCTTCAATTTGTCTTATTCTTTCTCTAGTAACATCAAACTGTTTTCCAACTTCTTCTAAGGTATGGTCTGTATTCATACCTATACCAAATCTCATTCTAAGTACTTTTGCTTCTCTTGCTGTTAACGATGCTAGAACATCATCGGTTGCAAAGTGAAGACTATCTTCAGTAGCATTTTCTAAAGGAGACTCTATAACAGTATCTTCAATAAAATCACCTAGGCTTGAATCTTCATCATCTCCAATTGGTGTTTCAGTTGAAATTGGTTCCTTGGCAATTTTTAAAACTTTTCTTACCTTATCCTCTGGCATATCTAGTTCTTTACTTAACTCTTCAGGAGTAGGCTCTCTGCCCATATCCTGCATCATTTGACGAGATACTCTATTGAGCTTGTTAATAGTCTCAATCATATGAACTGGAATTCTGATTGTTCTAGCTTGGTCGGCAATAGATCTTGTTATAGCCTGTCTAATCCACCATGTTGCATAGGTAGAAAACTTATATCCTCTTCTGTATTCAAATTTGTCGACAGCCTTCATAAGACCAATATTCCCTTCTTGAATTAAATCAAGGAACTGAAGCCCTCTGTTGGTGTATTTTTTTGCAATAGATATCACGAGCCTAAGGTTTGCTTCAACCATATCTTTTTTGGCTCGTCTCATCTTAGTTTCACCCATAGACATGTTTCGATTGATTTCTTTAATTTCTTTTACACTAAGGCCAACTCTTTGCTCAAGATCAATGATATCTTTTTGGGCAATTACAACATCTTGTTTTACTTTTTCAAGAAGATCTTTTTTATATTTTTTCTCTTTCATAAGAGAATCAACCCATCTTACTTTTGTTAGATTTTCAGCATAGCTTGCTAAAAAGTCTTTTCTTGGCATGCGTGCATTTCTTACAAGCTGCTCTTGTATAGATTTTTCTTTTTCTCTAATTCTGCTCAAGCCCGACCTTGCTATTGCAGCAATATCATCAAACATTCTTGGGCTAAACTTGAGGAACTGGAAAATTTCACCTAATTTTTTATATTCAGCATTAGCCTCTTTTGAGTGTCTACCTTTCGAATCAATAACTTTTAAAGTTTTATTGTATTGACGTTTAAGGTTTGTCATTCTTCTTTGGACTTCCTGCATGTCTGGACCAGAAGAACCTTCCTCGTCTGACTCCTCAGCTGCCTCAGCTTCTTCTTTAGCTCTTTGACTGCCAGGACCTGCTGATGGTACTTCTTCCATCTCCTCTAAGAATCCGGTTAGAAAATCGTTAATTTTTTTCTCACCATCTTTTACCATTTGATGATACTCAATGACATACTCAACTGTTTTAGGATAATTAACACTTGCGGCAAGCAAGTCTCTCATACCCTCTTCAATTCTTTTTGCAATCTCAATTTCGCCTTCACGAGTTAACAGATCAACGGTACCCATTTCTCTCATGTACATACGAACTGGATCAGTAGTTCTGCCTGTTTCATTTTCAACAGCTGCAAGAGCTTCAGCAGCTTGCTCTAAGGCTATATCATCTGAATCTTCGGACTCTGCTAATAATAAATCGTCTGCATCTGGAGCAGTTTCATGAACTTGAAGACCTAAATCATTGATCATTCCAATAATTTCATCTACCTGATCAGGGTCAGATATGTCTTCAGGCAAATGATCATTTACATCTGCATAAGTTAAGTAGCCTTGCTCTCTTCCCTTTTCAATAAGCTCAGCTATCTTTGAACCTTTTTTGCTTAATTTATCCACGAATTCTTGTACTCCAAATGTATTAGCTCTATTTGGTGATGAATTTCATTATTTCAATCTATTTTGAGCTTAAATTTTTTAATAAAATCTGGTCTTCTTCAGACATTACATCCTTTTTTAGGATAATCTGTTGTAGTTCTCTTTTTTCAGCAGATGTTATTTCTTGCATATTATACTTTTCTTTTAATGTTTCCTGTCTATCTTTTTCAGATTTTGAAATTATATCAATACAATCATTAAGCATTTTTTTTGCATTTTCCTCTGATAGTTTTATCTCAGAAACTAATGCTTCTCCAAATAAATTTTTTATTTTTTCATTTTCTATTTGTTCAAAAAGTATTGAAGGTGGTGCTGTTGGATTGTCTTTATAAAAGTTCCTAACATCATGTAAAAATAAAAATCTTGAATCTTTTGCAATTAGATTGAAGAAGCTTTCACCCGCTAATTTAGGATATTGAATTAAAACTGTAAAAATACCTAAAACTGATTTTCTAATGACAGAAACTGGAACTTTTTTTGCTGGCTCTTCTTGTTTTACATTTTCTGGAACAATATTAATAACACCATTAAGTAATTTTCCAAAATCTAAATCACAAATATGCCCAATCTCACTGATATATGCCTCTCTTAATGTTGGATTTACGATTTTATCAACCAAAGGAACTGCAAACTGAGCAACCCTTGACCTTCCTTCAATTGATGAGAGATCGTCTTGTTTCTTGATGGTATCCAAGAAGTATTCTGAAAAGGTGATAGCTTCATCTGCTAGCTTTAAAAAAGCATCTTTGCCTTTATTTTTTATAAAACTATCTGGATCATCGCCTGGCTTTAAAAATATAAAGCTCATCCGCACATCCTCTCTAAGCAAAGGCAAAGCATTCTCGACTGCTCTCCACGATGCCTTTTGACCAGCTTCATCTCCATCAAATACAACAAAAATATCATTGGTATAACTTAAAATTTTGCGAAGTTGTTCCGGAGTAAAAGCAGTACCAGAAGAAGCAATAGCATTTTTAATTCCATATTGATGCAATCCAATAACATCCATATAGCCTTCAACTAAAAATAGAGATTTGGGCCTTTTTTCTATAAGTCTTGCCTCATATAGACCATATAGCTCATATTTTTTCTTGTATGTTTTTGTTTCAGGTGAGTTTAAATATTTTGCCTGATTGTCCTTATCAGCAATCAGCCTGCCTCCAAAAGCTATATGCTCTCCTTTAATATTTCTTATCGGGAACATTAATCTATCCCTGAAACGATCGTACATCTCCCCGTTATCATTAGTACCAAAAAGGCCAGAGTCTTCTAGATCATTTTGGTTATATTGTGGGGACAAGATGCTGTGGAGTGATGGATTTTTTTCCATTGAAAAACCTAACTCAAAAAATTTTGCAGTTTCGCCACTTATTCCTCTGGCTTTTAAATAGTCAACTGCATTTTTCCCTTGCGGTCCTTTAAGTTGGTCTTTAAAAATTTCAGTTGCCTTAGTATTTATGCTAATGGCATCTGTTAAATCTACTGGCTTTTCTTGTTTCGGCACTTCCATTCCAACAGAAGCTGCTAACAATTCAACTGATTCCATGAAATCAATACCATCGTATTCTCTTAAAAAATTAATAGCATTTCCTGAAGCTTTACAGGCAAAGCAATGATAGGAACCAGTTTCTTCATATACTACAAATGATGGTGTTTTTTCGTTACCGTCTCCATGAAAGGGACATTTAGCTTTATACCGACCGCCAGATCGCTCTAGTTGCACTCTTCTATTGATAATATCAACAATACTTACAGTAGAAAGTAGTCGGTCAATAAAACTTGATGGTATAGACATATTTATTAATTTTCACTCAGCCAATTATCAATCAGTATTTTTGCAGCCTCTGCGTCTACCAGATCAGTTTTTAATTCTATAAGATTTTGTCTTGCTTCAAAACTTGTTAACCTTTCATCTACATATTCACATGGGATATTAGTAATTTTTTTCAATTTTTTAAAAAAAATATCTACCTCCTTCATCATATCACTATCTGTTCCATCCATATTTAAAGGTTTTCCAACAAGAATAAGTTCAGGCCTCCACTCTGAGACTATAGATTGAATGCTATTCCAATTGATTTTATTGTTTTTGTTAAAAATAATATCAAGCGGAGAAGATGTTCTAGTTTTTGTCTGGCCCACAGCAACACCAATTTTTTTTAGACCATAATCAAAGGATACTATTTGCATTATCTCTGGTTAAAGTTCCAATCTCTAATTATTTCTAAAATGCCATACTCATTTATCATCTTTGGATCAAATGGTGCAAAGGGTGCTGCTTTTTCAAGGATATCTATTGCCATTTGATCAACATACACATTTCCAGAAGAGATTAAGATTTCTGATTGTATTAAATTCCCTAAAGAATCGATTTTAGCCATTATTTGAACCTTACTATCTGAATATTCAAAATCATTCTCAGATATTATTTTGTCACCAATAGATTCAATTTCTCTCTGCCATAAATTTAAATATATTGCTTCTTCATTGGTAACTGTAGAGTTTGCTTCTAATTTTTTTACTTTTTGCGGTTGAACAATCTTTCTTTCTACTTTCTTTGCAAAATTGCCTTCCTTAGGGTTCCTAAATTGAGAAATATTATCTATAGATTTGTTGAACGCTCCGAGCGAGTCATAAGAAGAGTTTGCAAATTTGACATTAATTATTGGTGATTCATCTATAAGAGGTATTTTATAAAAGGTTGTAAATGTAACCCCGAAAATGAGTACTGTATGGAAAAATACAGATAAGAAAAAAGATTTGTTAAGTGTTAATGATCTTTTGCTAGGTCTTGGGTGTGCTGATAATGAACTCATAATTTAGAAAAATATTCCTGTATTGGGTTCTTACCAGATTGGTTATATATTTCTCTTGCGCATGTTGGGCTTGTTATATTAATTTCAGTTAAGTAATCACCAATCATATCTATACCTGCAAAATTAATTCCTTTTGATACAAGAAATTTTCCAACAATATCTGCAACATCTTTTTGTCTTTTATTGATGTCCATGACAACCCCCTTTCCACCAGCCGCTAAATTGCCTTTAAAGCTCTCACCTTGAGGTATTCTTGCTAAAGTTTTTTCAAAAGGCTTGCCATGAATAATTAAAATCCTGAAGTCACCTTGGTAAATTTCGGGTATGAACTCTTGAACTACAATTTGAGTAGTTTCATCTTCTGTCATATCTAAGAGAATATCTAAATTCTCCTCTTCCATATCCTCCATTTTATATATAGAATCGCCGCCCATTCCGTCTAATGGCTTAACAATAATAGTTTCATGGTCAGCTTGAAAATTTATTACTTTCTCGAGATTTGATGTAACCAATGTTCTTGGAATGTAATCTTTGAAATGAAGTGCAAACATTTTTTCATTGAATTCCTTGATAGAATTTGGCTTGTTAAATACTCTAGCTCCCTGAGTCTCTGCTAGGCCCAGTAAATGAAGAGAATTAATATAATCAGTATCTACAGGAGGATCTTTTCTCATAAATGTATATAAAAAATCAGCAACTTTTATAACCTCTTTTCTGATTCCTTCAACCTGACTGGTTCCAATTTCAATTATGTTGCGCGCATCTACATAAACATTATCCTTATCAACATAAAGGTGTTTCATTTCTGCTTGATAAACCTTATAACCAAGCGATATAGCCTCCTCCATCATAAAGATGGATGTATCTTTCTCGGGCTTGAGTTCTCTCATCGGATCTGTGATGAAAAGTACTTTTTTAGTCATTGTTATATTTTATCAAAATGGTTTTGAATTAAAGATGCTATCACAATAGGTGCTGTTTCTGCTCTAAGAATATTTTTTGATACTAGCTTAAAAATTAAATCTTTTTCAGTCATGAGTTTAGTCTCAGAGTCTGAAAATCCAGACTCTGCTCCAGTAATTACAAAAATATTACTTGCTTTGATTGATCTGGCATCAAAGACATCTTTTGCTTCAACATCAAATACATATATTTCTGAGCTCTCATCAAGCTTTTTTATAGCATCAGCTAAGGATGAAACATAGCTTGTTAGTGGTAGAAAATTTGAACCACATTGTTTACATGCTGAAATAATAACGTCTTGAGATTTATTATAAATTTTTGATAAATCTTTTTTTGCAATACTTTGATCGATTAAATCAGGTTTATAAAAAATTAACTCAGTAGCACCAACTTCGCAAAGTTTTTGAATCATAAAATGAAAATTTTCTTTCTTAATTAGGGGTAATATAAAACCAAGTTTTTTCTTTGAAGGTTTATTTGTTTTGATTTCACTAATTCTTTCAAGAGAGACTGAGGAGTGATTAATTTCTATTATCTTACATATAGCAGAAGAGCCATGGCCATCAAATGCTTCAATTTCATCATTGATAGCTAATCTAAGGACTTTAATCAAATGCATAGATTGAGCCTTATCTAAATCAAAGACACTACTTATTTCTGATACTGACTTACAATATGTTCTATGAACTCTCACAAGAATATTATAGCTATAGGTTGAGCATAAATGTCAGAGATAAATCTTTTATTAGTTAGGCACGGGGAAGCTTCAGAAAGTTGGGGCAATCATCCCGACCCTGGTTTAAGTGACCAGGGAATTAAACAATCGATTTCATTGCTTGAAAAAAATATGGTCAAATCATTAGACTCATATAACTTTGTTTCAAGTCCAAAGTTGAGAGCAAGACTTACAGCAGAACCTTTAACTAAAAAATTTGGTAAGAAATTATTGATTAATGAAACATATTCAGAGATACCATCAAATAATATTGATAATTCTAAAAAAAGAGCCTGGCTGACTGACCTTGTAAATGCAGATATTGCAAATTTGCCTGAAAATGTAGCACTTTGGAGAACTAATATAATTAAGCACTCTCTAAATATTGCTCAAAACACAATTATATTTACCCATTTTATGGTCGTGAACGTACTGATAAGCGCCTTGCTTAAAAAAAATAGAATCATGTATTTCCATCCTGATTATGTGTCTGTCACTAAAATTACTTTTGAAAATTATGAAGTTAAAAGCATTACCCTTGGTGATGAGAAAAAAACAGTAGTAAATCTTTAAAAATCTATTGAGCAATTTTTAAACAGCTGTAAACTGGTATTTCTTCTTATTAATTTAAAAATATTCAATTTGAAAAGTAAAAAGAAATCATTTGATAGCTATTCTAAAAAACCTCTCAAAGACGAGGTTAGAAAGGCTATGAAAAGATACTTTGCTCAGCTAGATCAAAAAAATATGCCAATTGATGTTTATCAACTTGTACTAAATGAAGTTGAGCCCCCGCTCTTAAATGCTGTGATGCAATTTGCTAATAATAATCAATCAAAAGCCGCAAGGATTTTAGGAATTAATAGAACAACACTTAGAACTAAACTAAAAAAATACAACATAAAATAATGCATTCAATAAAACCAAAAACTGCTCTTATAAGTCTTTCAGATAAATCAGGTCTTGAAGAACTGGTTAAATTTCTAGTTTCAAAAGAAGTAAAAATGTTATCTACTGGTGGCACCTTCAAAGCAATAAAGGAAATTACATCAGAAGTTGTTGAGGTTTCTGATTTTACTGGATTTGAAGAAATGATGGACGGAAGAGTAAAAACTTTGCATCCAAAAATCCATGCAGGGATTCTTGCAAGACGTGATCAAGATATGCAGATACTTCAAGAAAGAGGCTATGAACCAATTGATTTAGTTGTAGTTAATCTTTATCCCTTCAAAGAAACAATTGCTCAAGATTGCTCTTTTGATGAAGCAATCGAAAAAATAGATATTGGCGGCCCCACTATGATTAGGTCAGCAGCTAAAAATTTTAAAGACGTTGCTGTTGTATCTAATCCTTCTGATTATTCTAGGCTTATTGAAGAGTGGGACAAAGGTGATGGCATTTCATATGATTTCAGAAAAGAATTATCTCAAAAGGTATTTGAGATAATGGCCGATTACAATCTTTCCATTTCAAATTACCTAAAAGAAGAATCCAGTTCTCTGCCAAATTATAGTTTTAATAAAAGCTCATCATTAAGATATGGTGAAAACCCCCATCAAACAGCAAATCTTTTTACCTTTACTAATTTAAAACACAAAAATATTGCCAATGCAGATATCTTACAAGGCAAAGAACTTTCCTATAACAACATAGTAGATGCTGATGCTGCTTGGGAATGCGTGAGAGCGTTTGATGATCCTGCTTGTGTAATTGTAAAGCACGCTAACCCTTGCGGTGTTGCAGAATCAGATGATATCAATAGTGCCTATGATTTAGCATTTAAAACCGATCCAACATCAGCATTTGGCGGAATCCTTGCCTTAAATAGAACATTAGACACAAAAACAGCTAAAGAAATAAATTCTAGGCAATTTGTTGAAGTTATTTTGGCAACTGACTATGAAGAAGGCGCATTAGCTGAATTTGCTAAAAAGAAGAATGTTAGAGTTCTGAAAGTTGATCTTGAGCAAGATAATCCCTACCCAGGAATAATTAAGAAAGTATCTGGAGGAATTTTAATTCAGTCAGATGATAATTATGTTGTACCGAAAGAAGATCTGAAATGCGTAACAAAAAGAGAGCCAACACCAGAAGAATTAAATGATCTGATGTTTGCCTGGAGAGTGGCTAAGTTCGTTAAGAGTAATGCAATAGTTTATGTAAAAAATCGTCAGACTATTGGAATTGGGGCCGGCCAAATGAGCAGAGTTATAAGTGCTGACATTGCAAATTTGAAAGCTAAAGAAGAAGGCCTGGAAGTTCAAGGCGCTTCCATGGCTTCAGATGCCTTTTTTCCATTTAGGGATGGGATAGATAAGGCTGCCTCAAGTGGTATCTCGTCAATTATTCAACCAGGCGGATCAATGCGTGATGATGAGGTAATTGCGGCTGCTGATGAAAATGACATTGCAATGGTATTTACAAGCACAAGACATTTTAGACATTAATGAAAATTTTAATTATTGGTTCAGGTGGAAGAGAACATGCTCTAGCATGGAAATCCTCTCAAGATAGTGCAGTAACCAAAGTCTATGTTTGTCCAGGTAACGCTGGAACTGCTCTAGAAGAAAAATTAGAAAATATCTCACTAGATTTAAACAACTTTGTAGAAATAGCAGATTTTTGTAAAAAGGAAAAAATTGCTCTTGTAATTATTGGTCCTGAGCAGCCACTTGTGATGGGAATGGCTGATTTTCTCCAAGCCAATGATATTAATGCTTTTGGTCCCTCTGAAGCAGCTGCACAACTTGAAGGCTCAAAAACATTCTCAAAAGATTTCTTTATTAAATATGGGATACCTACTGCGGGCTATGCAGCTTTTGATTCATATGATGCAGCACTTACTCATCTTAATGAGATCGAATATCCAACCGTGGTTAAGGCTGATGGTTTGGCTGCAGGTAAAGGTGTAATTATTTGTAGCTCAAAAGAAGAGGCAGTGAATGCTCTCGATAGTATATTTAAAGATCAAACATTTGGTGAGGCTGGTAGTAGTGTTGTAATCGAAGATTTTTTGGAGGGAGAGGAAGCTAGTTTTATTGCTGTTGTAAGTAAAGACAAAATTATACCTTTAGCAACTAGCCAGGATCATAAAGCTGTAGGTGAAGGTGATGTTGGGCTTAATACGGGTGGTATGGGTGCATACTCACCAGCTCCAATAGTAGATGAGAAAATTCATCAAAAAATTATTGACGAGGTTATGACCCCAACAATGCATGGTCTTATTTCTGAAGGATCACCCTACTTGGGATTTTTATATGCAGGTTTGATGATTAAAGATGGTGAAATAAAAGTTCTAGAATTTAACTGCAGATTTGGGGATCCTGAAACTCAACCAATTTTATTAAGACTTAAGTCAAGCTTGGTGGAACTATGTTTAGCTGCTATAAATGATGAACTTGAATCTCATGAGATTGAATGGACTGAAAAGCATTCTTGTGGAGTGGTAATTGCATCACAAGGTTATCCTGAAAGTTATGAGTCTAATAAATTAGTATCACTTCCTAATAATAGCGAAAGTGAAACAAAACTATTTCATGCTGGAACTAAGCTTTCTAACAATGAGGTTTTAACATCTGGTGGAAGAGTTTTTTGTGCAACAGCTCTTGGTGATAACTTGAAGGAAGCGCAAGCGAAAGCATATAATCTCGTTGACCAAGTATCCTTTGAGGGTGCTTTTTTTAGAAAAGATATTGGTTTTAAAGGAATTAAATGAGCTTAGTTAATAATATTATTAATGAATTTGATATTGCATTAAAAACACTGTCCAATAAAAAATTAGGCACCGGAAGAGCTTATCCTGCAGATTCGATTCAAGATAATACCGAAAGCCTTTCTCAAAAAGAAAAAGATTTATCAATACAAATGATGAGGGTGAACCTTGCTGGAGAGGTGGCTGCACAAGCTTTATACAGAGGACAAGCACTTGTTTGCAAAGATCAAAAGATAAAAGAGCATTTAATTGAGGCTGGAGAGGAAGAAACGGATCATCTGGTGTGGTGTAAAAAAAGATTGGATGAGCTTGATGGCAAAGAATCAATACTTAACCCATTATGGTATGCAGGTTCTTTTGCAATAGGCGCAATTTTTGGTAGATATGGAGAAAAGGTTAGCCTAGGTTTTGTTGAAGAAACTGAAAAACAAGTAGTGGTACATTTAGATAAACATCTCAACAAAATATCTTCAAAAGACAAAGAAACAATTGAAATTCTTCAAACCATGAGAGCTGATGAAGATGCTCACGCCCAGCAAGCTGTTGAGAACGGTGGAGAAGAATTAGAGATACCTACAAAAAAGATTATGAAATATACCGCCAAGGTAATGACATCAACAAGCGCACATATCTAAACCTGTTTCATTTGTTGCCATTTAATAGGCACGCCCTCAAGCTTATATCTATTGGATTCTTCTCTTAATTTATCAAACTCGGTTTTAGAGGAATATACAGTAACTATTAACGCATTTTGCTTATTAGCTGTAATTCTTAGTACCCTCCCCATTCTTTGGATTCTTTGTCTTTTAGATGATGAAGCACTAAGTATCATTGCTCCATCTGCTTCTGGCATATCAAACCCTTCGTCAAGAGCTGTACAGCTAACCAGAACATTTAAATTACCATTTTTAAAATTATTTAAATTTTCTTCTCTCTCGGCATTGTCTAAATCAGTATTATAAATTGCAGATTTATATCCTTTGGTGTTAATAATTTTATTGAACTCTTTTGCTTGTTTTTTATTCTCGGTGAACACAATCCAACTATCTCTCTTGTGTTTTTGCAGTAACTCAATTCCAAAAGGAATTCTATTTTTAGAATTTTTTACCATTCTGGCTCTATTAAAAATTAACATTTTTAATGGGTAGTCATTCATATCATTTCCACCTATGGTGGCTGCCCTTCTTTGAATGCTCTTTGTAAACTTCTTATATTTTTCCTCTTCATCTGGAGTCATAGCAGCATAGGCATAAAGAAGTTTAAAATTAACTATTACTTCATCTTCTCTTGCATCTATATAGTCATAATCAAAGATAATATCTCCCAATATTTTTCTAATAATGATATAAAAATTATCGTCGTAATCTCTTTCAGGTGTTGCTGAAAGGCCTAAAGTGGCATGCCAATTATTCGTGAGAACCTCTCCTCTTTTTTCAGTGCCGATTTTGTGACACTCATCAACAATAAGAAGAGTTTTTGATGCATCAAATTGTTCAATAATATTTTTTACAGAATCAATGGTGGATATATTTATTCTTGAGAGATGTTCTAAATGTTCTCCACCTCCGTTTAAAGCAATGTTTTTTTCATTAAAATCTTTTTGTAATCCTTCATACCATTGATCTAGTAAAGCTATGGATGGAACGACAATAAAAATTGAATGGTCTTTGTTTTCTTCTAGATACTTAGCTAGGCAATGAATAGCAAAAACTGTTTTACCACCTCCCGTAACTACTTTAACAATACCTCTTTTTTTTGCCCACCATAAGGGAAATGCTTTTGCTTGCCACTCTCTTAGCTTCAAGCAAAATCTCCTCTCATCAGGCTCTCGCCAATAAGAAATACGTGAATGTTATTTTCTTTGAGTAAATCAATATCGGATTGATTTTTAATGCCAGACTCAGCAACAAAAATATTATCTGCTTGAAATTCTTCCCTAAGATTAATGGAATTATTTAGATCAACCTCAAAGGTTTTTAGATTTCTATTATTTACTCCAATAATGGCATTCTTATATGCCTGAACTCTTTTTAACTCATCCAAATCATGCACCTCGATTAAGTAATCTAGCTCCAATTCTTCTGCTAAATTAACAAAATCTTTTATCTGAACATCATCAAGAACACTTGCTATAAGAAGAATGCAATCGGCGCCTATTAATTTAGCTTCATAAATTTGATACTCATCTACCGTAAAGTCTTTTCTTAGTATTGGCAGATTGGTTATCTTTTTTACATCCTTAAGGTATTCAACACTTCCTTGAAAGTAGTCTTCTTCAGTAAGAATTGAGAGCGCTGAAGCACCAAAGGACTCATATTCTTTTGCTTTTTTAACTGGATCAAAATTGGTATCTATTATGCCTGCACTGGGCGAAGCTTTTTTTATCTCTGCAATGATAGCTTGGTCTTTACCAATTATATTATTCTTAAAATTTGCTTTAGGACACTGTGTTTTTTTTAGTTGATCCAAAATATTTTCAACAGGTAAGTCTATCTTTTTTTGGACTAATTTTGTCTTAGTGTTTTCTACAATTTCATCGAGAATAGTCATTAGATATTTGAAACCCTTACATAGGCTGCTAATTTGTCAGCAGCTTTTCCATTATTCATTAAATCAAATGATAGCTCTACTCCCTCACTTATTGAATCTACCTTTCTAGCAATATAAAGCGCTGCACCTGAATTGAGAGCAATCATATCTTGAACTGCAGATTTTTCTCCAGCAAAAGCTTCTTGCACCATCCTTAAACTTTCTTCAGATGATTGAGCAGCAATTTCATCAAATGGAGCAGAGGCTATTCCAAAATCTTCAGGACATATTGAATATTCATTTATTTTAAAATCTTTATATTCGGATACATTCGTAGGGCCGGTTATGCTTATTTCATCTAAACCATCCTCCCCATGAACAACCATGACATGCTCCATGTCTAAATTTTTTGCAACTCTTGAAAAGGTACTTAAAAGACTATTGTCATAAACTCCAATTATCTGTCTTCTTGCCCCACAAGGGTTGGTATGTGGTCCCAATAAATTAAATATTGTTTTCTTGCCTATTCTTTGTCTTGCCGGCATTACGTATTTCATTGATTCATGGTGCAAGGGTGCAAAAAGAAAGATAAATCCAACCTGATTAAACACATTTAGCAATTTATTTCTATCGTGAGTTATATCTGCGCCAGCTTCCGTTAGAAAGTCTGCACTACCAGATTTACTAGAAATAGCTTTATTTCCATGTTTTGTTATCGACGCTCCGCCAGCAGCAGCAACAAAAGATGAAGCAGTTGAGCAATTAAAAGTATGGAGTCCGGTTCCTCCGGTACCACAAGTATCTATGTGGGTTCCATCTCCAATATCAAACTTAAGAGATTTTTCTCTCATAACGCTAGCTGCAGCTGTTATTTCTGGCTCTTGAATACCTTTTTCGTTTAAGGCTAAAAGAAAACTTTCTATGTCATTATCTTCGACTTCGCCACACATAATGTGATTTACAACATCCTGCATTTCTTGATTTGAAAGATCTTCCTTGCGACTTAATTTATTAAGAATCTCTTTAATCATAACTCTAAAAAATTTTTAATAAGCTTCATGCCGTGCCCTGTTTCAATAGATTCAGGATGAAATTGAACTCCATAAATTGGTTTATCTTTATGTTCAATTGCCATAATAACATCTGGGTTTTCTTCTAACACTGCAGTAATTTCAAGCTCGTTTGGCAGAGAATCTTTTTCTATTACAAGACTATGATAACGAACCACCGAATAAGGGCTATCTATGCCATTAAAAATGCCTTCCTGACTGTGTGAAATTTTAGACAACTTTCCATGAATAATTTCTGGCGCTTTTATAATTTTGCCACCGAAAGCAGCTCCTATAGATTGATGTCCAAGACATACTCCAAGTATTGGAACTTTTGCTTCTTGAATTAACTTTACAGATATTCCCGCTTCATTTGGCGTACAAGGTCCTGGTGAAATTAGTATTTTTTCTGGATTAAGGTCCTCAATTCCTTCTATTGAAATTTCATCGTTTCTAACAACTAATACTTCCTTACCACATTCACCCACATAGTGGACAAGGTTATATGTGAAACTATCATAATTATCGATCACTAATATCATGAGATCATTTCCAGGGCGTCTATAAAGGCTTTAGATTTTTGAATACATTCCAACCATTCATTTTCTGGGACTGAGTCAGCAACTATTCCAGCGCCAGCACCTACATGAATTTTGTTATCTTTTATAACAGCAGTTCTTATAGCAATTGCTGTATCTATATTTCCATTCCAAGAAATATATCCTATAGCGCCGCCATATATACCTCTTGAACTGGGCTCTAACTCATTAATTACTTCCATCGCTCTAATTTTTGGCGCACCAGATAATGTCCCCGCTGGCAATGAAGCTTTTAGCGCATCAAGATAATCGAGACCTTTGGAGAGAGTTCCTTCTACATTTGAAACTATATGCATGACATGTGAATATTTTTCAATAACCATTTTATCTGTCACTTTTACTGAGCCTATTTCTGAAACTCTACCAACATCATTTCTTCCTAAATCAATTAGCATCAGATGCTCAGCCAACTCTTTTGGATCATTTAACAAGTCTTCTTCATTTTGTTTATCTTCTTCTAAGTCCTTACCCCTCTTTCTTGTTCCAGCAATTGGTCTTAGAGTCAATTTAGTGTCTTCAAGTCTCACCAAAATCTCAGGTGAAGACCCTACTACTTGGCACTCTTCAAGATCTAGGTAATACATATAGGGAGAAGGATTAAGCTTTCTTATGGCTCTATATAAATGAAAAGGATCTAAATCAAACTTAGAGTAAAAATCTTGAGCTAAGACAACCTGAAATACATCACCTTCTTTAATATAATTTTTGATTGTATTTACTGCATCAAGATAATCTTCTTTTTTAAAATTTGATTCAAAATGCTGAGAACCCGATGGTTCCTTAAATTTTAATTCTTCTAGATTAGAACTATGTGAAAAGTGTGCTTTCATTTCATTTATTCGTTCTTGAACAACTTCATATGAATGTTTTTCCGGATCAGCATTAAATATAACTTGAGCAGAATTTTTAAAATTGTCGTATACAACAAGTTGCTCTGCCTTAACTAAGAAAATTTCAGGCATATGTTTCTTAAATTTAGATTCTTTAGATGGAAGGTTTGCAATTCTTTTTTCAGCATACTGTGCACTTTCATAAGCAAAAAAGCCTACGTAGCCTCCATGAAATCTTGGAAAATCAGTCATATCAGGCGATTTGAACATTGATGTAATTTTTTGTATCTCACCTAATGGATTGTCTGAAGTAAAAGAATTCACCTCATTTGCACTATTTAACTCAATAACATTTCCAGTAACCTTAATAGTTTCTGAACAATTAAATCCAATGATTGAGTACTGTGACCACCTATCTCCACCTTCAACAGACTCTAGTAGAAATGTATTATTCTTTTTAGATACCTGTGAATATAAAGTTAAAGGTGTTTGATTTTCTCCAGGCAAATTTTCTATAACAGGAATAATATTAAATCCTGAATCAATATATGCTTGAAATTCTTCTTTACTTAGCATTTTGTATAACTGTACTTATGTTAATAAAGTCGCCAACATTAAGTTCATTTTTTTTAAACCAGCCTTTATTTACTTCTAATGCATATAAAACAGGCTTTTTAGAACATACTGACTTCCTTGATAATGGCACCATATCATAAATACCTATTATTTCACCCGTATCTTCAATATAAGCAACACTTAATGGTATTGAAGTGTTTTTCATCCACATGCATTGAATTTTTTTTCTATCCCATGCAAATATCATACCGCTATCATCAGACAAGCTCTTTCTATACATTAAGCCGATTTTTCGAGCTTCAGGATCAGAAACAATTTCTATTTGCGATAAATATTTTTCAAGAAAGATAAAGTCTTTACCTTCAGCGGAAATATTTATAGAAATTAAAAAAGAAAGACTAAGTAATTTGAGCACGGAGCGTGCTAATGGTCTGCTCATAATTATCAGTATTGAAGATAGCTGATCCAGCTACAAATGTATCAGCTCCTGCTTGTGCAGCAAGATTTATAGTATCTTTGTTTATTCCGCCATCAACCTCAAGGCGAATATCTTTACCTGTTTCATCTATCATTTTTCTAACTTTTTCTATTTTATCTAAAGAACTATGAATAAATGATTGGCCCCCAAACCCAGGATTGACACTCATTATTAAAACTAAATCTAAATCTTCAATTACGTTTTCTAATATATCTAAAGAAGATGCCGGATTAAAAACTAAGCCAGCTTTGCAGTCTTGGTCTTTTATTGCATGAATTGATCTGTGGACATGCTTTGAAGCTTCTGGATGAAAGCTAATTAAATCCGCGCCCGCCTTTATAAAGCTTTGTGCTAATTCATCAACAGGATCAATCATTAAATGAACATCAATAAATTCTTTTACACCAAAATCTCTAAGAGACTTACATACCATGGGCCCAATAGTTAAATTAGGCACATAATGATTATCCATAACATCAAAGTGTATCCAATCCGCCCCAGCACTAAGAACGTTTACAACTTCTTTGCCTAGTGTCGCAAAATTAGCAGATAAAATTGATGGGGCAATAATGTAATTACTCTCGCTCATAAGTTAATTTTCGTCTTTATAGGTTTTATTAGCAAGCTCTAAGCGATCAATAGTTCCAGTATCTACCCACGTAGATTTTGAAAGTTCACCAGTAACTTTATTTTTTTTAACATACTCAATAAGTATAGATTTCCATATATCAAATGGTGCATCTTCTATATTTAATCCATCAAATATTTTTGGATTAATGACCGATATACCACTCCAAGTGAATTCATTAACATTGTTATTAATGGATACTAATCCGGAATCCAGTGAAAAATCTCCATCAACATTATGATCGGGATTATATACGCCAACCAAATGCGCAATATCTACTTCCTGCTTTATATCTTTTAATTCAATTTGATGATAAATATCAGCATTTATAAGCAAAAAAGGACCATCTCCAAGCAACTCAATAGCATTTAGAACACCCCCTCCTGTTCCAAGAGGAGTTTTTTCTTCAGAAAAACTAATATTAACATTTGGGAACTTCTCTAAAACATGCTCTTTAATCATGCCAGCAAGGTAAGAGACATTAATGATAATGTCATTGAATCCCGCAGCTAATAAAGCATTGATATTTCTTTCGATGAGGGACTCATTGCCAATTTTTAATAGCGGCTTTGGTAAACTTTTTGTTAGCGGCATCAGTCTTTTACCATATCCAGCTGCAAGAATCATAGCCTTCATAAAGCCTTTAACTCCTCATGTAGTTTTGGCATTACAGAATAACTTAGATGATTCTTTAAAGACATAAATTCATCATTGGGAATTAAAGTAATTAAATTTTCAAGAATCCTTGGTAAATCCTTTAATCTAAAAGTTCTATTGTCTTGAATATATAACTTACTAAGAGTACCTAAAATTCTCATATTACGTTGGATACCGCCCCACCTTAACCATTCAAAAACATCGTTAACAGTAACATCTAACTGAATACAATCTACGTAATGTAATAGTGCATCATTAATTAATTCATCAGAATAAGAAATATAATGATCTATGATTATTCCAGCTAGGTCTATACCAACAGGAGCAATGCATAAGTCTTGGAAATCTATTACTGCAATTTCATCGTTAGAATCTATCATTAGGTTTCTTCTTTCAAAATCAAAATGACAATTCATCCAGGGCTGTTCTGATAGCTTAGATAGAACTTTAGATTCAAGGATTTTTAGCTCATCCAATCTTTCACAAGATAAGAATTTTTCTAAAAAAATTGATTGTATTGTTTCCATTTGCGCTATTAAAGAATCTTTGTCTAGTTTCTTAACTTGAGGAATGTGTGCTGTCTGTATTTTAGAAAGGACTTGAAGTGATTTATTCAACAGCTCAGGATGATCATTGCAGTCCATATCAATCAAACAATTATCTCCTAAATCTTGCTGAATAATAACTCCGGCTTCATGGTCAACCTGAATAATTTCAGGAGAATTAATTCTTAAGCTTGAAAAAAAATTTGATACATGAAGGAATTTAGTATGGCTACCTTTTTTAGGATCGAGGTAGCACATAACCAGAGACTCTGAATTATCAAAATGTAATCTGTAGTACTCTCTTCCACTTGCCTCAAGCTTTAAAACATCAACTTGATTGGCGTTAAAACCAATTTTTTTGGCTAAATCTAGTGCTTCTTCTTTATTCAATTAACTATTTTTAACTTCATCTGGTACAGGAGTATCATCTGGTACAAAAAAATCAGGCATAAGTTCACTGTATGGAACATTGGCATATTTTGAAAAATCTTTCACTCCTGCTTCATAAAGTACTAAGTCATCAATGCAAAAATTACCGGTAAACGACTTGGAGTCTTTTATTAGGATTTCATACGCAGCATCAGCCATAATATCTACATTTCGAGATAGCCTCATAATTTCATCACCACCCAAATGATTTTGGACTGCAGCAGTTGCAATTGCTGTTCTAGGCCAAAGAGCATTTACTGCTATGCCTCTGTCAGCAAACTCTTGAGCCATACCTAGAACACACATGCTCATGGTATATTTGGCCATTGAGTAGGCAACAGTGCCGGCAAACCATTTTGGATGCATATCTAAAGGTGGAGATAAATTTAGAATGTGTGGATTTGACGCCTTCTCTAAATGCGGCAAACAATACTTGCTTACCATATAAGTGCCTCTTCCATTAATTTGGTGCATGAGATCATATCGTTTCATTTCAGTGTCTTTAACATTTGTTAATTGAATGGCTGAGGCATTATTAATACAGATATCTATACCACCAAAGTGGTCAACTGCATTATTTATAGCATCCCTAACATTGTCTTCACTTCGAATATCACAAATGATAGGCAATGCATCACCTCCTGCTTCAATAATTTCATCGGCAGCAGTATATATAGTTCCAGGTAATTTCGGATGTGGATCAGCGGTTTTCGCTGCAATAACAATTTTTGCACCATCATGGGCTGCCTTCTTTGCCATGGCCAAGCCAATACCTCTACTACCCCCAGATATAAATATTACTTTATCTTTTAAA
>CACEDQ010000015.1 GCA_902558375.1 uncultured SAR86 cluster bacterium
GAGATAAAATCATAATTTTTGAACTATCTTTTAATTTAGAAATTTCGTCACATATTTCTGATACAGTCTTTGCTCTCAACTCTTCAATATGATCAGGGCATATGGGTGTGCCAATTCTTGAATAAAGTAGCCTTAAATAATCATATATTTCAGTAACAGTTCCAACAGTTGATCTTGGATTATGGGATGTTGCTTTTTGCTCAATAGAAATGGCTGGTGATAGGCCTTCAATTTGATCTACATCAGGTTTTTCCATCATTGACAAAAACTGTCTTGCATAGGCTGAAAGGGATTCAACGTACCTTCTTTGACCTTCGGCATAGAGGGTGTCAAATGCTAAAGAAGACTTGCCTGAACCTGAGAGACCTGTAATTACAATAATTTTATTTCTAGGTATTTCAATACTTATATTCTTAAGATTGTGAGTGCGAGCTCCTTTGATAAAAATACTATCCATTTAAATTAAAATACCGTGATGAAAAAATTAAATTAGGTTAAACTTCTAAGAATATTATAAGAGGTAATTATGAGTAGAGGCGTAAATAAAGTAATTTTAGTAGGTAATTTAGGTCAAAAGCCAGAAATGAGATATACAGCAACTCAGTCTGCTGTAGCGAATCTTTCAATTGCAACTACTGAGTCCTGGAAAGATAAAGAAAGTGGAGAAATGAGAGATAAAACAGAATGGCATAGAGTTGTCTATTTTGGGAAACTTGCTGAAATTGTTGAAAAATATCTTGATAAAGGTTCTAGCGTTTATGTTGAAGGAAAATTACAAACTAGAAAATGGCAAGATAAAAATGGTGCAGACAGATGGACAACAGAAATAGTTGGCAGTGAATTAACAATGCTTGGTTCAAGGTCTTCAACTTCAGAAAATTCAATGGTTTCTGATCAATCTGAATCACCATTTCCTGAAGATAATTCCAAAGAAGGATTAACTGATGATGATATACCTTTTTAGGATTTAATTATTTATTTTGGCCTACAAAACTATATTATTTGAAGAGCTTGATTCCATAGCTATTGTTCACTTAAATAGACCGGATAAACTTAATGCATTTAATCAGCAAATGCTCCATGATCTTTTAGATGTATTAGATACAGTTGATAAAAAAGATAATATTAAAGCTTTAATTATTACAGGTTCTGGAGACGCTTTTTGTGCAGGAGCTGATTTATCTTCAGGCAAAGAAACTTTCAAGCATGAGTTCAATAATTTAGATAAATCTAATCATGGTTTTAATAGGGACTCTGGTGGAATACTTGTTTTAAAAATGTATAAATGTCTTAAACCAATTCTTACAGCATGCAACGGAGTTGCTGTAGGAGTTGGAGCAACTCTTCAACTAGCTGCTGACATAAGAACAGCATCAACTAATGCAAAGTTTTCATTTCCGTTCACCAAAAGAGGAATTGCTCCTGATGCATGCTCAAGTTGGTTTCTTCCAAAAATTGTTGGTATATCAAAGGCACTAGAATGGTCATACTCTGGTGAGATTTTCGATGCATCTGTAGCAAAAGAATCTAAATTAATCACATATCTTTTTAAACCAGAGGATATGTTGAGAGAAACTGTTAAATTAGCCCACAAAATGATTGATGAATCTTCACAGGTATCAGTTGCACTTACAAGACAAATGATGTGGACACTTTCATCATCATCATCTCCATATGATGCACATGAAATTGATAGCCAAGTTATACAAACCAGAGGTTTATCAGATGATGCTGAAGAAGGAGTAATGTCATTCCTTGAAAAAAGAAAAGCACATTTCACTAATAAAATATCTGCAGACATGCCTTCTGTTTTTCCTTGGACTAAGGATAAGTTCGATGAAAAATAAGACAGCTTAAGATTTAATCAGTCTTTTTTAAATCTTATTAATAATTTGATATTATCAAGCTAGCGTTTGTTCCACCAAAGCCAAAAGAGTTACTTAAAACAGATTGAATATTTTTTTCTAATGTTTCTGTGTTAATGGTTAGCCCATCAGCTTCTTCGCATAATTCTTCAATATTAATTGAGGGGGCAACAAAGCCTTCTCTTATCATCATTAAGGAATATATAGCCTCCTGAACGCCTGTAGCTCCAAGGGAGTGGCCAGTCATAGATTTGGTTGAACTAATAATAGGTGCATCATTCTTAAAAAGTTCTTTTATAGCTTTTAGTTCTGCAACGTCTCCCACAGGAGTGCTGGTCCCATGAGTATTAATATAGTCAACTGATGATCCAAAGCTTCTTAATGCTCCATCCATGCATCTTAAGGCACCTTCACCAGACGGAGCGACCATATCATAGCCATCAGAAGTGGCAAAATAACCAGATAATTTTCCAAGAATATTTGCATTTCTTTTTTTAGCATGCTCCTCCTCTTCTAGTATTATTATTCCTGACCCGCCTGAAATCACAAAACCATCTCTATTTTTATCATATGGTCTTGAAGCAGAGCAGGGGTCATCGTTAAAGTTAGAGGATAAAGCACCCATAGCATCAAATAAATTTGATGAACTCCAATGAAGATCTTCTCCGCCACCAGCGATAATAATATCTTGTTGCCCTGATTTAATTAGATCAGCCCCATGTCCAATGCAGTGAGCGCTTGTAGCACACGCAGAAGAAATTGAGTAATTAATACCTTTTATCTTAAAAGCAGTTCCTAAAATCGCTGATATAGAACTACCCATTGTTTTGGTAACAGCATACGGTCCAATTCTTTTTGGTCCTTTTTCTCTAGTTACATCAGATGTTGACACCATAACTCTGGTTGACGAACCTCCAGCTCCTGCAACTATTCCAGTTCTAGGAGAATTAAGTTGTGATTCTGTTATACCTGACATCTCAATAGCATCCACTGCAGCAAGATATGCATATGCAGATGACTCACCCATAAATCTAAAAAGCTTTCTATCAATTAATTCTGAAAAATTTAGGTCTATTGAACCTGAGACCTGACTTCTAAAACCCAATTCTTTATATTCATCATCAGCAGTGATACCACTTTTTCCATTTTGTAAGCTCCGCAAGACTTCTTTATATGTATTACCAATACAAGATTTTATTCCCACCCCTGTTATAACTACATTTTTCATATTTTAAAAATTACTTGGATCATCAAACAATCCAACTTTGAGTTTTTCGGCAGTATAAATCTGCTTATTATCAACAAACATTTTACCATTTGCCAAACCTAAAACGGCACCTCTATTAATAATTCTTTTAATATCTAATTCATATCGAACTAATTTAGCAGAAGGAAGAACTTGTCCAAAAAACTTTACTTTTTCAGCACCCAAAGCTCTGCCAATTCCTGGTAAGCCCGA
This sequence comes from uncultured SAR86 cluster bacterium, assembly GCA_902558375.1. GTDB lineage: Bacteria > Pseudomonadota > Gammaproteobacteria > Magnimaribacterales > D2472 > SCGC-AAA076-P13. Next base: position 3,325 of record CACEDQ010000015.1, read on the forward strand.
CCATAAAAGATAAAATCCTAATAATTGCCACATAGCATCTAAACCAAGACATCCTGGCATGACAGGATCTTCTTTAAAATGACATTCAAAAAACCAAAGATCAGGATCGATATTTAAATTAGCAATAACACTTCCTTTGTTAAACTCTCCGCCGCTATCATTAATATCAACAATTTCATCAAACATTAACATGTTATCTGATGGCAGCCTGCCGTCCCCAGACTTAGTGAAGAGTTTTCCGTTAGAGCAGTCTATTAGTTCATTTTTGCAGTAACTAGACTTTGGTATAAAGCTCATTTTTTCCTATAAAGTGCAGAATTAATTAATTTTAACATTTCTTCCTTTATATGTTTATTTTTTATTGAATTTGCAGCATTTACTGCTTTATTTAAATACTTAGAAGCTAACAGCTCAGTCTCCTTAATACCGTTTAATTGATATATTAAATTATAGGCTTTATTGATATTGAATTTATTTTTACCTAAATATGATTTTAATGTTGTTTTATCTTTCTTATCAGCATTCTTGTATGCAAAATAAAATGGATAAGTAACTTTACCTTCTTTCATATCTTGAAAGACAGGTTTTCCAATAACTTCTTCTTTAAGAGAGTAATCAAGAAGATCATCTTTCACTTGAAAAAGAATTCCCAAATATTTTGCACATTTTGAAACGTTCTTTATAAAATTTGCATCACCTCCAGATAGCATTGCGCCTGTTCTTGCAGAAGCTTCAAAAAGTCTACCTGTTTTAAAGTAACTTATTGCTTCAAGTTGTCTCAAGTTTATTGAAAGATTTTGTAGAGCATCGAGTTGAATTAATTCACCCTTTGAAATGTCATTAGTTGCATTTGCAAGTTCACGAAGGATTTTAGAGTCTCCAATCTCGACCATAAGAATAAATGCCTTTGAGTATATATAGTCCCCAATTAAAACACTGTGAGCATTTGACCATAGATTATTTACTGACTTAATACCTCTTCTTGTTTGTGATTCATCAACCACATCGTCATGAACTAGAGTTGCTGTATGAAGAAGTTCAATTACAGCAGCAAGCTTGAGTCTTTTTTTATTTTTTCTTTTATTTAATGAAGATGTTATAAGGCTTAATTTAGCTCTAAGTCTTTTACCATCTGAGTTAAAAATATACTTGTAAAGATCAGAAATAGTCTTTTCTTCAATGATCTCATTTTTAATAAGTTTTTTTACTAGATTTAGTTCTTTTTGTAATGAGAGGCTATTTTTCATAATGGCTTAATATTTTAAGCAAAATTATACATAACTATTGATAAATTCCTCATTAAAGCGTATATTTTGCCACCTTTAGGAATATTAATATGTACGCAGTAATAGAATCAGGTGGAAAACAACATAAAGTTGAGAAAGGCATGACTTTGCCAGTAGATTTGTTAAAGGATGAACCTGGAACAAAAATAACATTTGATAATGTTTTGCTATATGTTGATGATGATAATGTTGAAATTGGTCAACCATATTTATCTAATGTTAAGGTTACCGCTGAGGTGGTTGATGTAGTTAAATCAGATAAGATATCTATTTTACGTTTTAGAAGAAGAAAGCATAGTATGACAAAAACTGGTCACAGAGCTAGACATTCTCAAGTAGAAATTAAAGATATCAAATTAGAGAGTAAATAATGGCACATAAGAAAGCAGGTGGTTCTAGTAAGAACGGTAGAGATTCCAATGCCAAAAGACTTGGCGTTAAAAGATTTGGCGGTCAGGTTGTAAAAGCTGGCGAAATATTAATACGTCAAAGAGGTACGAATACTCACCCCGGAATTAATGTTGGCATTGGTAAAGACGATACTCTTTTTGCAAAAGCAGCTGGTGTTGTTCAATTCACTTACAAAGGACCAAAAAGCAGAAAAACTGCAAACGTTATTCCACAATAATACTCCCCTAATCTCATGAATTTTATTGACGAGGCCTTTCTCGAAGTTAGGGCAGGGAATGGTGGTGCCGGTGCTTCTAGCTTTAGAAGAGAAAAGTATATTCCTTTTGGTGGGCCTGATGGCGGCGATGGAGGAAAAGGTGGCAATATAGTCTTTAGGGTAAATTCAAATAAAAATACTCTTATTGATTTTCAAAATAAAAGGGTTTTCATAGCAAAAAATGGAAGACCAGGAGCAGGAAAAAATAAATCAGGATCTGCTGCTGAGGACCTTATACTAGACATCCCAAAAGGCACGGTAGTCTATGATGATATCTCTAATGATGAGTTATTAGATTGCTGTGATGACAATGCCACATATGTTATTGCTAAAGGTGGAGATGGTGGTCAGGGCAATGCCCGATTCAAATCAAGCACCAATCAAGCACCAAGAAAATTTACCTTAGGTTTTGAGGGAGAGATTAGATTCATAAGATTGGAATTAAAATCTCTTGCTGATGTTGGTTTAGTTGGTTTTCCAAATGCAGGAAAATCAACTTTTTTAAATAAAGTATCATCTGCAAAACCTAAAATTGGTAGCTATCCATTTACCACTCTTAGACCACATCTTGGAACAATTCAAGGAAACGATTCAAGCTTTGTAATTGCAGATATACCTGGTCTTATAGAGGGTGCATCAGAAGGTGCAGGTCTTGGTATAAAATTTTTACAACATATTTCAAGAACCGGTCTCTTGTTAATCTTTGTTGATTTATTTCCATCAGACGAACTTATGCCAGTTAAGCAAGTTCAGCTTCTAAAAAATGAATTAGCGGCATATAAAGATGATTTAACACAAAAAATTTCATGGGTTGTATGCAATAAAATTGACTTACTAAAATCTGAAAATATATCTGAAATTTCTAAATCTTTTCAAAAAGAATTAAAGATATCTGAAAAGGATATTTATTTTATTTCAGCCGCAACCGGAGAGGGTACTCAAGAACTCTTAAATGCTCTTGAAGAAGAGATATCAAAAAATAAGTTAGATTTAACCTAAAGCTTTTACAGCTTTTGAAAGTCTGCTCTTGGTTCTTGCAGCAGCATTTTTATGTATAACTTTTTTTGAAGCTGAAGAATCTAATACTTTTTCTGCATTTGTAAGAAGCTCTTTAGCTTTTACAGCATCATTAGCATCAATGCTGGCACGAACAGCTTTAACTGCAGTTCTTACCATTGATCTTTGAGCATGCCTCAGCTTATAGGTTTCAGCATTTTGTTTTGCTCTTTTAATTGCTTGTTTTGAATTAGCCATATTAATTATAAAAAATTAGGTGCGTAGTTTAATGATGAATTAGAGATATGTCTATATTTATAAGTTATTTTAAATATTTTTGTGCACGGTCTGCACAATCCTCAGCTGGGCTCCAAAACCAGCCTTGTGGCTCATATCCACCAGAATCCCATATTCTCCCATGTGTCATATTAATACACTCAACATAGGCTTCCATAGCATACATATCTAGTCCTAACTCGTCTAATGATCTTGCCTTAGTCCAAAGCGCCATGGATACATCATTTATTAAATAGTTTTCTTGAATTGCCTTCTTTTGTTTTGGTGTAACCTTGCCAACTTTAGGGTATGGAGCTTTATTATCATGCATTTCTTTTTGAACTTGTTTAGCTTCAGGACCCCAAATATCAAAACAAAGATCAACTACCGCGACAGCTTCCTCATATCTTTTTTGATCAAACAGTTCAATCGCTGTTATGGACCAATATGCAGAATCACCAAGCTTTTCATTGTTTGAAAAACATGCAGGATTTGCAATTATATTCGATGAGTAGAAAGAAAATATTAAAGCTAGAATTGTATATTTTTTCATGTGTACGATTATACACAAACAAATGATAATGGTGGAGGCGGCGGGAATTGAACCCGCGTCCATTAATCCTTCAGCCTAACTTCTACATGCATAGCTCACTCAATTGGCTTTTTAACTTTATCGACCCGAGGAGCAGGGTGAGAAAGCGAGCTTGATTAAGTTTAACCAAGCTGTGTCCAAGCAACACAGCTTGGCTAGACTATGTGTTTTGCCGATGCTTCAAACCATAGTCAATTCTGGCATCGGTTAGCATTAAGCTGCTAAAGCGTAGTTGTCGTTATTTGCAACTAAATTTTTTGTAGTATGTTTTACAAGAATTACCACAATCTTGGCATGCGCTTCGGAGTCCAGTAGAAATGTCGAACCCTGTTCGCCCCCATAGGGAGCGGAATTATACATTATTATTGTCACTTTCTAGAGTTTTTGAGAATTCTTCCTTGATCTCGCTCCCAATCTCTTTTTTTAATATCTTGCCTTTGATCATAAAGTTTTTTACCTTTACCAGTAGCAATATCGCATTTGATGTGATTTTCTTTCCAATATATTGAAGTAAGAACAACTGTTAATCCTTTTTCTCCCTTTAATTTTTGCAGTTGGGATATTTCTTTTTTGTGTAATAGAAGCTTTCTTGATCTGGTGGGGTCGGCATCAAAATTCTTAAGTGAAGCTGGTGGATCTATCTTTGTTCCAATTAACCATGCTTCATTATTTTTAAAAGTTACATATGAATCTTTAATATCTACTTTTCCATTTCTTAATGATTTGACTTCCCAACCTTCTAAAACTATTCCTGCCTGAAAAGATTCTCCAAGTTTATAGTTTCTTGTTGCAGTTTTATTCCTTACAATTAATGCAGGCTTATCTTTAGACATGTCTTTATTATGTCTCTAGATACGTCTAGTGCAAGAAAAACTTATAAATAACATTGAACATTAATACTATTAAATCAACTTATGGCTACCTTGGGTTTACCCCATTTGCCTTATTTTCAATTACTCCATGGATAACAGGTGGCTATATAGGGGAAACAGCTATTATTTTTCAAATAGCTTATGGCGCAATAATCTTAACTTTTTTAGGTGGTATCTCATGGGGTTGGCGTGACGATCAACCAGAGCAAAAGAAAAATCTTTCAATTGGTATTCTTTACAGTCTTATTGCTTGCTTGATGTTGATTTTAATTTATTTAAATATGATTCTATTTGCTTTATTGATATCAGTAATAAGTTTCCAATCTTTTTATTACTTTGAAAAATCAACATATGATTTTAAACATAAACATGAAGACTATCAGAAATTCAGAAGAATGCTCTCTTTACTAGTTGCAATAAGTTTTTTAATATCAACTGCTTATTGGATTAATCCTTATAGCAATCCTCTAAATTAATAATAATATGGAAATACAAAAACAACTTAAATCTCATGGTGCATGGATTGGAAAATGGACCTTTATTTTGGCAGCAACTGGGTCTGCGGTTGGTCTTGGTAATATCTGGGGATTTCCATATAAAGCAGGCACAAATGGTGGTGGAGCATTTGTATTAATTTATTTGGGATGCATATTAATAATAGGGCTGCCAATCATGATAAGTGAGATTATCATTGGAAGAAAAGCAGGCAATAGCCCAATTAATGCTATGAAAAATGTTGCTTTAGAATCTAACAAGAGCGGCATGTGGCAAGTTGTAGGTTGGAGTGGCATATTTGCTGGGATTCTGATTCTATCTTTTTACAGTGTTATTGCTGGAATATGTTTGAACTATATTTTTATTTCAGCAACTTCAAGCGGAGCTATTAGTTCTCCTGATCAATTTTCAAGTGTCATATCATCACCAGCTAATCTAATTATATGGCATACGATTTTTATGTTGATGACAGCATTAATAGTATCTGCAGGAATCAAGGATGGTATTGGAAGAATGGTAAAAATTTTAATGCCCATGCTTGGTTTTTTAATGATATTTATGGTTATTTATTCCATGATTAATGGAGATTTCACTAAAGCATTATCATTCTTATTTGCCCCAGATTTTTCCAACGTTACATCAGATACTTTATTGCAAGCAATGGGGCAGGCATTTTTTAGTTTAAGTCTTGGGATGGGATCAATTATGGCTTACGGCGCATATATGCCAAAAGATCAAAAAGTAGTAGGTTCATCACTTACAGTTGCCTCGCTGGATACTCTAATAGCAATGTTGGCCGGCCTAGCAATTTTTCCTATTATTTTTGCATTTAATCTTGAGCCTAACAGTGGTCCAGGATTGGTTTTTGTTTCAATGCTTTCTGCATTTAACCAGATGCAGTTTGGTCAATTTATTGGCCCGTTGTTCTTTATTCTGCTATCGGTTGCTGCTTTAAGCTCTTCAATTTCTTTGCTTGAACCTGGGGTAGCATATCTTTCAGAGGAAGGAATTTTATCCAGAAAACGATCAGCTGAAATAATTTCGTTTTTTATATGGGTACTTGGAATTGGATCCGCTTTGAGTTTCAATATCTGGTCAAACGTAGATATCATCTCAGGAAAAAATTTTTTAGATTCTATGGATTTTATTGCTAATCAAATCTTGCTTCCCCTTGGAGGTATGTTGATTGCGATATTTGTTGGTTGGTTTATGAAAGAGTCCCTAATCAAGGACGAAATAGGCAACACCAATACTACACTATATTTAATGTGGAGATTCTTTGTTAAGTTTGTCGCACCTTTGTGCGTTGGATATATTTTTTACAGACAGTTTTTTTAATCTTTGATGGCAAGAAAAATTAGTTTTCAAAAAGTTTTGAACGTTGACTCAAGAAAGGCTTTAGAAGTTATTACTAATTTCGATGATTACTCTAATTTTATACCTGGATGCACAAGGGCAACTTTAATTTCAAGAGAACTTCCGATTGAGATTGGCAGGCTTGAGTTCAATTTATTGGGCAAAGAATATTTTATTGAATCTGAAAATACACTAGATGATAGTTCTATCACAATTAGACAACTCAAAGGCCCTTTTGAAAAATTTGAGGGACGGTGGTCAGTTGCCCATATAGACAAAAACTCATGTCAAATAGATTTTGACGCAACTTATGAATTACCTTTTTTATTAAATGCAATAACTCCAGAGCATTTAGCAAATAACTTTTCTAAGAATATTATTGATTCGTTTATTAAAAGAGTTTCATGAAAGTATTCTTTACCTATCAAGGAATAGATGAAAAACATTTTTATGAATTCGATGTTTCTTCAAGCCTTACTGTAGCAGAGTTAATAAAATATGATGAGATAAATCAAATTATTTCAAACCTAGATCATGAGCTAGTAATCGCTGTTAACAGTGAATTGCTTGATGGTAATTTTAAACCCCTTCCAAGTAAATACAGACTTCAAGAAGGGGAAAGGGTTGAATTGCTCAGGCCTCTCCACCAAGACCCAAAAGAAAGAAGGCTTAAAAAAGTTTAGTTCGTCTGGGGTGTTGATTTTTCAACTATCCAGCTTTGCACTAAGCCATTTTCATTAAAATAAATAGTAAGCTTGTTTTCTGTCACTATTTTTTCACCAACTGTTACGGAGTTAAAATAATCCCATCTTGAATCTCTAAAAGGATCTTGGATTAAAGCTGTACCAAAAATATATTGAACTTGCTCTTTTGTTAACCCTTCTTCTAATTTTTCAAGATCCTCATCCTCATAAATATTTCCTTGCAAGACAGGAACCTTGTATGGACTAAGAGAGGAGCAGGAGCTAGTAGAAATTACAAAAATTATTATAAAGAAAGTTGTAGTAAGTTGTTTCATAATTAATTTGGATTATACTTTGTAATAACTTTAAAGTCTGTTTACTTAAATGAATATGACAATAAAATTTTAAAGAAATTGCAAAGCATGTCTAATCAAAATGAAGAATTAAAAAAAGCTGGTTTAAAGGCTACACTACCAAGAATAAAAATCATGGAAGTTCTTGCATCTACAGCTATTCAAGAAGAAGCGCATTTTAGTGCTGAAGATATATATAAAGAGCTAATTTCTAAAGATGAAGATATAGGCTTAGCAACTATATACAGAGTCCTCACACAGTTTGAAGCTGCTGGAATGGTAACAAAACACCATTTTGAAAATAGTAAAGCAGTATACGAAATAAATTCTGATGAACATCATGATCACATGGTTGATGTTGATACTGGCAAAGTTATGGAATTTCATGATGAAGAATTAGAAAAACTCCAACATGAAATAGCAAACAAAAAAGGCTATGAGCTAGTCGATCACAGCATGGTGCTCCACGTCAGAAAAATAGAATCTTAAATCAAGTTCAGCTCTTGAACTGAAAATTTAAATCCCAATATATGATTCAAATAGGATTTAAATATGCCAAAAGAAAAAAAAGTTAAAGAAAACGAAATCGAAAATGATGCATTAAATTCTGAGGAATCTGCAGTTCAAACTGATGAGATAACCAAGGATGATATAGGTTCTCCGACTTATGAGGAGCTTGTGGATATTAACGAGGAATTAGAAAAATCAGTCTTAAGGGCTAATGCTGACTTAGATAATGCGTTAAAAAGAAGCGTTAATGAAGTAGAAAAAGCTCATAAATATGGTGTTGAAAAGCTTCTTGTTGAGCTATTACCAGTAATTGATAATCTAGAACACGCACTAAACAATCTATCAGAAAATGCTACCAAAGAAGATAAAGAAGGCATTGAATTAACTTTAAAGTCTTTTGAGTCTGCTCTTGATAAATTTGGAATGATACCCATTTACCCTGTTAATGAGGAATTTAATCCAGAAAAGCATGAGGCTGTAACCATGGAGCAAGATAAAGATAAAGAAAATGGTTCTATTGGAAATATATTTCAAAGAGGTTGGGAATTGCATTCAAGAATAGTAAGGCCAGCCAGAGTTACAGTAATTAAAAATTAGAGGAAAATGTTATGTCAAAAATAATAGGAATTGATTTAGGTACCACAAATAGTTGTGTTGCCGTTATAGAAGGACAACAACAAAAAGTTATTGAAAATGCTGAAGGTGGAAGAACTACACCATCAGTAATTGCTTATACAGACAATGATGAAGTTTTGGTTGGTTTGCCAGCAAAAAGACAAGCGGTGACAAACCCTGAAAACACTTTATATGCAATTAAAAGGCTTATTGGTAGAACTTTTGATGATGAAGTCGTAAGCAAAGATGCTGATATGGTCCCTTATAAAATTATTAAAGCAGATAATGGCGATGCTTGGGTAGAGGCTTCTAATAAAAAATTAGCTCCGCCTCAAGTAGCTGCTGAAGTTTTAAAGAAAATGAAAAAAACTGCAGAGGATTACCTTGGACATGAGGTGAAGGAGGCAGTTATCACTGTGCCTGCATATTTTAATGACTCACAAAGACAGGCTACTAAAGACGCAGGTAAGATTGCCGGCTTGGATGTGAAAAGAATAATAAATGAACCAACTGCTGCTGCTCTTGCCTATGGACTTGACAAGCACAAAGGCGATTCAACAGTTGCTGTTTATGATCTTGGTGGCGGAACATTTGATATTTCTATTATAGAAATATCTGATGTTGATGGAGAACACCAATTTGAAGTTTTATCAACTAATGGAGATACATTTTTAGGTGGTGAAGATTTTGATCTACGATTAATTGATTATTTTGTAGAACAATTTAAGAATGAATCAGGCTTTGATTTGAAGAGTGACCCCCTTGCTCTGCAAAGACTTAAAGAGGCTGCTGAAAAAGCTAAAATTGAATTATCTTCTTCAGAACAAACAGAAGTTAATCTTCCTTATATAACTGCAGATAGTTCAGGACCAAAACATTTTGTTCATAAAATTACTAGAGCAAAATTAGAATCATTGGTTGAAGATTTAGTTGATAAAAGTTTAGAGCCATTAAAACTTGCACTAAAAGATGCAAAGATCTCTAAAGATGAAATATCTGAAATCCTTCTTGTTGGCGGACAAACAAGAATGCCACTGGTACAAAAGAAGGTTTCTGAGTTTTTTGGAAAGGATCCAAGAAAAGATCTTAACCCGGACGAAGCTGTAGCCGTCGGTGCTGCAATCCAAGGTTCTGTTCTTTCAGGAGACACTACTGATGTTCTTTTATTAGATGTTACCCCCTTAACGCTAGGTATTGAGACACTTGGTGGCGTTGCAACACCACTTATTGAGAAGAATACTACTATTCCTACTCAAAAATCACAGGTGTTCTCAACTGCTGAAGATAATCAGACTGCTGTTACTGTTCATGTTATCCAAGGTGAAAGAACTCAGGCAGCCCAAAACAAGTCATTAGGGCAGTTCAATCTTACAGATATTCCGCCTGCAACAAGAGGTGTTCCACAAATTGAAGTATCATTTGATCTAGATGCTAATGGTATTTTAAATGTATCAGCAAAAGATAAAAATACTGGCAAGGAACAATCAATTGTTATCAAGGCATCAAGCGGACTTTCAGATGAAGATATTGAAAAGATGGTTAAAGATGCTGAAGCCAACGCAGAGGATGATAAAAAATTTGAAGAACTTGTAAAAACAAAAAATAATGCCGATATGCTGGTGCACGCTACAAGAAAGACCATTGAAGAGTCAGGCGACAAGTTAAATGATGATGAGAAATCACAAGTAGAAGATGCTGTTGTAGACTTAGAGAATGCTATAACTTCAGAAAATATTGAGTCTATTGAAGCTGCGACTAAGGGTGTAAATGATGTTCTGACACCCCTGACGCAAAAACTATATACTCCAGAAGGAGAGGCTCAAGCTCAAGAAGAGAACTCTGCTGAAAACTCTGACAATACAGTTGATGCTGAATTTGAAGAAGTAAAAGAAGAAGATAAATAAATCAAAAAATGTCTAAGAGAGACTATTATGAAACCTTAGAAGTCTCTCGAGACGCTTCTGCTGCTGAGTTAAAAAAAGCCTTTAAAAAGAAGGCAATGAAATTTCATCCGGACAGAAACCCAGACAATCCTGAAGCCGCTGAAAAATTTAAAGAAGCAGCAGAGGCATATGATGTTCTATCAGACCCTCAAAAAAAATCAGCTTACGATCAGTTTGGCCACCAAGGAGTGCAGGGCATGGGTGGCGGAGGCCCTAATTTTAACGATATAAATATCAATGATATTTTTGGTGACATATTTGGAGATGTTTTTGGAACTAGGTCATCTTCAAGAAGACAAAGAAGAGGATCTGATCTTCAATATAATTTAGATCTTTCCCTTAAAGAAGCAGTTCTTGGTACCCAAAAGAAAATTAAGATACCATCACATAAAGAGTGTCATGATTGCAATGGAAGTGGTGCTGCAAAAGGAACAAGTCCTGTGACTTGTTCAAATTGTAATGGAGCAGGCCAAGTTAGAATGCAACAAGGATTTTTTTCAGTTCAACAAACATGCTCAACTTGCTCTGGTACAGGCCAAGTAATTAAAGATAAGTGCAGAACTTGTGGAGGTATTGGAGCCATCAAAGAGAATAAAACTTTATCAGTTAACATTCCAGCAGGAGTTGATAATGGTGATAAAGTTAGGCTAAGTGGGGAGGGTGAATGGCATAAAGGCGGACAATCAGGCGACCTTTACGTTGCAATAAGAGTTTTAGAAAATCCTTTATTTGAAAGAGATGGTAAAGATTTATACATTGAATCTCCAATCCCTTTTGAAGTATCAATTTTAGGCGGATCAATACAAATACCAACATTAGAGGGTTCAATTTCATTAAAAATTCCGGCACAAACGCAAACAGGAAAGATATTTAGAATAAGAGGTAAAGGTGCCACAGTAGTAAGAAATAGTAGACGTGGTGACATTCTTTGCAGAGTTGTAGTTGAAACTCCATCAAATTTAGACAGAAAACAACTAAAACTTTTGAAATCATTTACTGACTCATTATCTGAATCAAAGAACTTTCCCGGAACAGATGCATTTAATAAAGCTTGTAACGAAATTAAGGATTAGTTGATGATAACTATTTTTATTAATGGTTTGTCTGGAAAGATGGGTAAGACTATAAACAATTTAATTTTAGATGATCCAGATTTTGAAATTGTGAAAACAGTTAGTGAATCAGATGTAGTAATTGATTTTTCAAGACCTGAATCAACAATGCCTCTTGTTCAAGAAGCTAAAGAGTATAAAAAGCCATTAATCATAGGTACAACAGGTTTTACGGACATCGAGCTCAAAGTAATAGAAGAAACTTCAAATGAAATTCCAATAATGCTCTCCTTTAATATGAGTAAAGGTATCTTTTATTTTAAAAAAAATATTAAACAGTTTTTAAAAGACAATTCAGACCCTATGAAATGCTTAATTTCTGAAACACATCACACCCAAAAAGTTGATTCGCCATCAGGAACAGCTATTGAGCTAAAAAAGTTTATTGAGTTAAATAATAATAAGAAATATATAACCTCAGTTGAAATAGAATCTAAAAGAATATTAGATGTTTTTGGAATCCATGAAGTAACCTTTTTTAATGATGCTAATCATATAAGTTTTAAACACGAAGCTTTATCAAGAAAAATATTTGCAGACGGTGCTATATCAATTGCAAAATCAATGACCGGTATTTCTCCAGGAATGTACACAACCCAAGACTTTTTTAAGTAGAAATTACTTTAAATTTATCTACTTTGCCTATAGAATACAACAAATTTTTAACACGAAAATCCTAGTTATTTAAAGTTGGGGTGCTCGATACAGAGTCAGCTTTATAAGGATTGGAGAATAACCCCAAGGAGAATTAAATTGAGTATAGTTTCTGTTAAAGACCTGTTACATGCAGGCGTTCATTTCGGTCATCAACAAAGATTCTGGAATCCTAAAATGGAGAAGTTTATTTTTGATACCAGAAAACAAATAAGCATTATAAATTTAGACATGACTCAGGAGCATCTTAGTGCTGCTGCTTCAAAAGTTGAAGATATTTGTTCAAAAGGTAATAAAGTTCTATTTGTAGGTACAAAAAGATCAGCTAGTAAAACAATTAAAGAAGAAGCATCAGCAATTGGCCTTCCTTATGTTAATAAAAGATGGTTAGGCGGAACGCTAACTAACTGGAAAACAATAAGAGGCTCAATTAGAAGACTTCAAGATATTGAAGAAATGATATCTTCTGGAAGAATTGAAAAACTTATTAAAAAAGAAGCAGTAGAAATTCAAAAGGAATACACAAAGCTTGAAGCAAGCGTTGGTGGCATTAAAGACATGAAAGGCTTGCCCGATGCAATATTTGTTATTGATGTTAAATACGAAAAAATTGCAGTCTTAGAAGCAAAAAAAATGGGAATACCTGTAATCGCACTTGTAGATACTAATTCTGATCCAGATGGAATTGATATGGTCATTCCTGGAAATGATGATGCAATTAGATCAATAAGACTTATAACAAAAATAATTGCTGAATCTTGTGCAAGAGGCTTAGAGTCTTCAAAAGGCTATATGCCCAAAACAGACTCTGAAACTCCAGTTATTCAAACCATTAAAAAGGAAGAGCCGGTTGAAGCAGAAGTAGATAAGAATGAAGAAGTTACAGAAGAACCAGCGGCTGATGAATTAAAACAAGAAACATCTGAAGATGAAAATCAATCCGAAGCGCCTGAATCAATTGAAGAAAAAGCTACAGATGAAGAACAAGCAGATAATGATGATTCTAAAGAGGAAGAAAAATAAAATGGAAATTAAGGCATCTCAAGTAAAAGAATTAAGAGACATGACGGGTGTTGCAATGATGGAGTGCAAAAAAGCACTTGTTGAGTGCAGTGGAGATATTGAAAAGGCTCTTGATTTGCTCAGATCAAATAGCGCGTTAAAAGCAGAGAAGAAAGCAGCCAGAGTTGCTGCTGATGGCGTGCTGAGAGTTCATGTTGGAGATGACTACTCAACATTGATTGAAATTAATTCAGAAACAGATTTTGCAGCAAAGGATGAAAATTTCATTAAGTTTGCTGATGATGTACAGAAATTTATTTCAGAAAATAAATTAACCGATATTGCTGATATACACTCATCTGAGGTTGAAGATAAAAGAAAAACACTTGTTCAAACAATTGGAGAAAACATCCAACTAAGAAGACTAGAGACAATTGAATATAGCTCCGAAATGAATACTGGTTCTTATGTCCACTCAGACTCAAAGCTTGGTTCTATTGTAGTTATTTCTGGTGGTGACGAAACTTTAGCAAAAGATATTGCAATGCATGTTGCTGCATTCAATCCTTTATGTTTATCAGAGAGTGATATCGATCCACAAATTCTTGAAAGAGAAAAGGCAATTTATATGGTTCAAGCTGAAGAATCAGGAAAGCCTCAAGAGATTATGGAAAAAATGATAGAAGGTAAACTGAAAAGATTTCTTTCTGAGGTTTCTTTATTATCACAAAATTTTGTCAAAGATCCTGAAATTACAATTCAAAATCTTTTAGATTCAAACAATGCAAAAATTGAATCTTATACAAGATTAAAAGTTGGTGAAGGTATTGAGGTTGAAAGCAAAAACTTTGCTGATGAGGTTGCTGAACAGTTAAAATAAATTTATGTCAAATCTAAAACACCAGCGTATTCTCGTTAAATTTAGTGGAGAGTCTGTTGCTGGAGATGATGAGCATGGTATAGACCCCAAAATTCTAGATCAAATGGCATCCTCGGTCGCATCATGCAAAGAATTAGGCGCGCAAATAGGAATTGTCATAGGTGGCGGTAATCTTTTTAGAGGTGAGAAATTAAATAAAGCAGGAATGGATAGAGTTGCAGGCGACCACATGGGTATGCTGGCTACTGTAATGAATGGAATTGCATTTAGAGACGCTCTGGAAAGAGCTGGTATCAAGACCAGAGTAATGTCTGCTATCTCAATGTCAGGAATAGTTGAACATTACGATAGAAGACTTGCAATTCAACTTTTAGATGATGGATATGTTGTAATTTTTACAGCAGGCACCGGTAACCCATTTTTTACAACTGATACCGCTGGATGCCTCAGAGCGATAGAAACTCAATCAGATTTAATGTTAAAAGCCACACGAGTTGATGGAGTGTATGATTCAGATCCAGAAATTAATGAAAATGCAGAGTTTTTTCCAGAACTGTCTTTCAATGATGCAATTACAAAAAATCTTAAAGTTATGGATGCTACAGCGCTAACTTTAGCTAGAGATCACAATCTTCCAATAACAGTTTTCAATGTAAATACTGAAAATGCGTTAAAAGATATTATTTGCGGTGAAAAAATAGGTACGTTAATATCATAAAATGAACGAAATATTAAACAATGCGACCTCAAGAATGGACAAATCTATTGCATCTCTAGGCCAGGCATTTAACAAGATTAGAACTGGTAGGGCAAATCCTGCTATTTTAGATGATATAAAAGTTGATTATTATGGCAATCTGACAGTCTTAAATCAGACTGCAAGTATAAGCGTTGAAGACGGGAGATCTTTAGTCATTTCACCATGGGATAAAAGCCTTATACCTGAAATTGAAAAAGCAATATCTAATTCAAATTTAGGATTAAATCCAAGTACTTCATCTGATTTAATTAGAATTACAATGCCTGCATTAACAGAAGAAACCAGGCAGGATTATATTAAACAGGCCAGAGCTGAGGCTGAGAATTCTAGAGTATCTATAAGAAATATTAGAAGAGATGCAAATCAGGCAAGTAAAGAGCTACAGTCCTCAGGAGAAATATCAGAAGACGATTTAAGAAGAATAGAAGACTTAATACAAAAAGAAACGGATAAATACATCGGGCTTGTTGATTCAGAGTTAAAAGCAAAAGAATCTGACCTTTTAGAAATTTAAATTAAGCCTCATGGCTAACTCATCAAAAGATAAGCATAAAAACATCGCCAAACATATTGCTATTATTATGGATGGCAATGGTAGATGGGCTATCTCAAACTCTTTAAATATTAGTAAAGGACACAGTAAAGGTGTTGAAATTGTCAAAGAAATAGTAGAAGAATCAGTAAAGCAAAATGTATCATCATTAACCTTATATGCCTTTAGTACAGAAAATTGGTCCAGGCCCAAGCCTGAGATAGATGCAATAAAGAAGCTTGTGGTAAAAGCTATTAACGAACAAGTACCAGATTTAAAGAAACAAAAAGTTAAACTTAACTTTTTTGGTGAAATCGAAAATTTTGGATCAAAAATTCTATCTAAGATTAATGAAGCAGAAACTGAAACTAGCCAATATGAACCAGTACTTAATTTAAATATTGCTCTTGGGTATGGTGGCAGACAAGATATAGTTAACTTGACCAAAAAAATTTCATCAAAAGTGAAAGATGGGCTAATAGCATTAGAGCAAATAGATGAGAAAATGATTTCTAGCTTTTCATCCTCTCCTGTTGAAGATATCGATTTATTAATTAGAACTGGAGGAGATAGAAGAATTAGTAATTTTTTACTATATCAAATAGCCTATACTGAAATATCATTTGTAAATAAATACTGGCCAGATTTTACAAAAGAGGATTTTGTAGAATGCATAGAAAGCTTTAAGACAGTGAGTAGAAGATTTGGCAAAAGAATATAATTCAAATTTATTAAGACGAACTATTACAGGGTTAACAATTGCCTTGCCTTTAATCTTTTTAATAATTGCAGAAAACTATTGGATTTTCTTGTCTTTAATTACAATTTTTTCAATAACAGGATTTTATGAGTGGATTAAAAATAGTTTTAGACGACCAATTTTATGGGGTTTTAATTTAATTTTTATATATTTTTGGCTTTCAATTTGTCTCTTGGTTGGACTTTTGTCTGCACCTTCTTTTGCTTTAAAAGAGTTTTATGATCTACATGAACAAAGCGCAGTCTCCGTTTACCACATTATTCTTATAATAATAGTCAATACAGCTTTGTTTGATATTTGTGCTTATTTTATTGGATCGAACTTTGGGAAACTTCATATTTCTCCAAACATAAGCCCAAATAAAACATTAGAAGGCCTATTAGGGGGGCTGATTGGAAGTATACTGTTTGGCTTTGCAATAAGTTATTTACTTAATATTAGTTATTGGTCTGTTTTAATATGCTTTTTTGGCGGAATATTAGCTTTTTATGGAGATCTCCTTATAAGTTTTCTTAAGAGAGATAAATCAATAAAAGACACAGGTAATATTCTTCCTGGGCATGGTGGAGTCTTAGATAGAATAGACTCTCATTTATTAGCAACACCCATGATGCTTCTCTCTTTTATTTTGATCGTTATCTTATGAAAAATATTATTGTATTGGGTGCTACTGGTAGTATTGGAGACAGCGTACTTAGCGTAATTAAACAAAATAAAAATAAATTAAATCTTTTAGGGATAACGTTCAACTCAAATATATCTAAAGCAAAAGATATTATTAATGAGTTTAAATTAAAAAATGTATATTCAGATTCTAATGAAAGTTATGAATCTCTTATGCGTACATTTGAAAATAATTATGATTTAAATATTCTAAGAGATAAATCTGAATTAGAAGAATTGCTTAATAAAGATGATGTAGACATCATAGTATCAGCCATTTCAGGTTTTGCTGGTCTTGAAAGCACTTTAATGGCAGCAAAAACTGGAAAAACAATTTTACTAGCCAATAAAGAAAGCATAGTAGTTGCAGGAGATGTTGTACTTCCATTAGCTAAAGAACATAGTACTGATATAATACCTATCGACAGTGAACATAATGCTATTTTTCAGTGTTTGAACTCAGATAAAAATACAGATGATGTATCAAAAATTATAATTACTGCTTCTGGAGGCCCTTTTTTAAATAAAAAGATTACTCAACTTTCAAAAGTTACAAAAAAAGAGGCGCTAAATCATCCAAACTGGGAAATGGGCGCAAAAATTACTATTGATTCAGCTTCCCTTGTAAATAAATGCTTGGAATTGATTGAAGCCAAGTATTTATTTGATTTAGATGAAAAATTTTTTGAATTGGTTGTGCATCCTCAAAGCATAATTCATTCTATAGTCACTTTTATTGATGGTTCTAGTATTTGTCAAATGAGTAATCCAGATATGCGTGTACCAATTTCCCATGCGCTCTCTGGTGACAGTAATAGACTCTCATTGAATTTTACTGAACTAGATTTCTCAACACTTAAGTTAACTTTTCAAGATTTTCCTAAGGACAGAAATGGTATTGTAGATATTGCTAGAGAAATATGTAAGGAAGGGGGGTCATCTGGAACAATTTTTAATGCAGCAAATGAAATCGCAGTTCAGAGTTTTTTAAGTGATAAAATTACTTTTGATAAAATATATGATGTTATATATAGAACTTTTGATGCAATACCTGTGTCTAAAAACATTGATATAGAATCAGTTTATGAAATAGACATTGAAACACGCATGGAGGCCAAGAAGGTGGTAAAATCCATCTCTTAATCATGACTACCACAATTATATATATAGGTTCATTTATTGCACTGCTCAGTGTTCTGGTAGCTATTCATGAATATGGGCATTTTATTTTTGCAAGAATCTTTAATGTTCATGTGCAAAGATTTTCCATTGGAATGGGGCCAGTAATTTATAAACGACTTGATAAATATGGAACTGAATTTGCTCTTTCAGCATTTCCACTGGGCGGTTACGTTTCTATGATTACTAATAAACTTATTGAAGTTGAGCCATCGGTTAAAGAGCAATTAACTGATGATCAAATTAAAAACACTTTTGATTCAAAACCAAAATGGCAAAGAGCATTAATAATGTTTGCTGGACCACTAGCAAACTTTTTATTATCTATTGTAATTTTTTCTTTAATTTTTTTTAACACGCCTGATCCTCAAACCACTGCTGTAGTCAATAAAGTAAGTGAAAGCATAACAATGGCTTCAACTGATCAACTTATTCTACCTGGTGATGAAATTCATGCCATTAATACTTCAGTAATTACTGATCAAAAAGATATGAGTTTAGAATTGCTTTCATTTGCTGGATATACAGGTGAACTAAATCTAACATTAAAAAGATCAGGTATAGGCGAATATTTTGATGTTGGTGTTTTAGTTAATAATTTTTTACCAAACTCCGAATCTCAATCAAACCCCTTAGAATCCCTTGGTATAAATGTAGATTACAAAATGAGGCCTATTGTTGGAGGAATTGAAAAATCTGGGCCTGCTTACATTGCTGGTATACGGAGCAATGATCAAATTACCAAGATTGGAAATACAGAAATCAAATATGCAAGTGATATCAGAGAGTCTGTTATATCTAAACCAAATGAAAATGTTTTAGTAGATGTGTATAGAGATAATCGTCTCATGCAAATACCGTTAAATATTGGGTCGATAAAAAATCAAAATGGAGAAGATATTGGAGTAATTGGAATTTCATTTGGAACTCAAAGATCTGTAATAGAATCTTTTATGAAGGGAGTTTATGAGACTTATAATCTTAGTGTCAAAACTTTGCAATTTATTGGAAAGATGTTGAGCGGGAACATGGGGACAGATAATTTAAGCGGTCCTATAGGTATTGCCCAGATGGCTGGCGATACAGCTCAAGCTGGATTTATTCCATTTATGTATTTAATGGCTTTATTAAGCATAAGCCTTGGCGTTTTAAATCTGTTACCAATTCCAGTTTTGGATGGAGGTCAATTAACCTTACTTGGAATTGAAGCAGTTCGAGGCAAACCTTTAGCAGAGAAAACCGAAAATTTCATATACACTGGCGGAGCTTTAATTGTTGGAGCTTTAATGATTTTCGCAGTTTTTAATGATGTCTCACGTTTTTTTTAGGATGAAAATTGAAAATATATAAATTTTATTTTTTGAGTTTTTTTCTTGCAACACATCTACTAGCTTTTGATGAGTTTCTTGTCAGTGATATTCGTATTATTGGACTTCAGAGAGTTTCTACTGGAAGTATATTTAATGTTATTCCAATTAGTGTTGGAGACAAAATCGATTCTAGGAAGTCTTCTGATATAACCAAATCTTTATTCTCTACAGAACAATTTGATGATATACAAATCGCAAGAGATGGAAATACTTTAATAATAAGTGTTATAGAAAGACCATCAATTTCGGCTATAGATATTTCAGGAAATAAAGCATTAAAAACTGAGCAGCTTCTTGAAAGTTTAGACGGAGTTGGTGTAAAAGAGGGCGAAGTATATAAAAGATCAACTCTTGAGGGAGTAAAGTCAGAGCTCGTTCGATCATATGCTTCAAATGGTAGGTATGGCGCTGATGTTGATATAGAAGAAATTAAAAAGCCAAGAAATAGAATTGAAATAAATATAAAGGTTGATGAAGGTAAGAGTGCCAAAATTGAAAAAATTAACATAATAGGAAATGAGATATTTAGTGATGAGGAACTATTTAAGGGATTTGAGCTGTCTGAAGGGTCCTTTTTTTCGTTCTTAAATAATGATAATGCATATTCTCGCGAAAAACTTAAAGGTGATATAGAGACTTTAGAATCTTTTTATAGAGACAGGGGTTATTTAAAATTTTCTATTGAATCCTCTCAAATTAGCCTATCACGAGATATGAAGAAAATTTTTATAACTTTCAATGTCGTTGAAGGTAACAAATACACCATTTCTGATGCACAAGTTATTGGAGATGTGCCTATCGAAGATGAGGTATATAGTGAAATAATTTCTTCTCTTGCAAATCTTACATATTCTCAAGCTCAAATAACTTCTATAGAAGAATTCTTTACCAATGTTCTCGGAAATAGAGGTTATGCATTTGCAGAAGTTAAAGGGAATCCAGAAATAGATGAGGATACGAATGAAGTAAAAATAATTTTTTCAGTCGAACCAGGTAAAAGAACTTATACACGAAAGATACTATTCACTGGAAATGAAATTACTCAAGACTATGTTTTGAGAAGAGAGATGAGACAGTTTGAGGGTGCTTGGTCATCAAATAATAGTATTGAAGCCGGTAAAGTTAGGCTAGAAAGGCTTGGCTATTTCAAACAGGTAGATGTTGAAACTGTCCCTGTTCCTAATACAGATGATCAAATTGATGTAATTTATTCAGTAGAGGAAGAGACAACAGGTTCTGTCGGCGGAAGTATTGGATATAGTGATTTTGGTTTAAGTGTAGGTTTTAATTTACAAGAACAAAATTTTCTTGGAACTGGCAACACAGTTGGTATTGGTGTTAATAAAAATATATATTCAGAAAGTTATAATCTCTCATATCTTAATCCTTATGCAACCAAGGATGCAGTTAGTTTGGGTTATAACATATATTACAGAAAAACTGATTATGGAGAATTTAATGTTGCCAATTATTTAAGTAATTCCTATGGTGCTGGAATTCAATTTGGATATCCAATTTCAGATATTCAACGAGTAAATATTGGACTCACTTACGATAAAACTAATATAGATATTGGTACTCAGCCTGCAAGGGAAATATGGGATTTTATCAATCAAGAAGGCAGCAACTTTGAAACTTTGAATATACAAACTTCTTGGCAAAGAGTTACTCTTAACAGAGGAATGTTTCCTACAAGCGGCTCATCAACTGTGGTTAGTTTGTCTTCAACAATACCAGGTGGTGATATAGATTATGCCCGTTTAAATATAAGACAAAAATACTATAGGCCAATTAATGAAGATTTTATTTTTGGATTTAATATTGAACTTGGATATTTAACTGCATATGGAAAAACCAAAGAAACACCTTTCTTTCAAAATTTTTATGCAGGAGGACCAAGATCCTTAAGAGGTTTTGAATCAAATACACTTGGGCCAAGAAGCACAGAAGCGCCATGTTATGAGTTTAATTATGAAGACGGCACTTGCCCTAATTTAATTGATACAGATGGAGATGGTATTGCAGATGCGCCTTACTACAATCCCTATGCAAATTCAGAATATAATAAACGTGTATCTATTGGTGGGAATATAAAAGTTGAGGGTAGTTTTCAGCTTATATTCAGACTCCCATTTATTGAGGACCAAAGATCAATGAGATCGGCTTTCTTTTTTGATTTTGGAAATGTTTTTTCTGATAATTGTAAAGAATATCAATTCAATTGCTATGAACCATCTATTGATGATTTAAGATATTCATATGGTGTAGGTGTCACTTGGATAACAGGCTTTGGACCTATGAGCTTTGCAATTGCAAAACCTACTAATGCAGGGAAATATGAAGAAACTAAGGAATTTCAATTCACTGTAGGCAATGTATTCTAATTGATATAAAATATCACACACCATTAAGGGGTAACTATGAAAAATTTATTTAAATTAAACTTATTAGCAGTAATCTTAATCTCTATTCCAGCATATGCTACAGATGGCTTGGCAGTAATTGATATGAGAAATGCTGTTTTTGCAACACAATCATCGCAAGATGCTTTCAAGGCACTTCAAGAAAGTGCTGATTATGCTGCTAATGTTGAACAAGCTCAGTCCTTGCAAGCTGAAAGACAAGCTACTGCTGAGAATCTTCAAAAAAACCTTGAGACATTATCTCAAGCAGAAATTGCTAAGATGCAAAAAGATATTCAGGACAAAGGCAAAGATCTAGAATTTTTAATGGGAAAACTTAGACAAGCTGAAGAAGAGACAGCACAACAAGTTTTTGCTCAACAAGGACCTGCTATGCAAAAAATTATAAGTGAGTTAATCCAAGCAAAGCAGATTAAAATCTTGCTTCAAAAAAATGAAACTTTACTTTTTAGCGATCCAGCTTTAGATTTAACTGACGATGTCACATCAATGCTAGACGTTGCTGCATCTGAGGCAAATACTCAAGCTGAGTAGTGTCTGTAAATAACGAGTACACATTATCCGAAATAGCAGAATACACCGGATCAAAGGTTATTGGCGATAGTAAATTTATTGTCGATAACCTTAATACTATAGAAAAAGCATCAAGTACGTCTCTGACATTTCTAGCAAACTCTAAATATTTAAAGCATCTTAAAACTTCAAAAGCAGAAGCTGTTCTAGTTCATAAATCTTTTAATATTTCTGATAAAAAAAATTATTTGCTATGTGAGGATCCTTACTTGGCATATGCAAAAGTTAGCACATTGTTTAAAAATGATAGTTTTGAAATTAGCAATAGACGCATTCACCCATCTGCTATTATTTCTGACGAATCTTCAATTGGAAATAATGTATCCATTGAGGCAAATGTTGTAATTGGACCCAACTGTATTATTGGTGATAATGTGATCATTAAATCAAATTGTTCACTCGTTCAAGATGTTGAGATTGGCAATAACTCAGTAATCCACAACGGAACTGTTTTAGGATCTGATGGATTTGGTTATGCACCATCTAAGAATGGATATGTAAAAATTGAACAGTTAGGAAAACTTATTATCGGAAATAATGTTGAGATTGGAGCTTGTTGTTCTGTAGACAGAGGAGCTCTCTCGAATACAGAAATTCATGACGGTGTAAAATTAGATAATCAAATTCAAATAGCTCACAATGTCGTGATTGGTAAAAATTCAGCAATCGCTGCCTCTTGTGCAATAGCAGGCTCATCAATAATTGGTAAAAATTTTCAAATGGGAGGTCTTTCCGGTGTGCTAGGGCACCTAAAAGTATGCGACGATGTTACCGTTGGAGCTCATACCTTAATAACAAAAGATATCAAAGAACCTGGTAATTATATTGGTATAATGCCTGCGCAAGATAATACCAATTGGGCTAAATCATCGATTTTTATTAAAAAAAGAGGCAAATAGTGCTAGAAAAATATAGTGAAATAAAAAAGTTTTTACCACACAGAGAACCATTTCTTTTTATTGAAGAAATTATTGAAGTTGAGCTTGGAAAAAGTGTTCATTGTATTTTAAAAAATTCACCTGATGAGTATTTTTACAGAGGTCATTTTCCAAATAATCCAATTTTTCCTGGTGTCCTTCTTGTTGAGGCCTTAGCTCAAGCCTCAGGGATTTTAGGATTTAAAACGATGGAAAAAACACCAGAGGATGGATCAATTTATGTTTTTGCAGGTATTGATAAAGTCCGTTTTAGATCTCGTGTCAGACCTAATGATAAAGTACATTTATTCAGTGAAATCGTTAGCGAAAAAAGAGGTATTTGGAAATTTGAAACTAGAGCCGAGATTGAGGGCAAAATAGTGTGTACTGCAACTATTTTATGTGCTGATAGGAAAGCATAATGGGCATTCATCCTAGCTCTATTATTAGTGAAAGTGCAGAAATTGATTCTGATGTTAATATTGGGCCTTTTTGTGTTATTGGTGAAAATGTCAGGATTGAATCAGGAACTAATATTCAAAGTCATTCAGTAATAAAAGGCTCAACAGTAATTGGAAAAAATAATTTGATTTATCAATTTTCCTCTATTGGAGAAGATACGCCTGATAAAAAATATAAAGGCGAGGACACCAAACTTATCATTGGTAACAATAATATTTTTAGAGAAGGTGTAACCATTCATAGGGGGACTATTCAAGATAAGGGCACCACAAAAATAGGAAATGGTAATCTTTTGATGGCATATACTCATATTGCACATGATTGTTCTGTAGGTAACAACAATGTCTTTGCAAATAATGCAGCTATTGCAGGCCATGTTGATATTGGTAATTTTGTTGTAATAGGTGGCTTTTGCGGAGTGCACCAATTTTGCAGCTTAGGCGATTATTGTTTTACAGGAATGAACACTTCAATAACAATGGATATACCTGCTTTTGTAAAAGTTGCATCTAATCCTGCAAGAATAATAGGGTTAAACTCTGTTGGAATGAGTAGAAATAATATTTCGTCTGAATCAATAGATCTTATAAAGAAAGCTTTTAAAATTTTATATAAAAAAGGATTAAAGCTTGAAGAGTCATTAAATGAAATAGATATTCTTAAATCTGAAACTAATGATACTTACTTGGAGATTTTTTTAAAATCTATTAAAGATTCGTCTCGCGGTATTTTGAGGTAACTACACTTGCAAAAACCAATTATAAAAGTTGGGATTATTGCAGGAGAATACTCTGGAGATAGGCTTGGAGCAAAAATTATTTCTGGACTTAAAAAAACTCATCATGTTGAATTGTTTGGTGTTGGAGGACCTAAAATAATAAAAGAAGGACTCAATTCAATTTTTGATTTTAGTGAGTTACATGTAATGGGATTAATAGAGCCTCTTAAAAAGTATTCCAAGCTTAAAAAACTCCAAAATAAATTGATCAATTTATTTATTGATAATGATATTGATTATTTTATAGGTATTGATTCCCCAGATTTTAATATTAGAATCCATAAAATTCTTAAGCAAAGAAAGATTAGTAAAAATGTCCAAGTTGTCAGCCCATCAGTGTGGGGATGGAGAGAAAATAGAATTAAAAATATCAAACGTTATATAGATTTAACAATGTGCTTATTTAATTTCGAGCATGATTATTACAAAAATAAAAATTTGCCTAGCGTTCATATTGGGCATCCATTTTCCAAGTTATCAAAAGAAGATCCAGAGCTTGTATTGAAGAAATATAATTTGAATCCTTCAAAGAAATATATTTCAATACTTCCTGGCAGTCGTAGCTCTGAAATAAAATATTTACTACCTATATATATAGAATTCATAAAAATCCATTCAGTCAATAATTTAGAATATGAATATCTGATTCCAGCTTCTGATGAAAGAATTTTTAAAACTATTCAAGATCTTATTCCAAACTCATTGCCTGTAAGAATAAGCTTAGATTCTGCAAGAGATTTTTTATCAATTTCTAAATACTCTATAGTAACTTCTGGGACTGCAACACTTGAAGCTGCAATACTTGGTGCACATCCAATTATTTGCTATAGAACAAATCCAATAAATTATTTTATTATCTCCAGAATGCTGAAGATTGCTGATGTAGGTCTTCCAAATTTATTGCTAGGCTCAAGAAAGTTCCCTGAACTAATTCAAAAAGAGTGCACCCCCCAGCAAATATTAAAGGCTGTCGAATCAATCGATGAAAATCATTTAAACTCTCTTTCAGAAAATCTAAGAACCTTATTAATTGGCTCAGAGGAAACTGAGTACACAAATGCAATTTTAAAGCTTTGACTTTTATCGCTGGAGTAGATGAGGTTGGAAGAGGTTGCTTGGCTGGCCCTGTGATTGCAGCAGCTGTGGTTCTAAAAACCAAAATGCCAGGCCTTAGAGATTCAAAAAAGCTTTCACAGAAGAAAAGAGAAGAATTATCTTCATCCATAATGCAAAATTCTTATTTCTCTTTTGGATCTGCATCTGTAGAAGAAATAGATAGTATTAATATTCTTCAAGCTTCTTTATTAGCAATGAAAAGGGCTATACTAAACCTATCTGTTGAACCAGGTAAGGTTCTTGTTGATGGAATACATAAACCTGATATAGATATAGATACTCAAACAATAATTGGTGGGGATTCTATTGTAGATGAAATAAGCGCAGCCTCAATTATTGCAAAAGTTTATAGAGACGATTTAATGATGCAATTT
Source organism: uncultured SAR86 cluster bacterium (assembly GCA_902558375.1). GTDB lineage: Bacteria > Pseudomonadota > Gammaproteobacteria > Magnimaribacterales > D2472 > SCGC-AAA076-P13. The sequence goes on from CACEDQ010000015.1 coordinate 29,524, forward strand.
GATAAAAAATATCCTAATTTTTATTTTTCGAGTCATAAGGGTTACGGCACAAAATTGCATAAAGCTGCAATAAAAAAACATGGCATAACTCCAATTCACAGAAAAACATTTAAAGGAGTTATTGTCTAGTATTATGGAAAAAACATTTTCTCATTTAAGAGTTTCATCTGAATATAGTATTACTCAAGGACTATTAACAATAAATCAGCTGGTTGATTGTGCAACCAAACATTCAGTTCCCTCACTTGCTTTAACTGATAAGTCTAATATGTTTGCAATGGTTAAATTTTTTAACAAATGTGAAAGTGCTGGGATTAAGCCAATATCTGGATCATCAATAAGGGTTATATTTGATGATGATGACTCATCGCATGAACTTTTATGTTTGGCTAAAAATAACAATGGGCATAAAAATCTAATGAGAGCGATTTCCAAAGCTCACAATAATTATTCATATCAAACTCCAATACTTAACTTCAATGATCTCGAGGAATTTAGAAATGATGTAATCGTAATTTCTGGCGGAAAAGATAGTCATTTATTTGAGCTCATAAAAAGGAAAAAAATTGATGAGGCAGCCAATCGTATTGATAAATTTTTAGAATTATTTAAAGAAGATTTCTTTATAGAAATTCAAAAAACTAATAGACCAGATGAACAGGAATTTTTGACAAATATACTTCCAATCTCTAATTCAAAAGGAGTTCCTTTAATTGCTACAAACGACGTTCTTTTTTCTGAAAAAAATGATTATGAGATTCACGAAACTAAAGTATGTATTAACACTGGAAGAACTTTGAATGATCCTAATAGAGAAAAACCTTTTTCTAGTGAGCAGTATTTTAAATCCCCTAATGAAATGTGTAATTTATTTCTTGATTTTGATGAGCTTATAAAAAATACAAATGAAGTTGCAAAAAAATGTAATGTCTCTCTTCATACTGAAGGATATTTTCTTCCTGAATATCCTGTTCCAGATGAACATGACTTTGATTCATACATTGCCGAACTATCACATAAAAAGTTAAACCAAATAATAATAAATTTTGAGGATAAAAAGA
>CACEDQ010000016.1 GCA_902558375.1 uncultured SAR86 cluster bacterium
TGCAACCAAAAAAAACAAACCCAATCCAATTTATTCCTTTTATCTTGGCTGTAGTAGTCCTTGGCCTAGGATTACAAGATTTAAAAATTACAAAAGCTGAAAGTATAGAGTTTTTATTTGTATTTGCTGCGTTTATGTATATCACATTTCTTTTTAGGGTTCCCGACAATGTTGATGAGTCTGATAATTCAGATATTAAGCTAGCAAAGACAATACTTTTTCTAATACTTGGCCTTCTAGCGCTGATTGTTGGATCAAATTATGCTGTTATTAATGCAGAAAAAATAGCCACCATCTTAAATGTTCCTCAAGTAATTATTGGACTAACTATTATTGCTATTGGGACTAGCTTGCCAGAGCTTGCAGCAACGATATCAGCGATTATTAAAAATAAAAATGATATGGTTATTGGAAATGTTATTGGTTCAAATGTTATGAATATTGCATTAGTGGTTCCAATAATTGCATTTTTTTCAGATGTAACTTTTGAGTCAAATATACTATCTAGAGACTTTCTTGTTTTATTAATTACTTCAATATTATTTGTATTAATTGCTTCAACATATTCCTCATCGAAGTTTAATATGAGTTTAATTAAACTTACTGGATATATTTTTGTTGCTGGCTACCTAGGGTATATTTTAAAACTAAGCAATCTGGTCTGATTTTTTTGTTGAGTTTATCAACAATAATCCAATTAAGCAGGCACAAACCTCAAAGATAAAGAATGTATTAAAAAAGCCAGGCATGTTTGGAAGTGCTGAAGAGATTATTCTGCCAAAAGCAATAGAACCAGTTAGAAAAGTTAAAAACTTAATAGAGAATATTCCAACATAATCTTTAAATAAGCCAATTAAACACATAGATCCAATGCAAAGATTTAAACCCCCATATATTCCAGCTATTTCTGAATAACCAATATCTGATGTAACTTGTAAGCCAACAGCATCTGTGAAACCAGGGTCTATTATTGCCCAAGAACCAATAGCAAAATATGTAAGTCCCATAAAAACTAAATAAAATTTATTAAGCATTATCATTTTTGTACTCCTTTTTTGTTAGCTGGTTGTAATATAAAATTATCACAATGAAGTTAATTAAAAAAATCTTTTTTTCATTTTTTTTAGCATTTTGTATGAATATAGAGGCAGATTATATTGAGCTTCCAAAAGATGAGGTATTAAAAATGCCACTTCCCCTTCCCTATAATAAAAAAGAATATACAGAGAAAGATATTCAAAAATTTATAAACAAAACTATAAGTAGCTCAAAGCAACCAATAATTATTTTTGGTGGTAATTGGTGTGGTGATTGCAGAGTACTAGCTGGAACTTTTAATTTGCCAACCATTAAAAAGTTTTTAGCTAAACACTATGAAGTTCTTCATATTGATGTTGGTAGATATGAAATAAACATGAATTTGATGGAATATTTCAATATCCCAAAAGAAGAAGGAGTGCCAAGAGTTCTTGTATTTGATAAAAATAACAATTTGTTAAATAGCAGTTCAACAAAAGAATGGACAACTGCCAGAGACAGAAAGCAACAAGATATTTTTAATTATTTTCAGAATTTAATAACTGAATAAATTTATTCAAATTGAATCTTAGTATCAGCAAAAAATAAATAAAATAATCCTCCAAATACTAAAACAAAGGTAGATATATTAAATATTAAAAACCATGATCCTGTAAGCTCTAATATCAGCCCAGCAACAAAAGGACTTATAATCGCAGCTATCATCCCAATACCACCTGCAAAGCCAACAATAGAACCAGTATATTTTGGACCTAAATCAGCATGATTTACCCCAAAACCTCCAACAGCAATTCCACTAAAAGCATTCGTAAAAGACAATAAAACAATAATAGATATATGAGAATCTTGAAATGGAATCATTGAAAGACAAGTTGCACTACCAAGAAAGCCTATTGTATTTACAGTTTTTCTAACAATTAATACTTGGAACCCTTTTTTAATTAACGAGTCTGCTAAATAACCTCCAGAAACTAAAGCTAAAACTGAAACAATACTTGGTATAAGTATCATTATGATAAATATCGCTGAATCTAATTCAATACCTAAGCCACCGGTTGAGATGGGACTATTAACGTATTTAGGTAAGTATGAAATAAAGGTAAATAATGCCCAATTATTACAAAACGTAGCTACTGTAATTGCTATAAAAGGAAGATTGGTAAGTAATTTTAGTAATGGAAGTTTGCTTGCCTTGGAATCTGCTGGAGCTTCTGATTTAATTAATTCCAATTCTTCTGAAGAGATGTGTTTGTGGTCCTGAGGATCTGAAGTGAAATTTTTATGCCAAAATATGAACCAGATCAACCCAAGCATTCCAAAAGAATAAAACACCCACTCCCATGAATATGATGCAATTATTAGTGCTGCTACTACATAACCAAAAATAGTACCAGCAGAAATGCCACTATTAGTAATAGCAATCGACCTTGTCCTCTCATTAAATGGAATCCATCTGGCATACAAAGAATGCCAAGATGGAAAAGTGATGCCCTCGCCTAATCCTATCAGGACTCTTATAAACAACAACGCAAGAAAACCATTATATGCAAAAAAAGGAGTGAGCATTGTAAATATTGACCAGAGTAATACTCCTACTCCTAGAACAGTCTTGCCGCCATATTTATCAGCTAAAATTCCTCCAAGTATCATTGTAAGAACATATCCGATGTAAAAAATTGAAAAAATGATGCCTGTTTGAGCTTCACTCCACCCAAATTGCTCTTGCATAGGAATGATTGCAACAGAGATATTAACTCTATCTATGTAGCATATAAAAACTGCTAGGAAAGACATTAGGACTAGCCTAAATCTAATTGGTATCATCATTTATGTTAATAATAACTTTTAATTAAAAGATTATCTTTGTTTAAATAACCTTTTTTCAAGGACATTTAACTTCAAGTTTCCTGGAGACCCTTCCGAATAATTGGATCTAGTTGTTTCTATAAATTGTGATAAATCATTAGAATTTTTCACTTTATTATATGCATCTCTAAAAGGTGTTCCTTCTTTTACTAAAGAATAAACCTTGTCTGTCATTTTCATTTCATTATCAATATATTCTAATGAATTCTTTTTATTTACTTTGATAGACTTTATAAGCTTTGGGAGTATGCTTAAAGATTTTAAGGAAATATCAAAACTAGAGACTAAACTTCTCTTTGTTAATTGAAGATCTCTATGATAACCACTTGGAAGAGATATGATGTTTTCCAACTCTGATGCTTGACCAGCTAAAATAGAGTAATTAGCTCTTAGAATCTCAATAACATCAGGATTGTGTTTATTTGGCATAATCGAAGAACCAGTTAAATATGCTTTATCAATAGTTAATAAATTAAACTCTTGCGACATAAAAAGGCTCATATCCCATGCAAACTTTCTTACATCAAGCATAGATTGTTTTAAAGTATTGATAACTTGCATCTCATACTTACCTCTACTATTTTGAGTATATAAGCTATTTAATTGCATTCTTTTGAATCCTAATTCCTTTGTTGTCGTTTTTCTATCCAAAGGAAGAGCAACTCCATAGCCGGCAGCGCTGCCAAGAGGGTTTGAGTCTATCCAGTCAATGGTGCTATTAATTAAATCTATATTATCGATAAATGACTCGGCATAAGAACTAAACCATAAACCCCATGAAGAAGGCATTGCTCTTTGGAGATGAGTATATCCAGGCATAGGAATATGCTCATATTTATTTGCCATTTGTAAAAATGTTTCAGCGATAGATTGATTTAGTTTTTTAAAATCCTGTAGATTATTTTTTGCAAACAGTCTCATAGCTACAAGAACTTGGTCATTTCTGCTTCTGCCTGTATGAACTTTCTTTCCAAGATCTCCTAATTCTTTAGTTAAATAAAATTCAATAGCAGAATGGCAATCTTCATACTTTTTAGTCAGTTTAAAAGAGCCATCTAAGAATCTCTTTCTTAGCTCCTTTAATGATTTATTGAGTCTATTAAATTCATTTTTTTTTAAAATATTGATTGATTGGAGCCCTTTAATATGGGCGATAGTTGCATCGATATCATATATAAAAATAGAATTATCAAGCTCTATGTCCTCACCGGCTAAAAATGAAGATATTTCGTCTGATACTTTTACACCTGAAGTGTTCCATATTTTTTTATTCATAATTAATTCCTGTTAATTCATCAAGACTACAAGCATGATTTAGGTTTTGTATTACTTGTGTAGCAGCACCTTTTAATAAATTATCTAAAGTGCAGCATACAGTTAAGCCATATCCACTTTCATCTACTTCAAAGCCACCAATATATACATAATGACTATTAGATACCTTATTAATCATTGGTATTTCCTTTATCACTTGTATAAGTTTTTTATCTTTATAAAAGCTCTTATAAAGTTCATATATTTCAGAACTTGATGATTTTTTAGTTAGCTGAATATGAGAGGTTATAAGAATGCCTCTAAAAAAATTAGCTACATGAGGGCTAAAAGATATTTCTTCGTAACAGTGCCTTATTACCTCTTTTTCATGAATATGCCCAGATAATGAATATGGAATAATATTTCCTTCAAGGTTATTTGGGTCATTTTTTTCATTTGGAGTTGCGCCTGCGCCACTATAGCCTGAAATACCCATACAACTTACTTTCCCATCTATTAGATGCTTTATTGGAAATAAAGAAAATTGTATTGCAGATGCATAACAACCTGGGTTGCTAATCCTGTTGTCTTTAGTTTGAGCAGATACCTCTGGCAATTTGTATGCCCATCCATCGTCAAATCTATAATCAGCACTAATATCAATAATCATAATATTAGAATCATGTTCTTCAATGCTTTTAATATAATTTGAAGATTCATTATTTGATAAAGCCATAATTACAATATCAATATCTGTAAAATCTAATTTATCTGGACTGTCTAATAGTTTATAGGTGAGACTCTTTGATTTGGTGTAATCATCAACCAACTTCCCTTGTGAAGTTTTGGAGTAAATATCTGAAATAAAAAAATTAGGATGGTTATTGATAATCTTAATTATCTCTTGACCAACATAGCCCCTACCACCAAGAATAGAAATGTTAAAACTAGTTTTCATATGAAATTGTTGCTGGTTGATTTACAGCATAATTAATACATGCAGTAAGTTCATCTAAGTCATGAATACCAATCCAAAAAATATTCCATTCATCAGATTTTTGAAAGCCATCACAGACGTCTTTATAAAAATTATTTATTGCATTACTTGCTCTTGATCTCCAAAAGATTTTCTTATGCTCAGAAAGCATTTTATTCCACATAGCGTTTCCAAGACCCTCTCCTCTTGCTGAATTAATCACAGCAAACTTATCCATGTATGCAATATCTTTGAAGGTAGTTATAACTATGGAAGATCTGTTACATTCACTTATGTAAAATTCTTTATCATCATTTTCAAAATAATTTTTACTTAAAGTTCCTTTAAAAGCGGATTCTAGTATTGAAACTAAAGCATTATTCTGGTCATTATTTAAAGATTTTAATTTATTTATTTGGTGTCCGGCTTTAACTAGAGTACCAAATCCAGCATCAGTAAATAGCTCTCTATTAAGATGGAGAGGTTTTGTTATAGATACAGAACTATTACTTGGAAGGGAATCTAATAATAATTTAATCTGCTCTAATTTTAATTTCATTCCTGAGTGAAGCCAGTCCTGACTCATGAGGTTGTTATAGTCATCTTTAATATTGATATTAGAAATTAACTGATCGTTACCATCAAAAATACCACCTATTTCACTTAAGAAAATAACTTTATCTGGAACTATTTCTTTTGCCAAAGCCAGGGTAGCTTTATCTCCATTAATATTTACTAATTGATGCTCTTCTGTATACCCAATTGGTGCAATAACAGGTATACCTCCAGAGGAAATAATATCTTTGATTTTATTAGAATTAGTTTCTTTTATCTGACCAACATAACCCAGATCTTTATTCTCAATATTACAACTAAAAATATCACCTATAACTGGGATTGCATTTACATGTTGATCATTAAGGGCAGATACAATTTTTTTATTCTCGCCACTAAAAATTTCATAAGCTACATCTAACACGTCTTTTGTAGTTACTCTTTGGCCGTTTAAAAAAGAAAATTCAATTTTTCTTTTATTGAGTTCCTCAGATAACTTAGGCCCTCCACCATGGACAATTATTGGTCTTAGACCAACTTCATTTAAAAAAGCTAATGATGAAACTAAGTTTTCAAGATCGCTTTGAATGACTGCACCACCAACTTTTATTAAAGCAAATCTATAATCATCGGAAGAAAACCTATCTAGATACTTTCTAATTTCTTTTTCACTACTCATGCTACTGAGAAGCTTTAAGATAGTATCTTTTTTATAACTTTTCTTCATTTTCAATTATTTTTTATTGATTTCTGTCCATGTTGATGTACTTTTTCCAAGCAGCTTTATAAAGCCTGCTGACTCTTCAACACCCCACGATGCAGACTGAGCATATACAGCATCCTTACTTAATAAAATCTTTTTAGAATCAACTGCAACAGCCTCAACCTTTCCAGCATTTAAAAGCACTGTTACTTTTCCGGTTACTGATTTTTGAATGTCTTCAAGAAAATTTTCAAGATTTTTAGTTAAAGGATCAAAATAAAAGCCACCGTAAACAAGCTCTACCCATCTTTTACCAATTAGCGGCTTAAAATTATTTTGTTTGTCAGTAAAAATAGCCTCTTCTAATGCTCTATGAGACCTTTGTAAAATAGATATACCTGGCGATTCAAAAAGAAATCTACCTTTGATACCTATAATAGTATCTCCAGCAAATAACTCTCTTCCAATTCCATATTTACCGCCTATTTTATTTAGCATTCTTAATAAATTAGGTCCTTTCATGGATTTACCATTTATTTTTTTAGCCTCACCTTTAGAGAATTCTATTTCGAGCTTTTTGGGTTTTGATGGATATTTATCTGGCGTATTACAAAGTATATAACTTTCTTTTGATGGCTCCTTCCAATCATCAATCTCTGAACCAGAAACAGTAGCGCCCATAAGATTTTCATTAATACTATACTTTGTATGAAGAGTAGAGACTTTAAACCCTTTGTTCTTAAGATATTCTTGCTCATATCCTCTTACATCACTAACTTTATTCTGTATTTCTCTGATTGGTGTAATTGTTTTGTAATTTCCAAATGCTTGAATAGATAAATCAAATCTAACTTGGTCATTACCCATACCTGTGCAGCCATGAGAAATATATTTTGTATTCAATTTCTTACAAAGCTTTATTGCTTCTGAAACAATAAGATACCTGTCAGAACAAAGTGCTGGATATTTATCCTGATATAAAGACCCAGACCAAACCAATGGTTTAATTATCTCATTCCATAGACTTGTCTCAATGCTCACATTTATATGTTTTTTTGCTCCTAATTCATATGCTCTCTTTGATATTTTTTTTTCTTCATTTGCAGATGTGCCTCCACTATTAACAAAGATAGTATGAACTTCAAAACCTTTATCAATAAGATATGGGACACAAAAACTAGTATCTAATCCTCCAGAAAATGCTAAAACAATCTTTTTCATTTTTATTATTCCTTTAGTAAAGTTGAAAGTAGTGATTTTTGAACATGCATTCTATTGCCTGCCTCTTGAATAGCAACACAATAATCTGAATCCATTACTTCGTCGGTTGCTTTGATATTTCTTCTTAACGGCAAACAATGACTAAATAGAGCATTATTTGTTTTTGACATTTTTTCTCCATCTACTATAAAGTGTTTAAAGTTATCTCTAACAAGTTTTTCTTTTTCAGGATTGCCGTAGTAAGACAGAGAACCCCAGCTTTTTGCATAAACAATATCTGCATTTCCATAGCCATAATCTATATCATGTGTGATTTCAAATTTCATATTATTTGATGCACAATTCTTTTCTGCTTCATTAATATAATTCTCATGAAGAATATATTCTTCTGATGGGCATAATAACTTTACGTTCATGCCAAATTTACTTGCAATTAATAAAGAAGAATTTGCTACAGCTGTATTCAAAGGTTTTGGGTGATATGTCCAAGTTAAAAGATAATCTTTACCAGTAAGATCGCCTAAATTTTCTTGCATTGTAAGAATATGTGCTAATTCTTGGCAGGGATGAGAAATAGTTTCCATATTAATAACTGGAACAGAAGCATATTTTGCAAAACTCTTAATTAGATTGTCAGATAAATCTTCTTCTAAATTAATAAATTTAGGGAATGCTCTTATTGCAATTAAATCACAGTAATCTGAAAGTACTTTTGCAACTTCTATTATGTGCTCTTCAGAATCTCCATCCATAATAGAGTTGAGCTTAAATTCAATGGGCCATGCATCTTTTCCAGGATGAAGGACTACAGCATATCCACCAAGTTCCTGAACACCCAATTCAAAACTGGTTCTTGTTCTCATTGATGGGTTAAAAAATAAGAGAGCTACAGATTTATTCTTTAATACATTATTAAACCTGTTAATCTTAAGATCTTTTGCGTAATCCAAAATGTCTTGAAGCTCCTGTTTTGTCCAGTCTGTTGTAGATATAAAATTTTTCATAATTACTTTTTTTAAAATAAAAAAAACCCAGCATAAGCTGGGTCTAATTCACAATAGGATAGATCCAGCTACAAAGCTGAAACCCGTCTTTCTTGTGTTAAATAGTTATTCATCGGTGGTTAGTATATATAGAAATTTAATTTTGTAAACTTTTCAACTTAATTTGGTAGGGATGGAGGGAGTCGAACCCCCACGCCTTGCGGCACTTGGTTCTAAGCCAAGCGTGTCTACCAGTTCCACCACATCCCCGGATGGAAGCATTATATAGACTATTAATATTTTATGGGAAGATTAATTAAAAAATTTATAAATTATAATCAAGTTGATTTTTTCTTACTTTTTGAAGGTAATATAAGCCTATTGCCAAAACAATACCCATAACAAAAGATATGATGGCAACAGTTGTATATCCGTCATATATAAAACTGAAGACTTTTGAGATCATCATTACAAAGACTATATACAATACCACAGTGCCAACTTGAACTTTTGATGAGGAATATAAAAACCTCATGGCTAAATAGCCAACTGCTGCAACGAACCCAGCATAAGATCTAGCGAAATGCGATTCTTGTATACCTTCAACCACTATGGGCAGAAAGATAGTATTTACATCTGGTGAAACCATAGTAGTTATTCCAGCAATCATTGCTAACGCTGCTACACAAAAAATCATAATTCTTATTAAAATCATAATACACCAAGCATATACAAGGCTAAAAAGAATGACAAGACTCCCACACCCATCCATAAATACATCTCTCTATAGTTCTTGAATTTATAGGAATTGATTGCAAGAAAACAACAAAAAATGGGCGCAATAACTAAAACACCATAACCAACTAAAATAGCCAGAGGAATAAAGGCTAATAGAAGAAATATTTGTAATATAGTCCTATTCATATAGTTATAAAACTAACACTTATTCCAATATTGTCAATTTGAAGACTGCTGCAAATCTTCAGGTTCTTGCATTATTGTTAATTCTGTTTGAATTTCTAAAATTGACTGGTTTAATTGTTTTTTATAGTTATTAAGAGCTTTTACAGAATCATCGACTAACATTAATTGTGTTTCAATGCTCTTCAATGCCAATTGAATATCGTCTATTTTTTTTACCGATGACTGGAGGTTGTTTATGTTATTTATATTTTTAGATAAATCTTTTTGATAACTTTTCATAGACTTATTTATATTTGTTATGGAAGCTTCAAGTTTTTCTGTAGATGCCAGTAGTTTTGTTATATTCACTTTATTTCTTTTGTTACTCAAATCCCAAAGCTTTCGCACTTCTTTATCAAGAAATTGAATAGAAGATGATATATCGGTCAAAGAGTCATTATTAACCTCATCAGCTATATTCATTTGCTCTTCAATAACAGCTAACCTATCTTCATTTGTTTTTATTTTAGATTCTGTATAACTAGATTCAAAGCTTTGCCAAATTCCTAGACCTAAAATACTCATAAATAATAGAACATAAAGAAAGCCTACAAATAAGCCTCCAGATTTTGTTTTTTTTAAGTATGCTGGTGATGTTTTATCCGGTCTTATATCTTTTTTCATTTAAATGTAAAAATTATCGCTTTATGCTATATTTTTCTGCAGTAGCGTCGTTAAATTATCGTCCTATTATATTTTATAACAACTATCAAAGGGTTTATATGAATTTAGATTTTTCGGATGATCAAAAATTCCTTCAAAGTGAAGCAAAAAAATTTCTTGAAAAGGAGGAAAGTGTAAAACGATCAAGAGGAATATTAGAGAGCTCAGAATCGTTTGATAATGATTTATGGCAAAAAATAATTGAATTAGGTTGGACGGGCATTAGAATTCCTGAGGAATATGAAGGATTAGGCCTTGGCCATCTTGAACTATGCGTAATTGCTGAAGAATTAGGTAGATATCTTGCACCAGTCCCCTTCTCGTCATCAGTTTATTTGTTTACTGAGGCCTTAATTAAATATGGTAGTGAGGAACTTAAAAAGGAAATACTACCCAAGCTAGTAACTGGAGAAGTTGTCGGTACGTTAGCAGTTACTGAAGATTTTTTAGCTCCAACAAATAATAATATTAAAACTGAAGTTTCGAATGAATTAATTGTAGGTACAAAAATTGCAGTCCCTGATTGTGAGGCTGCAACTCATTCAATTATTGTCTGTAAATCTTCAAAAGGAATAGATTTGAGGCTAGTTGATTTATCTTGCAAAGAAGTCTCAATCAATCAAATTGAAAATATTGATGGTAGTAGAGGCCACTATTCCATAGAAATGGAACAAGCTCCAAGTTCACTCATTGGAGATGAAGGTAATGGTTGGATTTTATACGAATCGATTATTAATCAAGCAGCTGTATTGTTTAGCTTTGAGCAAATTGGGGGTTCGCAAGCTGCATTAGACATGGCAGTTAATTATGCTAATGAAAGATATGCTTTTGGAAAGCCAATTGGCTCTTATCAAGGTATTAAACATAAGTTAGCAGATATGTATGTTGCTTTGACTTTGGCTAAATCTAATTCTTACTATGCTGCATGGGCATTGTCATCAGAATCTTCAGATTTACCAGTTGCTGCAGCAACAGCAAGAGTAAGTGCAACAAAAGCTTATGAGTTATGTTCAAAAGAAAATATTCAAACTCATGGAGGAAATGGTTTTACATGGGAGTATGATTGTCATCTTTTTTACAAAAGATCAAAATTGCTTTCATTAAATATAGGTTCACTTGCTAACTGGAAAGAGAAACTTGTTTCTAACTTAGAACAATCAAACATTAACTAGGAAAATTATGGATTTTAAAGATACTCCCGAACAAGCAAAATTTAGAAAAACCTGCAGAGATTGGCTAGAAAAAAATGCTCAACTTAAAACAGGTGTTGAAAAAAATGAATTTGCCAATATTGATTTTTTACAAGTTGCAAAAGATTGGCAAAAAAAGAAATATGATGCAGGTTGGGCTATGTTACATTGGCCTAAAGAATTTGGTGGCATCGGTGCATCTGCAATCGAAAGAATCATATGGGCTGAAGAAGAATCAAAATTTAATGTCCCGAAAGGTATTTTTGAAATTGGTCTAGGTATGGCAGGTCCAGTGATGATGGAATATGCAACAGAAGAACAAAAAGCTCGATATCTTCCACCAATGGCAGAAGGAAAAGAAATTTGGTGCCAGCTTTTTTCAGAGCCATCAGCAGGCTCAGATGTTGCAGGGTTGAGAAGTAAAGCTGTAAAAGATGGGGATAATTGGATTATTAATGGTCAAAAAGTATGGACCTCTGGAGCACATTTTTCAGATTATGGCATTTTAGTTGTTAGGCATGATCCTAATCTTGAAAAACATAAAGGAATGACATTTTTCTTTTTAGATATGAAATCTCCTGGCATTGAAGTAAAACCAATTAAACAAATTACAGGCGGTTCAAGTTTTAATGAAGTTTATTTTACTGATGTTGTTATACCTGACTCTCAAAGGCTTGGAAATGTTGGAGATGGGTGGAAAGTTGCCATAACAACCCTTATGAACGAAAGGCTTGCTGTTGGTGATGCTAATGGAGCTGATGTTCAAGATGCTTTTAGATGGGCAAAAAAACAAGATGATTCTGGTGAGCCTCTCATAAATAACAAATCAGTAAGATCATCTATTGCAGATTGGTACTGTGAAGCTAATGGATTAAAAAATACTAAACTCAGAACTATGTCTGCATTATCAAGGGGTGAAACACCTGGGCCAGAAGCTTCAATAACTAAAATAGTTAGTGCAAATAAATTACAAAATATTGGTGCCTTTGGGATGGACTCGCTTGATATGGCCGGTATGTTAAAAACAGATGATCCTGAAATACAAAGCTTTCAGAATGCTTGGCTTGGCGCTCCTGGATTAAGAATTGCTGGTGGTACTGATGAGATTCTCAAGAATATCATTGCAGAAAGAGTGCTTGGACTTCCTCAAGATGCGAGAGCCGATAAGGGAATGCCATACAAAGACATACCTTCAGGTAATTCTTAAGATTTTAATTGAGGGAATAAAATAACATCTCTTATTGATGTTTGGTTCGTAATCATCATTACCAATCTGTCAATTCCAATACCCACTCCAACTGCAGGTGGCATTCCATGCTCTAGTGCAGTTACGTAATCTTCATCAAATGACATAGCCTCTTTATCGCCAGTATCTTTGGCTTTGACTTGTTCTCTAAATCTGTCAGCTTGATCATCTGGGTCATTTAATTCACAAAAGCCATTAGCTATTTCTTTACCACCAATAAATAGTTCAAATCTATCAGCTATTTCTGGATTGTCATTATTTCTTCTTGAAAGAGGTGAAACTTCAACAGGATAACCAATGACAAAAGTTGGTTCAATTAAATTTTCTTCTACACTTGATTCAAATAATTCAAGCAATTCTTTGCCACCCATTTTTTCTATTTGTTCTTCACTAATTGAATCATTATGTTCTAAAACTAGATCGGCAAGTTTTGCTTTTCTAAATTTTGCTAGATTAATTTGATCCTCTCCCCAAGATATATTTAATGAATTATTAATAAGCTCACATGCTTTTTTGATCATGTTTTCAGTAAATTCAATGGTATTTTCTAGAGTCGTAAAAGCCTCATAATACTCAAGCATAGTAAATTCTGGGTTATGTTTTGTTGATAAGCCCTCGTTTCTAAAACTTCTATTAATTTCAAAAACTCTCTCGAAACCACCTACTAAAAGTCTTTTTAAATAAAGCTCAGGAGCTATCCTTAAAAATAACTCTCTATCTAAAGCATTATGTTTAGTAACAAATGGTCTTGCCACAGCACCGCCTGGTATTGGATGCATCATTGGTGTTTCTACTTCAACAAAATTTCTATCTTTAAGAGACTCTCTTAATGATTCAATAATAGCTGACCTATTTAAAAATACTTGCTTCTGGTTTTCATTACTCATTAAATCAAGATATCTTTGTCTATATCTTGTCTCAATATCAGCAAGACCTTTAAATTTGTCAGGCATAGGTCTTATTGATTTTGTAATCAAGCTAACCACACTAGCCTCAATTGTTAGCTCATTTGTTTTTGTTTTAAATAATTTTCCTTTAACGCCAACAATGTCTCCTAAATCCCAAGTTTTAAAATCTTCATATATATCAATTTCTACAGTATTTTTACTCACATAAACCTGAATATCGCCACTAGAATCTCTTATGGTTGCAAAACTCGCGTTACCCATTACCCTCATGAGTACAATTCTTCCAGCAACAGAAATATTATCAACATTTTTTGATTCTAGATCTTCTTTTGTAAGCTCATCATATTGACCATGAAGATCATGAGCATAATGCTCTTTTAAAAAGTCATTTATATATGCTGTATCTTTATCTCTAAGGAGTTGAAGTTTCTTTCTTCTTTCTTCAATAATACCCTCTTCTCCACCAATATTTTCTTCAGCCATTTATACTCCCGCTTTAAGACTTGCTTTCATAAACTCATCGAGATCACCATTTAGAACCGCCGATGTATTTCCTGTTTCATAACCAGTTCTTAGATCCTTTATTCTAGATTGATCTAAAACATATGATCTTATTTGACTTCCCCAACCTATATCCGATTTACTTTCTTCCAATTCTTGTCTTTCTTGGTTTTGTTTTTGTAATTCTAACTCGTATAACTTAGATTTTAATTGTTTAAGGGCATTTTCTTTATTTTTATGCTGAGATCTATCACTTTGGCATTGGGCAACAACTCCAGTTGGTATGTGAGTCAGTCTCACCGCTGAATCAGTTTTATTAACATGTTGACCTCCAGCACCTGATGCTCTGTATGTATCAACTCTTATATCAGCATTGTTTATATTTATTTCAATAGAGTCATCAACTTCAGGAGAAATAAAAACAGATGCAAAAGATGTATGTCTTCTGCTGCCAGAGTCAAAGGGTGATTTTCTAACCAATCTATGTATTCCTGTTTCAGTTCTCAACCAACCATAAGAATATTCACCGCTTACATGCAATGTTGCAGATTTAATGCCAGCAACATCGCCATGAGAAATTTCAATTAAGTCAGAATTAAAACCTCGGCCTTCAGACCACTTTGTATACATTCTGAGTAACATTTCAGCCCAATCTTGAGCTTCAGTACCTCCTGATCCAGATTGAATTTCTACATAAGCCGATGCGGAATCCATTTTATTTGTAAACATCTTACTAAACTCAAGCTCAACAACAGACTCTTCTAAACTTTGGAAGCTTTCGAATATTTCAGATATAGATTTATCATCTCCCTCCTCTTCAGCAATATCAATGAACATAAGACCATCAGTAACTTTTTCTTCAACGGATTTGAATGAATTTAATGTTTTTTCAAGAGCTGTTTTTTCTTTACTAATTTTTTGGGATAAATCTAAATCTGACCAAATTTCTTCTTTAGAAAGCTCGCTCTCAATTTCTTTAAGTCGTTTTTCTTTGGAGTCAATGTCAAAAACACCATCCTTAATCTCATCTAGGCGTATTTTAAGATCATTGAGGCTATTCTTAAGTTCTGAGGAATCCATTTTATAAATTATTCTTAATTATAAAATCAAAAATTAATTCTCTGGATGCTGGCATATGTGTAGCTCTTTCTTTTAAATTATATACATCTAAAAGAGTCTTGGGTATTTCTGATAATTCTAAATCTGCATCCTTAATAATTTCAGGAAATTTAGCTGGATGAGCTGTAGATAGAATTAATGTGTTTCCATTAAGTTTTTCATTAATTTTATCAACTGCTTCAATTGCTACAGCTGTATGGGGATCAATTAAATAATTATAAGAAGCATAAGTATCTTTCATTGCTTTAACTGTAGAAATATCATCGACTGAGTAACTCATAAAGAGATCCTTAGATTTTTCCCACATGTGTTTTTCTAGATTAATTGGAGTTTTAGGAAAGTTTCTATAAAACTGATCGCAAATTGACGAGTTTCTTTCTGCATAAAAATCATAAAGCAATCTTTCAAAATTACTTGCAATACTTATATCCATACTAGGTGAAAGAGTTTCTGATACTTTAGATTTTGAATAATCATTATCTGAAAAAAATCTATGCAGGATATTATTATCATTTACAGCTACCAATATTTTATTTAAAGGCATACCCATTTTGTATGCTGAATAACAAGCAAATACATTTCCAAAATTTCCAGTTGGAATGGAAAAATTGAGAGGCTCTCTCAGTTGATTGGTTTTTAATGAGGCATAAAAATAGTAACAAATTTGGCCAATAATTCTTACCCAATTAATAGAATTAACAGCTAATAAAAATTGATCGTCTTTGAGAAAAGACCTTTCACTAAAAGCTTCTTTGACAATATCCTGACAATCATCAAATGTTCCGTTAACTCTTAATGTAAAAACATTAGGACTATCAACTGTGGTCATTTGTCTTCTTTGAACTTCTGACATATTTCCATCCGGAAGAAGAATAAAACTTTTAATAGAATCAAATCTTTTACACGCATCAATAGCAGCAGATCCAGTATCTCCTGAAGTTGCACCTAGTACTATTGCCGTTTTATTTTGTTTTAATAATGATTTATTAAAAAATGCTGCAGCTAATTGGAGTCCAAAATCTTTAAAGGCTGCTGTAGGTCCATGAAATAACTCTAAAATAGATTTTGTATCATCAAGCTTATGTATAGCAGCAAAATTTTCTTTAGAAAAGTCATGCCAAGTATCATCAAGTAGTTCCAAGACCTCATCATCTGAGAAAGAGGACTTTGTAAATAAAGGAACTATACATTTGGCCACATCAATAAAACTATCAAGAGTTTTTATTTTCTCAATATCGACTTGTGGCCAAGCATCGGGCATAAATAAACCCCCATCTGCAGCTAAACCCTGCATAAGAACATCCTCAAATGTTCTGTTGTGGTCCTTACCCCTTGTGCTGTGAAATAACATTATTAGTTAGATTCTATTCTAATAGATCTTATATTTTTAACCGATTCTATAGTTAATAACTCTTTGTGTAGTTCTGAGTGATCGCTTTCTTTAAATGGATCAGTTATTAATATTATAGGAACGCAATTTTCATCTAATTCTTCTTTTTGAACAATTGATTCAATTCCTACTTGTTTTGATGCCATTAAAGATGTTATTGATGCCATAACACCTGGTTTATCTTCTGCTTCTATATAAAAATAATATTGAAAGACAAGTTCAGAAAATTCTGAGACTTTATATGAAGTAATATTATTGTTTTCAGGTTGATCATTTATAGCTTTTGAATTTGCTAAATTAATAAGGTCTGAAATTAATCCAGAAGCAGTTGACTCCTGTCCAGCTCCTGAGCCTGCTATATGTATTTTTCCAATTAAGTCCGTATCTATCTCCATACCATTTCTTACACCCTTTAAGTTAGCAAGGTGTGAATCAAGCTTTATTAATGCAGGATGCGCCCTAAGCTCTAGAAGATTTTCGTCAACTTTAGCTACCGCAAGATGTTTAATGGTGTAACCCATATCCATTGCATATGTAAAATCACTTTTTTCTATTTTTGTGATGCCTTCAACATAAAAATCTTCTGGAGGTAAAGTTGTTCCAAAGGCTAGAGCTGATAAAATACCAATCTTGTGTGCGGCGTCCATACCTTCAATATCAAAGGTTGGATCAGGTTCTGCATATCCTTCTTTCTGAGCCAATTCAAGAGTTGAATCAAATTC
Source organism: uncultured SAR86 cluster bacterium (assembly GCA_902558375.1). Lineage (GTDB taxonomy): Bacteria > Pseudomonadota > Gammaproteobacteria > Magnimaribacterales > D2472 > SCGC-AAA076-P13. The sequence continues at coordinate 17,299 of CACEDQ010000016.1, forward strand.
AGCACCTTCTTCCATACTTGATAAGATAAAATTAGATGTGCCATTTAGCATCCCTGAAATCTTTGAAACTCTATTTGCAGCTAACTCTTCTTTTAATAATTTTATAATTGGGGTTCCAGCGCAAACTGCAGATTCAAAAAGAACTTTTACTCCGTTTTCTTTTGCTAATT
>CACEDQ010000017.1 GCA_902558375.1 uncultured SAR86 cluster bacterium
TAATTATGTTGCTAAACAGTATTTTCTTTGAGGAAAACTCTTATCAAAAGAAAACTCAAATACTTGACGAAAACAACCTTCAACAAGAACAAAACAATGAACTAAAAAAACAAAATGATATTTTAGAATTTGAGATTGAGAATGCACAAAAATCAAATGAACATGTAGAAAATTTTGCTAGAGAAAAATTGAACTTAGTATATCCTGATGAAGAGTTTATATCTTTCAAGGACGAAGACGAATCTAAAGATGACAGATAAAGTATTAGCAATAATTCCAGCAGCAGGAATTGGTGAAAGATTTCAGAGCGATATTCCAAAACAATATGAGTATCTAGATGGCCAATCTGTTATAGAGAAAACAATAAAACCCTTTCTAGAATCTAAATTTATATCAAAAATATTAATTGCAGTTTCAAAATCAGATAATTTTATTAAAGAACAAAATTTTTTTGACAACGAGAAAGTAGAAATAGTTGAGGGCGGTGAGACTAGAGCCATATCAGTATTAAATGCTTTAAATGAAACTAATGAAAATTATGATTATGTTATTACTCATGACGCAGCAAGACCAAATATAACTGCTAAAGATTTAGTCACAATATATGAAAAGATAACCAGCTCTAAATCAGACTGCTCTTTTTTCTACAAACCAATTGTCGATTCTATTAAGGAGAGTAAATCCAATAAAACTATAAATAAACAAGACTATTACTTAGTACAAACTCCCCAAATATCAAAATTAAATAAATTAAAGTCCTCATTGGCTTATCTTATTGATCAAAAGATTGATGTTCCAGATGAGTCGTTTGTAATGGAATCCCAAGGTTATCATGTGTCAAAAATAGAAGGCAAAGCCTCAAATATTAAAATTACCTATAATCATGATTTAAATCTTCTAAGAAAATTAAACTCAAGAGTTGGCAGTGGCTTTGATTTACATACCTATAAACCTGGAGCAGGTTTTACTATAGGGGGCTATATGCTTCAATGCGATTATGCAATTGAAGCTCACTCAGATGGTGATGTTCTCCTTCATTCAATTGCAGACTCTATCCTAGGTGCTGCAGCTCTAGGAGATATAGGAATATTCTTCTCAGACAAAGATCCTTCCAATAAAGGTCTTGATAGCAAGGAGATAATTAATTTTTGTTTAGAAAAAATTCATGAAATGAATCTTGAGATTTGCAATGTTGATGCAACTATAATTTGTGAATCACCTAAAATAAGTCCTCATAGAAATAATATTATTGATAGTTTGTCTGAGATTTTAAAAATTTCAAAATCTAATATTGGTTTAAAGGCTACAACTTCTGAAAAGATTGGTATTATAGGTGAGCATAAAGCTATAGCAGTTCAATCACTAGTAAACCTCAAAGAAATCTTATGAAAATCTTATTAACAAATGATGACGGTTATCAGGCTCCTAATATTCAACACCTTTTTAAGAAATTATCAGAAGAACATGACGTATGGATTATAGCTCCTGAAAATAATTGCAGTGGAATGAGTGCAGCTATTTCTTTTTTAAAGGAAACCGAAATTAGAAAAGTAGAAGAGAGAATTTATGCTGTTGATGGTACACCAGCGGACTGTACTTATTTTGGTTTGCTTGGAATTGTTGATTTTGAATTCGATATGGTTGTCTCTGGTATCAATCATGGAGCAAATATTGGAACTGATGTTATTTATTCTGGCACTGTAGGTGCAGCAGTAGGTGGCAGAAAACTTAAATATCCACCGATAGCGTTATCTGTTGCTTCTTATGAAACAGTTAACATGGATTTTATAGTTAATAGAACTTTAGAGATTATTAATACTGTCAAAAATTTACCTGAAGATTTTCATGGCAAAGTTTTTAATGTAAATTTTCCAGATATATCAGAGGATGAATGCAAAGGAATACGGGTAACATCTTTAGCAAAAAGAGGAGTTCCATCACGACCCATTGAGATAAGCTCAGATGGAGATACAAAAAGATATAGATACAACCTCTCTGGAGAACCTGTAAATGAATCAACATTAACTGATGCAAATGCCGTTCACGATGGGTATATTTCAATTTCTGTATTAGATTATGATCTTGATCAAAAAATGCTAAGAGAAATTCTAAAAGCACACTTCAATGAATAGTTCAGGCTTCACATTTAGAAGAGTTAGAGAAGAGATGATAGAAACTCTTTTAGACATGGGTATTAAAGATTTCAGAGTTCTAGATGCAATGTCACAAGTGCCTCGTCATATTTTTGTTGATAATGCTCTCCAATCTCGGGCTTATGAGAATAGATCCTTAACAATTGGTTATAAGCAAACTATTTCTCAACCTTATATAGTTGCCAAAATGACAGAGCATCTTATTTCACATACAAAATCTAGAGGAAAAATTTTTGAAAAAGTATTAGAGCTTGGATCTGGATGTGGATATCAGTCAGCTGTATTGTCATATTTTTGTGAAGAGGTACATGCAATAGAAAGAATTAAACCCTTAGTAATAAAAGCAAGAGAAAATTTAAGTGAATTAAAAATCAAAAATGTTTTGTTTAAATATGGTGATGGTTTTACGGATTGGGACAAAAAACTCTCATATGATGGTGTTTTATGTGCTGCAGCACCTCGTCAATACCCACAAGATTTGATTGATTGCTTAAATATAAATTCTAAAATTGTAATACCGGTTGGAAATTCTAAATCTCAAAAATTACACGTCATAACTAAGTTAGAGGGAGACGACATTCAAGAAGACGTATTTGAAGAAGTTGCTTTTGTGCCAATGCTCTCAGGAACATCTGTTGATGGAAATGATTCATGACTGAAAGGTTGAGGTTTGTTATAGCAGGTTTTTTTGTTGGTCTTGCTGAACTTCTTCCAGGTATATCTGGGTCTACTGTTGCTATAGCTTTTAAAGTATATGAAAAATTTATTTTATTTTTATCTAATTTAAAAATTAGTAATTTTTCATTTAATTTTAAGAAATTAAATCAGGTCTTTTTTCTTGATTTAATAATTCCTTTTTTTATTGCTATGGCGATTAGCGTAATATTTGCCTCAAAATTTATTTTATTTTTATTTTCTGAATATACGAATGGATTTTTAATATTCTTATCAATTTTGATGTGTTCAATATCTTTCTTAATAGCCTTTCGAGTAAAAAACGAATTTAAGTTGAATATGAATTGGATAATTTATTTCCTAGCAGGAGCAATTTTTGCAGCAATGCTTAATACCATTAGTCTGGTATCAAATAATCCATCATTTATTGTATTTGTATTAGTTGGATTTATAGCATTTTCATTTTTTTTATTACCAGGTATTTCTGGAAGCGCAATTTTATTATCAATTGGAGTCTATGAAATCATTATTGGCTCCATAGCAAACATGCAGCTAGAGATACTTATGCCTTTTGCAATTGGTTGTTTGATTTCATTGTTATTAATACCAAAAATAATCAATCATCTACTATCTAAATATAAATTAAATATAATGATATTCTTTGCTGCTTTGATTTTTGTAAGTGGAGTTCTTATTTTTCCAAACTGATTGTTTTAAAGACCTATTAAGCCTCTTTTATTTTTAACAGTTTCATACTTTTCAGCTTCAGGAAGAGGATCTTTTGCTTCAGTAATATTTTCATAAACTTCTGAAAGACGCGCATTGATTTCAATAAAGTCTATTTGATCATCTGGAAGTTCATCTTCTGAGAGAATAGCGTCAATCGGACATTCTGGTTCACATAAAGCACAATCAATGCATTCGTCTGGGTGAATAACTAAAAAGTCAGGGCCTTCATAAAAGCAATCTACAGGACAAACTTCAACACAATCAGTGTATTTACATTTTATACAAGTTTCAGTTACTACAAATGCCATAATTTAATGTTGATACTTTATTATAAAAGTGTGACTGTAAGATAAAATAAAGAAAAAATATACTTTTATGTTGTAAATTTCTTAATTACTATTATACTGTATAAATATACAGTAAGGAGTTATTATGGCTAAATCAAAAGATACAGGTTCAAAATCATTAAAGGATACGCTTGCAGATATAGATAGTCATTTCGGTAAAGGTACCGTTATGAGAATGGGGGATAGAGAAAACCTTGATATTCCATCAATTTCAACAGGTTCAGTAGGCCTAGATATAGCATTAGGAATAGGCGGTATACCAAAAGGAAGAGTTACTGAAATATATGGACCAGAATCTTCTGGTAAAACTACTTTAACTCTTCAAATTATTGCTCAATGCCAAAAAGAAGGTGGAACATGTGCATTTATTGATGCAGAGCATGCATTAGATCCTCAATATGCAGAAAAGCTCGGTGTAAATGTAGATGAATTACTATTATCACAACCTGATACCGGTGAACAAGCTCTTGAAGTAGCTGACATGCTGGTTAGATCAAATAGTGTTGATTTAGTTATCATTGATTCAGTTGCAGCATTAGTTCCAAGAGCTGAAATAGAAGGTGAGATGGGTGATCACCATGTAGGCCTTCAAGCCAGATTAATGTCTCAAGCTCTCAGAAAGATTACAGGTAATATACAAAGGTCTGGAGCAACGGTTGTATTTATTAACCAAATACGAATGAAGATTGGCGTGATGTTTGGTAGCCCTGAAACAACAACTGGTGGCAATGCTCTTAAGTTCTATTCTTCAGTAAGATTAGACATAAGAAGAATAGGTGCTGTTAAAGAAGGCGATGAAATTATGGGCAATGAGACGAGAGTCAAAGTTGTAAAAAATAAAGTTTCACCTCCATTTAAACAAGCTGAGTTTCAGATTATGTATGGTCAGGGCATTAATTCTGAAGGTGAAATATTGGATTATGCCCATAAACTTGGTCTTCTTGAAAAGTCTGGTGCTTTCTACAAAATGGATGGCGAAACTATTGGACAAGGAAAAGTAAAAGCTAGTTTATTCTTAAAAGAGAATGCAAAAATCCGTAATAGCCTTTTAAAGGAAATCAGAAAAGCTTATATAACTAGTAAGGCAAAATCTACAAAATAGTTTTTTGTTGATACAATTATCCCCATTAGAATTTTTTTAGTGGGAATTTTTTTATGGCAGAGAAAGCTTATATTGTTGAGGCAGTAAGAACTGCAGGTGGGAAAAGAGACGGTAAGTTAAGTCTTTGGCATCCTGCTGACCTTGGTGCAAAAGTATTAGATGAGATAACTTCAAGGCTTGATATGGATCCTGCTCTTGTTGATGATGTTGTTTTTGGTTGTGTAGACCAAGTTGGTGCTCAGTCAGGCAATGTTGCAAGAAATGCAATTCTATCCTCATCATTTCCTGAATCAGTTCCTGGAACTTCTGTTGATAGACAATGTGGTTCCTCTCAACAAGCAATACATTTTGCAATTCAAGCTGTAATGTCAGGCACGCAAGATATTGTCATTGGAGGCGGTGTTGAAGTGATGTCAATGGTCCCAATTGGCGCTTCAGTTAAAGATGGTTATGATGCTGGCCATGGTTTCCCTTTTGATTCTGATGGTATTAAAGCTAGATATCCAGGTGTATTTTTCTCTCAATTCACAGGTGCTGAATTAGTAGCTAAAAAATGGAATCTATCAAGAGAGGATTTAGATCAGTTTGCTCTTGAGAGTCATCAAAAAGCTGCAAATGCTACTGAGTTAAAATATTTTGATAGAGAGATTCTTCCGGTTCAGGCTAAAAATGCTGAGGGTATTGAAGAAATGGTAACTGCAGATGAGGGTATAAGATTTGATGCAAGTCTAGAAAAACTTGCAGGGCTTAAAACTGTTTCTGAAGGCGGGGTAGTAACTGCTGGCAATGCAAGCCAAATCACAGATGGTGCTGCAGCAGTTCTTGTTTGTAACGAAGCGGGACTTAAAAAAATTAATGCAAATCCTAGAGCAGAAATCGTATCAATCTCAGTTGTTGGAGATGATCCTGTCTACATGTTAACTGGACCAATTCCTGCATCGCACAAAGCACTATCAGTAGCTAATTTAAGTATTGATGATATTGATTTATATGAAGTGAATGAAGCTTTTGCCCCAGTGCCTCTGGCTTGGGCTGCAGAGCTTAAAGCTGATAGAACTAAACTGAATGTAAATGGAGGAGCAATGGCACTTGGCCATCCTTTAGGTGCTACAGGAGCAAAACTAATGACAACATTGCTTCATGAATTAGAAAGAAGAGAAGGCACGTATGCACTTCAGGCTATATGTGAGGGTGGCGGAACAGCAAATGCTACTATTATAAAAAGAGTAGTTTAAGATTATTTATCTTTAAAGAAGTCTAAGATAGTTTTTGAATCTGATATTTTGCTGAGAGATGTATCTCCAGATCTTGTTCTAAATTCTATTTCCTCTGATTCTAAGAACTGCTTACCAATAATAATATTTAGTGGAACTCCTATTAACTCAGAATCTTTAATTTTAGTTCCATAACCATCTTTACGATTATCTAATAAAACATCGTAGCCCATTTCCGTAAGCTCTTTGTATAGATTGTTAGATGCTTCAGCTATTTTTTCATCTTTCTCATAGCCAATAGCAATAATATTTATATCAAATGGAGCTATGCTATGAGGCCAAATAATGCCTTTATCATCATTGTTTTGTTCAATAGCCGCGGCTACAAGTCTTGAAACTCCAATCCCGTAACAGCCCATATATAGAGTCGATGCTTTGCCTTCATTATTTAGGACATTTGCTTTCATATCTTCTGCATAAATCTTTCCTAATTGGAATATATGACCAACTTCAATACCTTTTTTAATCTCAATAGTTCCCTCACCATCAGGTGACGGTTTTCCCTCAAGAGATTCAATATCTTCACCTTCTTTTAGAAGCAGCTCAGTATTGATAGCATATTCAGAGCTATCACTTACTGCGATGGTGTCTTCTCCGGTTTCAGCGAGCACATGAAATTCTTCTGAAGCGTCACCACCTATTGCACCTGAGTCAGCTGAAACAATCTTATACTCAAGACCCATTCTCTCTAGGACTTTTTTGTAAGTATTGCGCATTGTTAAATAAGTTTCTTCAAGACAGGCCTCATCAATATTAAAGCTGTAAGAGTCTTTCATTAAAAACTCTCTCCCTCTCATAACTCCATACCTTGGTCTTACCTCATCTCTAAATTTGGTTTGGATTTGATAAATATTGAGCGGTAATTCTTTATAACTCTTCACATTATTTCTAATAAGATCGGTAATAACCTCTTCATGAGTTGGTCCTAAACAAAAATCTCTATCATGCCTATCTTGTATCCTTAGAAGCTCTGGCCCCATTTTTTCCCATCTATTTGTTTCATCCCACAGCTCTTTTGGTTGAACCATTGGCATCAAAACTTCTTGAGCACCTGAGGCATCCATTTCTTCTCTAACAATATTTTCAATTTTTCTAAGGACTTTTAGACCAAGTGGAAGCCATGTATAGATTCCTGATGCAACCTTTCTAACCATTCCAGCTCTAAGCATTAGTTTGTGACTAATGACTTCAGCTTCTTGAGGTGCATCTTTAAGAGTTGGAAGTAATATTTTTGAAAATAACATTTTATAAATTAGTTATATGTATAAATCTTAATAGTTTATAATTTTATCTTTTTTTTGAGTACTTATGCCGATTTATGACTATAAATGTTCAAATTGTGGGCAAGAATTTGAACTAATACAGAAGTTTAGTGATAAACCTAAAACTAAATGTCCAAATTGCGAAAAAGATACTCTTAGCAAGCTTGTATCAGCTCCTTCTTTTAGATTAAAAGGCGGGGGATGGTACGAAACTGATTTTAAAACTGGTAAAAAAAAGAATTTGGTATCAAACGACAAAGAATCAGCTAACAAATCTTCACAAAATTTGTCATCTGACTCCAAGAAAGCGACTAAACAAGATAAGATTAGTAAATAACTATAGGGAAAAATTATGAGATCTCACTATTGTGGAGAAATAACTTCTAAAAATCTTAATGAAGAGATAACTATTTGTGGCTGGATACATAAAAGACGTGACCATGGTGGGGTTATCTTTCTTGATGTAAGAGATATAAAGGGCATATGCCAGGCTGTTATTAATCCAGATAACGCAGAATCTTTTGCAATAGCTGAAAGCCTAAGAAATGAATATGTTGTTCAAATAAGTGGAATAGTAAAAGCAAGATTAGAGGGAACAATTAACAAGAATATGACAACAGGCGAAGTAGAGCTTGAAAGCAAAGATATTAAAATTCTAAGCAAAGCTGAAACCCCAGTATTTCCATTAGATGACTATCAAGAAGTCAATGAGGATGTTCGCTTAAAAAATAGAGTTCTAGATTTAAGAAGGCCTGAGATGAATCATAGAATTGTTACTAGATCAAAAATTACCTCAATGATTCGAAATTATCTGGATGATAATGATTTTAATGAAATAGAAACACCTATTTTAACAAGAGCCACTCCTGAGGGAGCTAGAGACTATATATTGCCAAGCAGGGTGCAGTCAGGAAACTTCTTCGCCTTACCTCAATCACCTCAACTTTTTAAGCAATTGCTAATGATGGGAGGATTAGATAAATACTATCAAATTGCTAGATGTTTTAGAGATGAGGATCTTAGAGCAGACCGCCAACCAGAGTTTACGCAAATAGATATTGAGGCGTCATTTATTGATCAAGATTATATTATGCAAACTGGTGAAGGTATGGTTAAGGGCCTGATTGAAGAATTTTGTAATGACAAGCTAAAAGATTTTGAAGTTTTAGATTGGCATGATGCAATGAGGGATTATGGTTGCGATAAGCCTGATCTAAGAATTCCTTTAAAGCTCGTTGAAATTTCTGAGATGGTAAAAGATGAAGAGTTTAAGGTCTTTGCTGAGCCTGCGAAAGATAAAAACTCAAGGGTTGTAGCTTTAAAAATTCCAGGCGGAAACTCATTATCTAGAGGGCAGATAGATGATTACACCAGCTTTGTTTCAAAATTAGGAGCTAAGGGGCTCGCTTATATTAAAGTTAATGACAAAAGTGATATTGAGAATGGACTCCAATCGCCTATATTGAAATTCTTAAAATCAGAAACAGTTGCATCTTTAGTAAAAGATTTGGATTTAGAAAATGATGATCTATTATTTTTTGGAGCTGGCAAGCAAAACGTTGTTAATCTAAGTATGAGTAGCTTAATTAAGAAGATAGGCGAAGACCTATCCTTGTATACTGAAAAATGGGCTCCATGTTGGGTTGTTAATTTTCCTATGTTTGAAAAAAACAGTGATGGTAATTTAACCTCTCTCCATCACCCATTCACTTTACCTAATTGTTCTATTGATGAATTAACAAATGCGCCAGAAGAAGCTATTGCATATGCATACGACATAGTTCTAAATGGCTATGAAATAGGTGGAGGTTCATTAAGGGTTTTTGATGCAGAAATGCAAAGCGCTATCTTTGACATTCTTCAAATAAGCAAAGAAGAAGCTAACAGTAAATTTGGTTTTTTAATTAAAGCATTATCATCTGGTTGTCCGCCTCATGGTGGAATTGCATTTGGGCTTGATAGGTTAGTAATGCTTATTACAGATACTAATAACATTAGAGATGTCATCGCATTCCCAAAAACACAAAGCGCAACCTGTTTATTAACCGATGCACCAAGTAAGGTTGATCAAAAACAACTAGATGAACTAAAAATTATCAGTACTCACAAGGAAGAATAGGTATATGGCTGGACATTCCAAATGGGCAAATATTAAGCACAGAAAAGCTCGACAAGATGCGTCCAGAGGAAAAATTTGGACCAAAGTTATCAGAGAGATAACAGTTGCTGCAAAAGGAGGCCCTGATCCTGATGATAACCCAAGGTTAAGGCTTGCTTTAGATAAAGCAAATGCAGCCAATATGCCTAAAGATAATATTAAAAGAGCAATTGAAAAAGGCTCTGGTACTGGTGAAACAGGAGCGCTTGAAGAAATTGTACTGGAAGGATATGGGCCTGGTGGCGTAGCTATTTTAGTTGAAGCTATGTCGGATAATAGAAACAGAACTGTCTCTGATGTCAGGCATGCATTTTCTAAGTTTGGAGGCAATTTAGGTACAGATGGTTCTGTATCCTATTTATTTAATAAACTGGGAATCATTCATATATCTAAAGACTTTTCAGAAGAAGATTTATTAGAGGTTGTTCTTGATGCTGGAGCTGAGGATTTAGTTGATGAAGGTGATTACTTTGAGGTAATCACTTCAAGCACTGATTTGAGTAATGTACTAGAGGCTCTTAAAATTAATAACATTGAGCATACAAATGCTGAATTAACTCTTAGGGCAGAAACATCTGTTTCATTAGATCAAGAGATGTCAGAAAAAGTGCTAAAAATTATGGACTTTATGGATGAATTAGATGATGTCCAAGAGGTTCATACAAATGCTGAATTTCCAGAAAACTTTGAGGTTAAAGAGTAAAAATTGTCTATAAATTCAAGAAATAAAGGTGCAGCTTTTGAAAGGCAAATTGCAAATGCTCTTATTGAAGACCTTAATCTAACAAATCCAGTTAAAAGAATATTAGAACAAACAAGAACAAAGGAATTACCAGATTTGATGCTGGGAAATTGGTGTATAGAATGTAAAGCCTATGGCTCGGGAGCAGAGCCAAGACCAGATTGGTGGGAACAAGTATTGGCCTCCTCACAGGGTGCAAATTTAAAACCGGCTTTAGTTTATAAGTTTAATAATAGACCCATAAAAGTTAGAGTTTTGGCCTCATCAATAAATAATAAAATTAAAAATGATTTAATTACAGTAGACTTGCTGTGGCCAGATTTCATACAAATTATTCTTGAGCTATTTCAAGAAGATATTGAGATACATGAACAAAATTTTCAAGCATAAGGATTTTGAATTAACTATCTTTGTTGAAGATACAGATTTTCAGGGTTTTGTTTATCATGCTAATTATATAAAGTACTTCGAAAGAGCGAGATCAAATTTTTTAACTCTAAATGGAATCTCACAAAATGATTTAAAAAAATTAAATTTAGGTTTTGTAATTAAAAGAATCGAATTAGATTTCTTATATCCAGCAAAATTAGGTGAAAATCTTATTGTTGAAACCGAAGTTGAAAAAAAATCAAAAGCTAGAATGATTTTTTATCAAAGAATTACAAGCTCTGATACTCAAAACAGTATTTGTAAAGGAATTGTTGAGGTTTGTCTTATAGACATAGAAACAAAAAAACCAAAACCTTTTCCTAATGATTTATTATTAATTTTTAATAATGGTGAAGTAAATGAATGACATTTCTGTATTAAATCTCTTTTTAGAAGCAGGCATAGTTGTAAAAACTGTGATGATAATACTTTTAATAGCTTCTTTATTAACATGGATCGTTATTGTTGAAAGATATAATTTTTATAAAAAAATTAAGTCAGCAAATGATAGTTTTCTCGAAAGGTTCTGGAGCGGGGAGGATCTTAATATTCTTTATAACGAGTTAGAAAATTATCAAGGTCCTTTTTTTGGATCACTTGGCGTCTTCAAAAGCGCATTTAAAGAATTTCTTCAATTAGATAATAAACAAATAACTGAACTCGATTTAGAGGGTATTAATAGGTGCATGAGAGTTGCAATAGCCTCTGACGAAGAAGAAATGAATAAACATTTACCTTTTTTAGCTAATGTAGGTTCAGTTAGTCCATATATTGGTCTATTAGGCACAGTATGGGGAATTATGACATCATTTCAGGGGTTATCTGATGCTACACAAGCAACAATTAATGCAGTTGCTCCTGGAATATCAGAAGCCCTAGTCGCAACAGCTATGGGCCTCTTTGCTGCTATTCCAGCAGTCATAGCATTTAATAAATATACATCACAGCTAGAGACCATAAGTCAATCTACTCTTATTTTTTCTGAAGAACTTGCAAGTATTTTTTATAAGCAATCAATTAAATAAATGATTTATAGGCTGGCGAAAAAAAAGACTCTTAAGGCAGAGATCAATGTTGTTCCATACATTGATGTAATGCTAGTTTTATTAATAATTTTCATGGTTTTGTCTCCATTACTAATTCAAGGAATTGAAGTTAACTTACCTAGCACAGATACAACAAAAATGTCTGTACAAAATGAACCATTGGTGATTTCCATCGATAAAGAAGGTAAATACTATATTAATGTCGGAGATGAATCATTACCCATAGATCTTGAGGAGTTAAAAAGAAAATCTAGTGTTATTTTTGAAGCGAATCCAGAGATAGAAATAGTATTTCAAAGCGATAAAGATGTAATTTTTGATAGTGTAGCTAAGGCAATGGCCGCTGTTCAAAGTGTTGGCATATCAAAAATAGGAATTGTTACAACAGGCTATGCAAACTAAATCAGATTATTTTGTTGCTTCATTTATATCCTTTGCGATACATGCAACTTTAATTCTTTATCTTACAGATTTTTTTTATTTTGAAAAAAAGATTAGACCGGTTTTAAGCAAGCCTGTGAATGTTGAGCTTTTATTTAAAAATGAGACGCAAAAAAAATCTATACCAATAAAAAATAATCAAAAAGAGGTTGCTGAACCAGCTAAAGTAAAGGTTGAGAATAAGATTGAACTGACCCCAGTTTTTAATCAAACAGAAATTAATAACTTGATTAAGGAAGATCAATTAGTTCAAGAAAAATCAGAGAATATTTTAATAAGCGAATTTAGCAATCTTATTATTCAATCTATTCAATCAGCGTGGATAAAGCCCCAAAATATACAAGATGGGCTTGTTTGTGATCTAAGAATGACAATTAATAAGAATGGTAGGGTTATAAGAGTGGACTTAATAAAAAGTAGTGGAAACATAAGGTTCGATAATTCTGCAATAAAAGCTATTTCAAGGGTTGAAACATTTTCTTTCTTTAATAAAATTCCATTTAATTTATATCAAGCAAATTTTAAAAATATAGTCATTACATTTAATCCTTTATGAAAAATTTTTTACTATTATTTTTTATAATATCTCAATCAATTCATTCTGAATTAGTATTAGAGATTACTAAAGGTTCTGATGACCCATATTCAATAGCGCTTATTAACTTTAAGGGGTCTAAAAATATTAATAATCAAATCAGTTCTGTAGTTATAAACAACTTAAAAAGAACTGGTGAATTTAGAATTCTTGAAGATAAGCAGTTACTATCATCACCAGTTAATCAAGAAGATATTAATTTTGATGAATTTAGATTACTAAATGTTGATTTCATTGTTATGGGTTCAACTAATCAGGAAGATAGAAATGATTTATCTGTAACATATGAAATTTATAGTGTTAACAAGCGCTCTAAAATCAGGACTTCCACAGTATATGGTATCCCAAATAGGTTAAGACAATTATCCCATTATATTAGTGATGGGATTTATGAAGAGGTAACGGGTATGAAGGGAGTTGCCTCGACTAGACTACTTTATGTTACGGAACAAATTGTAGATGGAAATTCAATATTTAAATTAGTTGTTGCTGATGCTGATGGTGAAAATGAACAAGTGCTTTTAAGAAGCAGAGAGCCAATTATTTCGCCTTCATGGTCACCGAATTCAAAAGAGGTCGCATATGTTTCATTTGAAACTGGTATGGCAAAGGTTTATATACAGAATATTGCAACAGGTACTCGTGAATTGGTTATTGAAAACAGCTCTCAAATAAGTTCTCCATCTTGGTCCCCAAATGGAAAATTTTTATCACTTACCCTTTACCAAGATGGGAATGCTGAGATTTATATTCTTAATCTTAAAAATAGGAATTTAACTAGATTAACCAATCATTACTCAATTGATACTGAGTCCGTATGGTCTCCTAATGGCTCAAAAATTATGTTTACATCTGGTAGATCTGGTTCACCTCAGCTTTATGAAATAAATCTTAGAAAATCTAATTCAAAACCAAAAAGATTAACTTTTGAAGGAAACTATAACGCTAAAGGATCATATCTACCAAATGGAGATGGTATTGTTTTTGTGCACAGAAAAGAAGACAATTTCCAGATATCACTCAAATATTTCAATGAGAACTTTATCAGACCACTAACAAACTCTCGATTAGATGAATCACCTAGTATTTCTCCTAATGGTAATGTGATAATCTATGCCATATCAGAAGATGGGACAGGACTTCTTGCAGGATTGACATTGAGTGGCGCCAGGTTCAGATTGCCAGTCAAAATTGGGCAGGTCCGGGAGCCTTCGTGGTCTGGATTTTTAAGATAATTTAATTGGAGTAAAAAAATGTTAAACATAAAAAAAATTAAGAACATAAAAACCTACAGCATATTTTTTATGGTTATATTAATCACTTCTTGTTCAAGTATGAAAGTGACTGAAGAGGCGGTATATGATTCAGATATTAGTACTGTAGAAGCTTCTATAATTGAAGAGAAAGAGATGAATCTTCAAACAAAAGCTGTTTTTACCAATGCTACTGTTTATTTTGAATTTGATAAATTTAATTTAAATAGCAAATCTCTTCAAACTCTTAAAAGTGCTGTTTCAGCAATGAAAAATAATAAATCTATTCGAATTACAATTGCCGGGCACGCAGATGAGAGAGGAACAAGAGAATATAATTTAGCTCTTGGGCAAAGAAGAGCTGATGCTGTAAAAGATTACTTCGTTTTAAATGGCATAAACAAAAATAGAATTAATGTGAAAAGCTATGGTGAAGAAAGACCAGCTGCATATGGAGCCGATGAGAACAGTTATTCTAAAAATAGAAGAGCTGAAATTAACTAGTAAATGAAAAAACAAAAAATAATTTTTTTATTTCTTCTTTTCTCATCAGCTGTAAATGCTAATGACAATGTTGAAGTTGATTTATTATTTTTAAAAATACAAGAATTAGAAATAGAAATTGCTGAACTTAGAAACCAGCTAGAGTCTCAAAATTATTTAATACAAAAATTAATACAAGAATCAGCAAGTAACATTGAAAATGAAGACAACATTGATGCACTTGCATCAGATAATACAGTAAGGTTTTCTGGTATTGATGATGCAAAAAGTGAAGAAGAGGTATATAAATCGGCAATTGAATCCCTTCAAAATCAAGATTTTGAAAAAGCTACATCAATGTTTAAATTCTTCATTGATAATTTTACAGATGAAGAAAAATTACCTCTTTCATATTTTTGGTTAGGAGAGATATCTCTTATACAGAATAATCTCCAAACTTCGAATGAATATTTTTTAGCACTTGTTACTTTATATCCTTCTCACTATAGAACACCACTTGCTCATAAAAAAATTGGGGACATTTTTCTTAAAAAAAATGAGCTTCAAAAGGCAAAAGATAAATATAATTTTGTTATAAGAGAATATCCAAATGATACCGCATCATCTTTGGCCTTGCAGTTATTGAAAAATATGGAATAATCACCTTTTTTTATTATGCATTACCATGGGTCGCTAGCTCAGCTGGTAGAGCAGTTGGCTTTTAACCAATTGGTCACAGGTTCGAATCCTGTGCGACCCACCATTCATAAGGCATAATATTTTAATGAAACTTAAAAATACAATTCTTACAAGTCTCTTATTCTTTTTAGTATTATCTTCATGGTATGTTCTTAGAGCGGTCAGGAATGAATTGGCAGTTGAAAATTACGGACAAGATTTTCTTCTTGTGCTTTTAGCAATAACAGCACTAACAATGCTCTTTGTTAATCCAATATATTCTTGGATTGCTTCCAGAGGAAATTATAAAAAGATAATAGTTTTTTGCTATTCCTTTTTAATATTGAACTTATTTATATTCATTTTCTATTCTAGATCACTAACTGAAAATGATGTTACTCAGTCCATTTGGCTCGGAAGAGTTTTCTATGTTTGGTGTAATATTTATTCATTTTTTGTAGTTTCTATTTGACATTGCATCAGACCATTGCCCACCAACTTTTTGGACAAGAACGTTGTCATTGTTAA
>CACEDQ010000018.1 GCA_902558375.1 uncultured SAR86 cluster bacterium
TTATAGTTTTCAGTTAATTCAATTATCTCCTCAGGAAGAGATTCTTCGTTTTGAGAATCAATATACAATAAAAGAATAAGAAAAATTGATGTAAAGAATGTTAAAAAAACTGTCTTTGTAGGAACTTTTTTAAAGCCAACCATTAGTCTTCTTGTATATTAAGTAGTTCTGCATTGCCACCGAAGGCAACTGAATTCTTAGATACAACCTTTTCATTTAAAAACTGTATTAAATAATTAGGACCCCCAGCCTTATAACCACTTCCTGACAAGCCCCGACCACCAAAAGGCTGAGATCCAACTACAGCCCCAACTATATCTCTATTTATATATACATTACCAATGTTTGAATTTTGACTAAAGAAGTCCGCTCTGGATTCAATTCTTGTATGAATCCCCATGGTCAAACCATAACCAGTACTATTTATTTCTGTTATTAAGTTATCAATTTGTGAAGATTTAAATTTAAGCACATGCAGTATTGGCCCAAACTGCTCTTCATCTAAATCATTTAATGAATTAATCTCAATTAGCGTTGGTGAAATATATTTCTTCATTGACTTTGGTTCTGATTGATATATTTTGAAGCCCGCTTTAGATTTATCTTTTATGTAAGCATCAAGCTTATTTTTTGCAAACTTATTAATAATTGGACCAATATCAACATCTAGTTCTTCGGGATTACCAATTTTCAATTCCTGCATATTGCCTTTGATCATATCCAACAAATCATCATAAATATCATCCTGTATACATAATGCTCTCAGGGCTGAACATCTTTGGCCTGCACTATCAAATGCTGATCTCACAATATCATCAGTAGCTTGTTCAAGAAGGGCACTTGAATCAACAATCATTGCATTAATGCCACCCGTTTCAGCAATAAGAGGCAAGATTTCTTTATGACATTCATTTAAATTATTTTGAATTTTTTTTGCTGTTGCTAAAGAACCAGTAAAAGCAACTCCATTAATATTTTTTAATCTTGATAACGCATCTCCATAAAGACCATCACCCAGAACCAATTCCAAACTATCAACTGGCACTCCATTTTTATGAAAGGTTGTTGCAACTATATATCCTAAAATTGAAGTATGTTCAGATGGTTTCAAGGTAACTTTATTTCCAGCTATCAAGGCAGCACTAATTTGCCCAATAAGGATTGCAACAGGAAAGTTCCATGGACTTATACATATAAAGTGGCCTTTTGGCCCATATGAAAGGACATTTTCTTCACCAGTAGGACCTTCTAATTTTCCATCTGCTTTATCAATATCAATCATCTGATTTGAGTAATATCTGAGAAAATCTACAGCTTCTCTAATTTCATCTATTGCATTCTGAATGGTTTTACCAGCTTCGTTCATAAGATAATAAATTAACTGATATGGGTTCGATTCTAGTTCTTCAGATATAGCTATTAATATTTTGGCTCTCTCCTTAACTTCAAGCATAGCCCAATTGAAATTCTTGTTAGCCTGAAGTGAATTTGTAAGGTAGCCGGGATCATCAAATGTTACTGTTCCAATCTTATTTCCATTTGCGATTGAAAAAACATCGTGTTTCTTTATTCCCTCTTCATTTCTGTTGTTGTAAATAGAAACAGCATCAATAGACTTATTTTTGAAGTTATTTATTTTTGTTCTTACAGTTTCTAGATTATCCATTTCAGATATATCTATACCTCTTGAGTTATTTCTATTGCTGAATATATTACATGGAAGGGGGATATCTTTCCTTTCATTTTCAATTTTTTTATGAGGTCCAGATGCTAGCCATGCAGCATCAGTCTCAGGATCAAGAAGCCTATTGATAAAAGAACTATTAGCTCCATTTTCAAGAAGTCTTCTAACAAGATAGGGCAGCAAATCCTTATACTTTCCAATTGGAGCATATATAGATGTAGGTTGTTTATTATCTAGAACTTTTTCTGCACATTTATAAAGAAGCTCACCCATACCAAAAAGTCTCTGAAACTCATAGTTTTTATTTCTACCTAAGTAATTTATTGCTGCTAATGTATGAGCATTGTGAGTAGCAAATTTTGGGTAAATTGAATCAATCTCAAAAATTTTTTTAGCACAGGCTAAATAAGACAAATCTGTTATGGATTTTTTTGTAAAAACTGAATAGTCATGATATCCAGATACTTGAGCGTGTTTGATTTCATAATCCCAATATGCTCCCTTAACTAGCCTTAAGTGCATTGGCGCTCTGTTACTAATTAAATCCTTCATCCATTCAATTGCATTCAATGATCTTTTGCCATATGCCTGAAGTGCAATCCCAAAACCTGGCCAGTCTTTAATTTTTTCAGAATTTGCCATAATTTTAATTATTTCAAGGCTTATGCCTAGCCTGTCTTGCTCTTCTGCATCTATAGTTATTTCAACATCCTTAGACATACCAAGCTCGGTCAGAGCAATAAGCCTAGGCACTAGATTTAATTTAATATCCTCATATTTCCTCATTTCATAGCTTGGACAGAGGGCAGAGATCTTTATAGAAACCCCATTATTTTTATTTTTTACAAGATTAATCTTTCCCACTTCCATGATGGCATTTTCATATGACTCATAATAGGTTTTAGCCTGTTTTTGATTTCTTGCAGCCTCTCCAAGCATGTCAAAAGAATATATTGACTTATCAATGTTTTGTATTTTGTTCACATCTTTAAAGTCTCGACCCATAACAAATTCTTGACTGAGAATATGCATAGCTGCAATGACAGCATTTCTTATTGGAAACTCTCCAGATTTAGAAACAATAGACCTTAAAAATTTATTAGGATTCTGTGACCATTCGAGGGGGGTTTTAACAACTTTTCCTGCAAGCAAAAGCCCCCAAGTTGAAGCATTCACAAATAAACTATCAGCCTTGTTAAGATGTTCAATCCATCTTCCCTCAGATAGTCTTTCTGAAATTATTAAATCTCTTGTTTTGCTGTCTGGAATTCTTAAAATTGATTCTGCGAGGCACATCAATGCCACACCTTCCTGATTATCTAAGCCATACTCACTTAAAAATGCATCTAACTTAGTTCTTTCCTTTTTATTTTTTCTACAGGCATTAATTATCTTTTCAGCATTTGCAGAAATTTCAGAGTTATTTAAAAAATTAGTATCTTTTATTAGCTTGGGAAATAATTTTGATTCAGAAATAAATTTACTATCAGACAAAGACATATTGATTATTTTAATCTTATAGCACTAAGTAGCAACTTACTCATTCTATTAATTGTTGAAAAATACTATCATAGGCATATGCAAGAAGATCTAGCTATTATAAAAAGAGGTACAGACGAGATACTGACCGAATCTGATCTAAAGAAGAAACTAGAATCAGGAAAGCAACTCATCGTTAAAGCAGGCTTTGATCCGACTGCTCCAGATCTTCATTTTGGTCACACTGTTCTACTCAACAAACTAAGACATTTTCAAGATTTAGGGCACAAAGTTATTTTTCTTATTGGTGATTTTACTGGTCAAATAGGCGATCCTTCTGGTAAAAATAAAACCAGACCAACTCTTGATGAGAAAGAACTGAAAGAAAATGCTAAAACCTATAAAAAGCAAGTTTTCAAGATTCTAAAAAAAGAGCTAACAGAGGTCAGGTTTAATTCAGAGTGGTGCAATAAGTTGGGTGCAGCTGGTCTAATCGGCCTTGCCTCTAAATACAACGTAGCTAGAATGTTAGAAAGAGATGACTTCAATAAGCGTTACAACGCAAACCAGAGCATAGCCGTTCATGAATTCTTATACCCGTTAGTGCAGGGATATGATTCTGTAGCTTTAAACGCTGACGTTGAGTGTGGTGGAACTGATCAGAAATTTAATCTCTTGGTTGGAAGAGAATTGCAGAGGTCGTATGATCAAGAGCCTCAGGTAGTTTTGACGGTACCAATATTGGAAGGTCTTGATGGCGTAAATAAGATGTCAAAATCTTTAAATAATTTTATTGGTATTGATGAGAAGGCTGATGAAATGTTTGGGAAAATTATGTCTATTTCAGATGAATTAATGTGGCGGTGGTTCGAATTACTAAGCTTTATACCTGAAAAAGAGATTACTAACTTAAAACAAGAAGTTGAAGATGGGAAAAATCCAAGAGATGTAAAATTTATTCTTGCTGAAGAGCTGGTGGATAGATTCCATGCATCAGGTGAAGGCGCTAAATGTAAGGAAGCTTTTTTACAAAGATTTCAAAAAGGCACTTTGCCAGATGAAATAAAAGAAATAAATTTAGAGATAGATAATAATACAATCCCTTTAACAAATTTACTTAAGAATGTGAAAATGACCTCAAGCACCTCAGAGGCCATGAGGTTAATCAAACAAGGTGGGGTTAAGATAAATTCTGAAAAAGTTTCTGATATTAAGCTAGAAATTAAAAAAGGTTCTGAAGCTATATACCAGGTTGGCAAAAGAAAATTTCTAAAAATTATAATCAAATGATGAAAAGATTTTTTATATTAATATCTTTTATGACTTTAGTTGGATGTGTTCAAGACAGTCCTAATGTCAAACAAATAGCTAATTTAAAATTCTTTATTGAAAATCAGTCACAAGAAGGAATTAATGTTATTGAAAAAGGATTGCATTATGCTGTCTTAAATTCAGGAAACATAAATTCAAAATCTCCAATGCTTTCCGATACTATTACAGCCCATTTTCATGGAACTCTAACAGATGGTACTGTTTTTTGGAGTTCTGTTGATTCTAATGAGCCCCTAACTATTCAATTATCAGGACTTATAGAGGGTTGTCAGAAAGCTATTTCTTTGATGAGAGTAAATGATAAATGGCGCGTATATATTGATCCAAGTATGGCATATGGTGATGAGGGCAGGCCCGGCATACCTCCTAATTCCATACTGGTATTTGATATTGAATTATTAGATATTAAATAATTATTTATTAATCACTGAGAGAGCATATCCATAAATTTCAGCAATTTGATTAATCTGTTTGTCTTTTGGTGTTCCTGCGCCATGTCCAGCTCTTCCTTCGGTCCTTAAAAGTACTGGATTTTTGCAACCTTGGTATTCTTGTAGCTTTGCAGCAAATTTAAATGAATGAGAAGGAACAACACGATCATCTCTTTCTGCAGTTGTTATTAGAGTAGTGGGGTAGCATTGGTTTTTTTTAATATTATGGAGCGGTGAATATGCAAGCAAATTTTCAAAACCTTCTTTATTATCTGGTGACCCATAGTCACTTTCCCAAGCCCATCCAATTGTAAATTTATGAAACCTCAACATATCTAATACACCTACTTGAGGTATGGCTACCTTAAAGAGGTCAGGATTTTGAAGCATTGTAGCGGCAACCAATAAACCGCCATTAGAGCCTCCTTGAATTGCGATTGAATCTGGAGAACCTATATTTTCTGCATGAAGGAATTTAGCAGCATAAGCAAAATCATCAAAAACATTTTGTTTATTAAATAGCATTCCAGCCTCATGCCAAGCATCGCCATATTCACCTCCACCTCTAAGGTTTGCAATAGCTACAACTCCGCCTTGGTTAATCCATGACAAAAACCTTTTACTAAAACGGGGTAAAATTGAAATGTTAAAACCACCATAACCATACAGCAGCACGGGAGTATTCTTATCAATTTTAAGCGACTTTTTATAGCTAATATGGATTGGAATCATGGTACCGTCTTTTGAAGGAAAAAATTTAAAATCAGAGGTATATTCATTTGAATCATATCCCTTTAGAGATTCTTCCCAAAAGGAATTAACTTTCATATCTTTTAAATTTATCTCATATATTTTTCTTGGCGATACAAAACTAGTAAATGAGAAATAAGTTGATGAGTCTTCTAAATCACCACTAAAGCCAGCTATAGTTCCACGAGCTGGTAGTGATAACTTTTCTTTATAAGAGCCATTTAATTCATAAAACTTTATTTCTGAAAAAGTATCTACTAAATATGTAACTACAATAGAATCATTAATAAAGTTAACACTTCTGATTGAGTGTTCATCTTCGGGTATTACGTCATTCCATACGAAAGATCTATTTTTGATTTCCAAAGATACAACTTTTCCATTTTTTGCATTTTCGGTTGAATAAAACCAAAAAATATTATCTTTGTTATCTAAATATTGATAGGCACCAATTAATTCATCTACAAGAGGTATAAATGATTCGCCCTTATTTAATTGAACGTAGATTCTATTTCTCTCATCTGTTCCATTTGATATTGAAAGGAATTTAATATCAGAGTCATCAACAACACTTATACCCCAACCCCATCGTGGTTTATCAGGATTTTCATAAATGACTATGTCATCTGACTGAGGGGTTCCAAGCTTGTGAAACATTAACTTAGGAGCAGTATTTATATCTTTTAATAATTCAGTGTTAGGCTCGTCATATTTTTGATAATAAAAACCAGAGTCATCATTTTCCCAAGTTGCATTTGAGAATTTTGCCCACTCAATTGTATCTGGTAGATTTTCTCCAGTATCTATATTAAGGATTTTCCAAGTTCTCCAATCTGAACCGCCATCTGAAATTGAGTAAGCTAATAAATTAGCATCATTGCTTACACTAGTTCCTCCTAGTGAAACAGTTCCATCTTGTGAAAAACTATTAGGATCTAAAAGAACTCTAGCATCACAACCATCGCAGTCTTTGACCATAAGCTTGCTTTGTTGCCAGGATCCATCATTAAAATAATAAAAGGTTTTATCTTTTTTCTTATATGGAATGCTAATAGATTCGGAATCCCATATTGTTCTTAGGTTCTTTTTTATAGAGTTTTTGAATTTATTTTTGCCAATAAAGCCTTGAGTAAATTTATTTTGTTCTTTGATCCATGTTTTTGATTTATCGCTGGTAAAGTCTTCTAGCCATCTATATTGATCATTTATTTGATACCCATGAGTAGATTCAACAAAATCAATCTTCTCAGAAACGGGATAGGATAATTCAGTTGATTCATTTGAGCAGCTAATAATCAAAAAGACTAATAAAAAATATTGTGTATGTATTAATTGTGCTTTCATGTTATGAATAATACTTTACAATAACTTCATGAATCAATTTAAAAACGCATGGAATTTTTATTCAAGTAACTGGCAATATTTTGCCTTATTAGCTGCACCTATTTTTGCAATTGAGATCGTTACCGCACATTTAATCATGCCGATAGTAGAAGTTCGTATTGATAATCCTCAAGATATGGCTGAATTTATAGAGGCTAATGGAAGTTATTTATTGTTACTAACCATTCTAGGTGTTATTGCTGGGGTGTCCTTTATTGGTGGTCTTATTGCTGGTTTTGATTCTAAAAGTTCTAATTATGAACTAGATCCAATGAGTGCTTTATTTAAAGGCTTTAAAAAGTTTTTTCCACTTTTTGGAGCATACATACTTTCTGCAATTGCTGTATTTTTTGGTTTAATCTTATTAATTTTGCCAGGAGTATATGTTGGAGCGAGACTAGCTCTTTATCCATCATATATGATGATCGAAAACAAGGGTGTTATGGATTCGCTAAAGCTTTCATGGGAGGCTACAGATGAGCACGGAGGAATATTATTTGGCTTAACATTATTATTTATTTTAATAACAGTTGTTCCAGCTTTAGTTTTTCAACTTCTTCTTGCGCCAGGGCTGACACAAATTATTATATTAGCCGTTATTGAATATGTGGTTGTCGTACCATGGACTTTTGTATACTTTAGTTTGTATCTTTCACAAAGAAACCAATAATAAAATTACTAATCTTTTGTCTTTTATCTTTTATAGATAAAAGTTAAAATGCGTTTCCGTTCATAACGGGTCTGTAGCTCAGCTTGGTTAGAGCGCACCCCTGATAAGGGTGAGGTCGGTGGTTCGAGTCCACCCAGACCCACCATTTTTATTTATCTAATCTTAATAAAAACGATTGTTGGTATTTATTTAAAAAATATGTAAATATTGTATTAAAGCTTACTGCCTTTCAGGAGATATGATTATGAATTTAAAAAATAAAATAATTACTTTTATATTATTGCCAGCATTTGTTGTCTCGTGTACAACAGTCCCGCCACTTGATTTTATTGTCGCTGATGTTGGTCCCATAGAAAATCGAAAAGATGCATCTTTATTATCAGTCACAACTGGTTATGCTCCTCAATCAAAACAAAAGAAAATGGAATGCAACAATTATGATGTTCCAAGAATTTTTAAAGAAGGGCTTCAAGACGCAATTAATAGGTCATTGGCTTTTAGAGATGGGGCAGAGAAAAAAGTAAACTTGTCTGTAAGAATTGTGACATGCGATATGCCTGCTTTTGGAGCTGCTATGACTACAAAATTTGCAGCAATTTATGAAATTGTTGATAGGGAAAATGGAGACCTCTTATTTTCTGAAACAATATCATCTGACGGTGTTGTGCCAATGGATTATGCTTTTGTTGGTGTTGTAAGGGCTCAAGAGTCAGTCAATAGAGCTGCTAGGAATAACATAGCTGACTTTATAAATATCCTTAATGATGCTGATATTTCAAATCCAATATTTAGGGGTGGTAATTAGTAGTTATTGTGAAAGCTAGATTTTTTTTACCGTTATGTATTCTTTTGCTCAGCGGATGTTTCAGTGTTAATCAACCTCATGATGGACAGGGCCACTACAGAATTGCCACTATTGGTAATTCCCAAAGATCAATACCAGCTGTCGTAATTAGTGTTAGAAAAGTAACTATAAAAGAGTTAAATTCTGGTGCTTATGCTGAAGCAGGAGGTTGGCTTGGAGGAGCCATGGCTGCCCAAAACTCAGATAACTCTGCAGTAATTATAGCTGGTGTAATTGCTGGAGCTGTTGTTGGAAATGCCATAGAGGATGCTAAAAATACTTTAGCTGGCACTGAGTATGTCATTGAGGCCGATACTGGCCGACTTTTTACAGTTGCTCAAGTCGATAAGAATTCAGACATACTAAAAAAAGGTGATAGAGCTCTTCTTGTTTATGGATATCCACATAAGTTAATTAAGGATCCAAGAAATGATTAAATATTTGCTTGGTTTTATCCTTGTTTCTATAGCTTTATTCTTTTTGGTATTTTATGGAGGCAATCCAGCATAATCATATTTAATTTAATTGATATTAGATGAGTTTAAATCAGAATTTACTCATTACATGTATAATTAGCACTGTTTAAACTTTAATATTTTAAGAAGTACTCAAATGTCTTTTTCCGCTAAGCTAAGGTTGTATAGAAAAAAAAAGAAGTCACTCACTAGAGGTGAAATTGAACTTCATATATTAAGATTTCTTTGTAATTATGATCGGGTTGCTATTGATGTAGGTGCAAATAAAGGAAACTATGCCCTTGAAATGTCTAAATATTCAAAGAGAGTTATCTGTATTGAGCCAAACCCAGGTTTTAATAAATATTTATCTAAAATGCCAAATAATTGTGAGGTAATAAATGCTGCTGCTACCTCTTCTCAAGATATAACATTTCTTCATGCGCCATTAATAGATGGAGATGCAAAACATAACATGGCATTCATCTCTTCTGATAAAAGTATTGATAATGCAGCATGCTTATCTCAAGTTAAAACGATAAAACTTGATGATTACTGCGATCAAAATGTTGGAATGATTAAGATAGATGTTGAAGGCGGAGAAATGGATGTTTTAAATAGTGCGCACAAATTGATTCAAACATGCTCACCAAACTTTTTGATTGAAAGTCTTACCAAAGAGGAGCTAGTTAACCAAATAGATTTTTTTAAGTCATATGAATATGTCGCTCTAAAGATTATAAAAGATGATATATATTTTGTTAAAGATGAGGATATCTTTGATATATGCAGAGAGATTGATCGAAATACAATATTTATTCCCACAAAAACATCACTCTAAATAACCACAACCATAAATGGTTTATTGAACTATTTAGTTATCACTAATTCTTCCAGAATATTTTCTGCTTTTTCAAGTTTTTCTAGAGTCCACAAAAGATATCTCGAATCAACTGAGATAGTTCTGGCCTGAGGTATATATTTGTAATCAGCAATAATTGTCTCAATCATTCCGTCAAAGGCTAGTCCAACAAGCTCAAAATCAGAGTTGATTGTTGCTGATCCTGAATTCCCATTTGTAATATCTAATGTAGATAAAAAATTAACTGGAACAGAGTTTATGGGGCCATATAAATAATTACCATAATCTTTATTTTCTATTAGTTCTAATAACTCCTTACTTGCATTAAATGGTTTCTTGCCAGTATGCTTCTGGGGAATACCTTCCAATCGAGTGAATGGCTCATAAATAACCCCATCTTTAAGTGATACGCCGGCAACATTGCCATAAGTGACTCTGAGTGTTCCATTTGCATCCGAATATAATTGTTTGTTTGATGCTTCATAATATTTTTTTAATATGCCAATAAACTTAGATTTTAGTAATTGCCTTCGAGCACTTCGCGCTTCATATTTTTTTTCATAATCTAATGACTCTTGATAAGTTTTATTTGCAAAGACAACCAAAGGATCCTCAGATTTTTGTAATTCTTCTATGCTTAACTCCATAAGTTGCAAAAAGGTTTTTGAGTTATTAAATTTGGATGAATAAATTCCCTCTACAATATTTTTAGTTTCTACAAAGTCACCATCAAGACCTAAAAGCTCACTATATACAGGCCTTCTGTATGAATTATCAATATTTGCATAATTCTTTAATCTATCAAGAAAAATTTCTTTATCCACTCGAGCGTCAAATGAATAATTAAGAGATTTAATTCTATTCACTAAATTTTCTTGATCCCTTTCTTGATATCCAGGCTTTCTTTCAGAATCAACTTTTTCAGCCTCTATAGCATTCCTATATATTCTTTTAACAGTAGCAATAAGAGTCGAATTTCCATAATAAGATCTGGCTCTGCTTTCTAATTGCTCTTCACCAACAAGTTCCAAGAGCTCCTCAAGATATTGCTTATCTTCAGAAGATGCTTCCTTATCAATAAACCGAAGAAAGTTATTCCAATTTTCCTTTTCAGACTCCAGAAGTTTAAAGTTTTTAGCTCCATTTATCTGACCTGAAATCTTCTTATAGTAATTTTCATAACCGCTTTTCAAACCTCTATATTTAAGCTTTGATCCATCTTCATCAGTAGAATGCTCATTTATAAGATCAATACCTCTTTTTAAAAATTTAACGACTTCATGAAATTGAACTTCAAGGTCATATTTAATTTCATTAAATGTTAGCAGTCTATTAGTTCTTCCTGGATAGCCGACCACCATGACAAAATCCCCATCATCAACACCCCTTGAAGAGATTTTTAGGAATGAATTTGATGCATATGGAACATTATCTTTGTTGAATTCCTTACTAGAACCGTCTTTACTTACGTATGCTCGTAATAGAGCAAAATCACCTGTGTGTCTTGGGTACATCCAATTATCAATTTCTCCACCGTATTCTCCAATATATGCGGGAGGAGCATAAACTAATCGAACATCTTTAATCTTTAAAACTTTTTCGAGCTTATAAGTTTCACCACTGTAAAAAGATCTAACCCTACACTCAATTTCATCTGTTGTTTCGCAATTATTAATAATTTGTTTTATGTTTTCTTCTATAATTTTAGCTCTTTCGATATCTGCAGTTTCATCTTTAACACCCATTAAAACTTGCTTGGTAATTTCATTGCTTTCAAGAGTTACATACACTCTTGCTCCTGGAGCAGATTTTTTTTCCTCTTCTTTTGACCGAGCTACGAAGCCAGTTTCAAAAAGGTTGTTTTTTGCATCTGAATTAAATTGTAAATAACTCCTTTCAATACAATGATAATTTGTTGCTATTAAGCCCTGATCTGATACAAAGGCAGCAGAACATCCTCCCAAACTAACAATTGCATTCATGGGGTGTTTAAATAAATCACTTAAGTTAGAAATATTTTTTTTATAGCCTGTTGCTCTAAGTTCTTTTTTTAGCCCCTCCATTTGATATGGTTCCCACATGCCCTCATCAGCTATTGTTGTATAAGAAATCATTAGTAAAGTAAGTAAAAATATTTTTAACATTAAGACACCTTGGTTTTATTGATTCAGTTTATTTTAAAGACTATATTAAAAAAATATATATTTTCAGGTAATATTTTCTTATGCAGGAATACTATGGAAGTTGTCATTGCGGCAATGTAAATTTTAAATTTTTATCAGAAAATAAAGTAGAAATTTGGAAGTGTAACTGCTCTATTTGTAATATGTATGATTACCAACACCTCTTTGTAAAACATGAAAATTTTACACTCTTAGATGATAGTGCTGACCAAGCTACTTATACTTTTGGTACTCAAAATGCAAGGCATCTTTTTTGTAAAGCTTGTGGAATAAAGAGCTACTATCAGCCCAGATCACATCCCGACATGTACAGTATTAATTTGAGATGTGTAAAAAATCCACCTGATGTTTATAACGTTGTTGAATTCGATGGAATAAACTTTGAGGATAGTATTAAAGAAATCTAGTTTCTTTTATTTGCTAGCTTTATTACTGTCATATACAACAGTGGCGGCAATATAATCCATGGAAGCTGGGTTTGAAACATCACAGATCTTCCGTTGAATTCAAAAATAAGCGGGTTATAAATATTCCCTGTCGGAATTAAAGGTGCCCATGATAAATTTTTCCCTTCACCTAACTGGTCATAATAAAGAAAAAGTTCTACTAGAAGATTTTGTCCGATGCACCAGACTAGCAAAATAAGAAATGAGCCCCAGTGCCACTTTAAAAAAACGCTTTGTTCTTTATTCTTAAGCGCCCACATTAAATACAATCCACCTAGGCACACTGTCCCAGCATCTGCCAGTGAATTGAGAATCCAATTAAGATGTAGTGGAATCCATTGGTTGAGGACATCAGCTCTTCTTTCAACTACAGACTCGCCATTAATAAGCCCATAGGTAAACCAGATTTCCCAACCTAAGGCGCATACTATAAACGAACCAACATATATTATGGGTACCCAGTTTGGTAATTGAGATCGATATTTCATAAACAGAATTATCGGTAGTATAGAGCTTGCATAAACTACAAAAATGAATCGGATTTCCTCAAAAGACATTTTTTTAAACTAACATACTTCTTTTACTTTATTAAATATTTGGCATACTAGTTTGAGCATGAACCAGACCAATAACTCAAAATCAAATATGCAAAAAGTTGCACTTACTTCCTTAGCAGGAACTAGTATCGAGTGGTATGACTTCTTTTTGTATGGCGCCTCTGCTGCGTTAATTTTTCCTACAGTATTTTTTGGAGAAACCACCCCGTCAACAGCTTTGATTTTATCTTTATTGACTTTTGCGGCTGGATTTATTGCAAGACCTATTGGAGGAATAATATTTGGTCATTATGGAGATAAGGTTGGAAGAAAAAAAACACTTGTTATTGCATTGGTTTTAATGGGGGTATCTTCAACTCTTATCGGTTTGCTTCCAACTTATGCAATGATTGGTGTTGCAGCTCCAATACTTTTAACGACATTGCGTTTTGCTCAAGGTTTAGCAATTGGAGGTCAATGGGGCGGCGCTATGCTTTTAGTTACTGAAAGCGCTCCTGCAAATCAAAGAGGATATTATGGGGCTTTTGCTCAAGCAGGAGTTCCTGTGGGAGTTATTTTAGCTAACTTAGCTTTCATTGTTACAAGTTCAATGGTTTCTGAAGAATCATTTTTTGCATGGGGTTGGAGAATTCCATTTTTAGCAAGCGCTATCCTAATCG
>CACEDQ010000019.1 GCA_902558375.1 uncultured SAR86 cluster bacterium
CTGTCAGCATTTAAAAGAGAGGCTGGAGAAGATACTGAGGTAATAGGTATTGTCAATGAGAATGGCGGTGTAAAAAAGGTTAAAAATAATTTACGTATTAAAGCAGGGCAAATTTTAGTTATTAAAACACCTCCTGATGACATATCTTCTATATTAAGCGTCTTTGATTTTTCTATACCCAAGGAACTACATTCGTTTGATGATGACGATTTAGAAGAAATAGAGGCTATGATCACACCTGGATCAAGGCTTATAGGCAGAAAATATGATTTCTTCTTAAAGTTAGCATATGAAGAATTAAACCTTTTAGGCCTATGGAGAAAAGGTGCTAGATATAGAACAAGGCTCACAAGAGAGACTTTTAGAGCCGGCGACGTATTGTTATTAGGTATTAGAGACTTAGATGAAGAAGATGTTACAAATAAAATTAAACATTTGGGCTTAATGCCCTTAATGCAAAGAGAACTTCAAACAATACCAAGTAGAAGCCGACTCTTAAAAGGAATCATATTTTTTTTAATGTCGATAATTTTAGTTACCTTCAACATACTTCCAACAGCAGCTGCATTCTTGTTATGTGTGCTGGGTTTTGCAAGAATTAAAATTATCGATAGTAATTTTTATAGAGATGTAGATTGGCCTATTATTATTATGTTGGCTGCAATGATTCCAATTGGAAGCGCTCTCCAAACTACAGGACTAAGTGAAATAATTTCCTCAAATATTTCGAATATCGCAGGAGACATAAACCTCTTCTGGTTGCTCTTTTTAATATTAATAATAACAATGGCTACAACTGATATTATTAATAATGCAGCAACAGCTGTGATTATGGCGCCAATATCTGCAGGCATAGGTATACAGCTAGGTTACGATGTTGAACCATTTTTAATGGTGGTTGCAGTTGGTGCAAGTTGTGCTTTTCTAACACCAATTGGTCATCAATGTAATACTGTTATTATGGGTCCTGGTAATTATAAATTTAGTGATTATTGGAGGCTTGGTTTACCACTAGATATATTAATTATTGCAGTATCTATTCCAATGATTTTATTTGTTTGGACCTAGCTCAATGGAAGACCAATTTAAAAGGCCTAATAAATTAACAGGCATGCCATACGAATCAGGATTTAAAGACGAAGATGGTAGATTATTTGTTAAGTACCTAAATAAACAAGGCAATGATGGCTATTACTTTGAAGAATGGGCAAGAGACACAGAAACATACAAAGGTACTCCACTTCGACCATAAATATTTAGAGCATCTAGGATATCTTTATTTTTATTTGTCCAGTCAGCAACAATATATTCAATATTATTTTCCTTTAAGAATTTTTTTACATTTGGTCTAGATAGAGCGACTTTATCGTTAGCTTGGCAAGTAATACACCAAGCTGCAGTATAGTTTATAAGGTAAGCTTTACTCTGAGATCTAAGCTCATTTTCTATATCTTTAGTCCAAATTAATACATTTTTATTTTCTTGATTATTATTAAGATCGACTTTTACATTAGTTAGATTTTTAAGTTGAACTATGAACAAAGAACCTAGCAGTAATAATAAAATTATCTTTATAATTTTTTTTGTAGTGTTGTTAATAAGCCACATAAGCAGACTAATTAATAATAGAATTAATAAAAGCTCGATAAGTGCATCAGTCGAAGTTTGTATGCTAAACACCCACAGCAACCATAAAGCTGTTGCAAACATTGGGAAGGCAAAAAATTCTTTTAATTTAACCATCCATGTTCCAGACCTAGGAAGGACTTCAATTAGATCTGGTTTATAAGATAGTAACAAGTATGGAAAGGCAAAACCTATACCAAGTGAGATAAATACAGGCAATGTTACAAATGATGGTTGTATTAAGGCATATCCAATTGCAGCACCCATGAATGGTGCTGTACATGGTGAAGCGACAACAACTGCCAAAATACCAGTAAGAAAAGAACTGGAATAAGATGTGTCATTCATACCAATCTTTCCAAGTTTTGTCATAGAAGTGCCTATATCAATGTTCATCAACAAAATAAGCCCAATAATAAACATTAAAATTGATAAAAATCCTACAATCACAGGCGATTGAAGTTGAAAGCCCCATCCAACTGAATTTCCTGCACTCTTAAGTGTTAAAAGTGATAGAGCAATTAATAAGAAGGAAATAATTACTCCTAAGCAAAAGAGAAGAGAGTGAGTTCTTATTTTGCTCTTAGAGCTTCCTCCCATTGAAACGAAGCTTAGTATTTTTAAGGAAATAATAGGGAAAACGCAGGGCATTAGATTTAATATAATGCCTCCAATAAATGCAAAAATAATTGCTTGAAGAATAGACATGCTTAATTCTTCCCCTGAACTTTTTGTCACATCTGATTTAATAAGATATGACTCATCATTAATCTTTATTACTCCTTCAGCGGAGGAAATTTTCAAACCTTCAGACTGTAATGGAATTTTTAATAGCCAGTTATTCTCTTCTTTTATTAAAACTTGCTTACCAGAATGTAAAATTAAATTCTGGTTATCTGCGAAAAAGTAAATATCTCTTATCTGATCGTTGAACGAAAATCTTATTTCAAGAAATTCATTTGTTTGACTTCCTAAAATAGGCAAAGTGATATCAGGTACCTTTAAAAGCCACTCTTCAAATCTTTCACTAAGCTGAAGATTATTAAAAGAAGTGTTGATATTAGCCTTTTCAGGTACACAAACATCATCACATATTAAAAAATCTATATCAGCTCCAACGAAACTTAAATTATCAATATCTGTATATGAAACTTTATAGGGAAAAATTACAAAATCTTTATACCCATATGTCATCAACGGGGGATAGGGCAATAACTCTGGAGTTGGCCATAACGGACCTTCTATGGTCACATTTTCAGGTAAATTCCATATAACTTTTATTGGTCCCCCTGAATCACCAGGGTTCTTCCAATAGGTATGCCAGTTTTTTTGCATATCCATCTTAATACCAATAAATAATTCATTATGTGTTGATGGATTTGTATCAAATTTAACTAAAGAAACGCTAGCATGACCTGTCTCTACTGGATTTCCATAGCTAAAACTAGAAAAAAATAACAATGATATAAAGTATTTAAAGGCTTTCATAAAGTTATATTACCTTAATCGATAAAAATAGGGATGCATGAAGCATCCCTATATTGCAATATTATTTATTATCCTGAGATTCTTTTTGGAGTTTTAATCTCAATAGTTCTTGGTTTTTTTTCATCAGGAATTATCTTTTCAAGATTAATGGTTAATAATCCATTAATAAGATCTGCTCCCTGAACAACCACGTCATTAGAAAGTGTAAATTGCTGTTTAAAAGCTCTTTGAGCGATCCCTTGGTAGACCACCTCATTGTTATCATTTACCACTTCAGTTCCAGGCCCATCGTAACTAACAGATAGCACCCCATCAGCTAGTTCAATATTTATATCTTTTTTTGTTAAACCTGCGACTGCAATTTCGATTGCAAAATGATTACCATCTTTTCTTATATTATAAGGGGGGTAGCTTGAAGATCTATCAGACGACTCTGAGAGTCTTTGCAATCTATCAAATAGTGGCTCAAAACCCAATACACGAGTTGTGAAAAATGGATCAGTAAAATTAAGTATCATAGTAGTCCTCCTTTTAGCGACTAAAATTTATGCATCCCGAAGGCATGCTTGTTATATAACAGAGACCCAAATGGCATCTCTTTCATCTCCTATCTATGGACTATTAAATATTTTTCAATTAAATAAACTCATTTTTTTTTAATTACATAGAACTATAATCGGTGTATATTGTCTAAAGAGTATGAGAGTTTTGTTTACTATATTTTTGTTGTTATTCACATTTGAAGTTTTAGCAAATAATAACAACCAAGCATTTAATAAAGGCGATAATTGGATTTTAGATTCTAGAAGCAATCGCTTATCTGCTGATGCGAAAGTTTTATATCACATGCCAAATGATGCTTATTACACAAAAAATGCGAGAGACTTTGGTGATTGGGATATTTTTTCAATAGTTGATTCAAGAGATGTTGAAAGATTGAGCAAAGGGGATATTATTCAGCTTATTGAAGCTAAATATAATGAAAATGTTTTCAAGGTAAAGCTTTTAACTGGGTTTAATAAAAACAAGACTTATTTTGTTATTGCTGATGATTTAAGAGATCATTTCAAACCATTCAAGGAGTCTATTGATGACTAAATATTTATTTCTACCATTTTTGTTTTTTACTGTAGTGAGTTGTGTTAATTATTCATATTCTCCAGATGTTGTATCAAGATCAGATGCTCAAAGAACTCAGTATGTCGTATTAGGTACAATCGTAGATATTAACTCTGTAACTATAGAGGGAGACAGAGAAATAGGAGCTTATGCTGGTGCTTTTATTGGTGGAGCTGCTGGAAAAAATATTACTGATTCTGAATTGGAATCTGATGTTGCAGCGATACTTGGAGGCCTTGTTGGTTCTGCCGTTGGTTCTAAAATTGGATCAAATATAACAAGCAAAGATGGAGTTGAGCTTATTATAGAAACTGATGCTGGAAGATTGTTATCAATCATCCAAGAAAAAAATCAAAGTTACAGTTACTCTGTAAATCAAAGGGTCAAAATCATAAAAGGAAATGGTAAATCTAGAGTTGTTCCTTTTGGTTAAATGGAAGATGACAAGTTTAAAATCATATACAACAAAGCTTTAGATATATTATCTCGAAGAGAGCATTCAAAAAAAGAATTAACAGAAAAGTTAATAAATAAATTTGATTCCCACGAACTAATTAATTTAGTTATAACAAAACTAATAGATAATAACTTGATTAATGATAGCCGTTATGTGCATTCTTATATCGTCGCAAGAAAAAGAAGAGGTTTCGGACCAAAAAAAATCACTTTTGAACTCTTAAAAAGAGGAGTAGATGAATCGTTAATTTTAAAAGCTATAAATGATGAAGGTGGTTGGAAAGATTCTGCCAAAAGAGCTTTCTTAAAAAAATTTAAGGGCGGAATAGAAAAAGATTTTAAGCTAGCAAATAAACAAAAAAATTTTCTCTTCAATAGAGGGTTTAGTTTTGAAGAAATTGACTCAATTTTTAACTAGCTCATGTTATGATTTATCGCTATGTCCTATGAGGTATTAGCAAGAAAGTATAGACCATCAAATTTTGATGAAGTTGTTGGCCAAGATCACATTACTCAAGCATTATCCAATAGCATTTCTCAAGATAGAATGCATCAAGCTTTTATTTTTTCGGGAACAAGAGGCGTTGGCAAAACTACTTTAGGAAGAGTTCTGGCTAAGTGTTTAAACTGCCTATCTTCTGAAACGCCAGTAACAAAACCTTGTGATAATTGTGCAAATTGTGAAGATATTAGGCTTGGAAGATCATTAGATTTTTACGAGCAAGATGCGGCTTCACAAAGAGGCATTGATGCAATGAAGGAATTATTAAGTACAATTCCTCAGTCTCCAGCAAACGGAAGATATAAAGTCTATTTACTTGATGAAGCTCATATGCTGACAACTGAAAGTTTTAATGCGCTATTAAAAAACTTGGAAGAACCACCTAAACATGTAGTTTTTATTCTTGCAACTACAAATCCAGAAAAGTTGCCTAAAACGATTCAATCAAGATGTTTACAATTAAACTTAAAGACAGTTGGTAAATCAATCTTATCAAATCATCTTAAAATAATATTAGAATCTGAAGATATAACTTTTGACCAAGAGAGTATTGATTTAATTGCAGAATCAGCCTCAGGCTCTGTCAGGGATGCTTTGACACTTATGGATCAAGCTATTGCACATGGAAATGGAGCACTTGAAGCAAAAAATATTAAAAAATTGCTTGGCACAATTGATAATTCATATTTGCTAGAAATGCTTAGTTTTATTATAGATGGTGATGGAACAAATGCTTTTGAAGCATTATCAAAAATTGAAGAACTATCTCCTGAATATGAAATAATACTTAAGAATTTAATATCAATAATTCATAAAATCTCTTTAGAAAAAGCATTAAGTAATACAGATGATGAAACTATCAAAAATTTATCAAACAATATTGATGAGGAGTTTTGCCAATTACTTTACGAGATAGCAGTTAATTCGTATTCAAAATTTAATGCTCATCCTAGCTCCAAAGAAGCATTAGAAATATGTATCTTAAGAATGCTTGCATTTAATCCAATACATAAAATTACAGAAAATAAGACTGAAGAAAAAAAAAATTTAAAAAAACATAACGAGCCAAATCCTAAAGACCTCAAAGAAACTTTTAAGGTAAATAAAAATGAGAACACTAAACAGACAAAACAAAACACAGATAAAGAAAAACCTCAAAATATAAATAGTATTCAATCTGATGGGGAATGGCTGACTCTCTTTAATTCACTAACTTTAAGTCCTTTTGCTCGCAATTATTTTGGATGCCTTTCATTCAAGTCATTTAATAAGAAACATTTGATATTAGTAAGCTCGGATGATGAATATAAAATACCTGAAAATGTTTTTAATGAATTTATTTCAGCATGTTCTAAATATTTTAATGAATCAATTTCAGTAGAAATAGCACAGGGAGCGGTTACAAATTCACCTATACAGCATAATAAAAAAATCGAGGAAGACAGACAAGCAAAAGCTGAACAAGATATTTTAGGCAATTCATCTATTCAAAAATTTCTAAATAAATATGATGGTAAAATTATAGACGACTCAATAAAGTCATTAGATTAACAATGCATACAGACTTACTAAATGATTTAATTAATTCTTTAACAATACTCCCAGGTGTAGGAAAAAAATCTGCTCAACGAATGGCGTTATATCTTCTTGATAAGAACACAGATGGCGCAGGTATTCTTGCAAAAACACTCGAAAATGCTATTAAAGAAATTAAAAGATGCACATCTTGCAGAATGTTAACTTCAAATGATTTATGTAAAGTTTGTTCAGATACTAATCGAGATACAAATAAAATTTGCATTGTTGAAAATCCTTCAGATGTATTAGCTATAGAATCTACTGGAGGTTATAAGGGTATTTATTTTGTACTGCTAGGGAGATTATCACCAATTGATGGTATAGGCCCAGAAGAGCTAGGGATTAGTGATTTATTAAAAATACTAAATCTAAAAAATATAGACGAAGTAATTTTAGCAACCAGCTCTACTGTCGAAGGTGACGCAACAGCAATTTATATCAAGGATCATATAAACAATATCAAAGTTTCAAGAATTTCTTATGGTATTCCAATAGGTGGCGAGCTGGAATACGTTGATGGAAATACTATTGCAAGAGCAATTCAAGGGAGGATAGAGGTAAATGTCGATTAAATCAGATAAGTGGATAACCAAAATGGCTAAGAGTCATGAGATGATAAAACCTTTTTCAGAAAATCAGGTAAGAACTGATAATGATGGAAATAAATTAATATCTTATGGAGTTTCAAGTTATGGTTATGATGTTAGATGCTCTAATGAATTTAAAGTATTTACTAATATTCATTCGGCAATAGTTGACCCAAAATTTTTTGATGAAAAAAGTTTTGTAGATATTCATTCTGATATATGCGTAATTCCTCCAAATTCTTTTGCGCTAGCAAGAACAGTAGAATATTTTAAAATTCCTAGAAACACCCTCACAGTATGCCTTGGCAAGTCTACATATGCTCGATGCGGGATAATTGTTAATGTAACTCCTCTTGAACCAGAGTGGGAAGGGCATGTCACACTAGAATTTTCTAACACCACAAATTTGCCAGCAAAGATATATGCTGGAGAAGGAGTGGCGCAAATGCTATTTTTTGAATCAGATGAAGAATGTGCAGTTAGCTATAAAGATAGAGGTGGAAAGTATCAGGGTCAAACAGGCGTTACCCTACCCAAAACTTAAAAGCTCAATCATCTCCAATGTCTCAAGCTTATCTGGGCGCTTGTCTATAATCTTATAGAACATATATTCCAATTCAGGAATAATGTAATAGGTAGTTTCTCTTTTGTCAGACTCTCTATACCTTTGTAATAAAATACATTCATAGCTTTTATCTTTTAAAACACAATTCTGCTTATCTACAACTTTATATATATTATCTTTAATACCACCTGTCTTAATTTCTATGAGTTTGATTGAAAACTCATCAAGGCCCTTCATGAGATTTAATCTTATCTGCAATTGTGCATTTAAGGGGTCTGTTGTAGGAATTGATTTATCTAGAGGAACATCCCATGAAAATCTTCCCTTACCAATAATTCTTTGATTTTCGTAATCAAATTTTATATTTTGACTTCTGTTAACAAATTCAGGTTTTACTTTTGCGTTATATTGTTCTGAAATTATATTTCCATTTTTATATTTA
>CACEDQ010000020.1 GCA_902558375.1 uncultured SAR86 cluster bacterium
ACCTTTTATTATTTCTACAGCTCTTGATGCTGGTCAATATAAAGGACGTGCGACCATTGAACTACCAAAAAAACTTTGTTCAAA
Organism: uncultured SAR86 cluster bacterium; assembly: GCA_902558375.1. Lineage (GTDB taxonomy): Bacteria > Pseudomonadota > Gammaproteobacteria > Magnimaribacterales > D2472 > SCGC-AAA076-P13. The sequence continues at coordinate 85 of CACEDQ010000020.1, forward strand.
AAAAGATAATAAACCAAAGGATAGAAAGATTCATATAGCTGCTATAGAAAAGGCAAAAAAAATAGCTTGGAATAATTATGTTGGTTCTTTTGCACAAGAGAAAATAGATGCTTACAACTCAAATAAAGATATATTTATGTCAAATTTTGATAGTTATGTCGATAATAACTATAAGCTTCTTTATGCTGAATGCAGCAATCAAACAAGAACATATACAGTTGTAATAAATGCAAATATCCAAGAACAGCAGGTAAATGCTAAATTAAGAGAATTTTCTTCTACATCACAAGTCAGAACAGATCTTAAAGGAAAATCTATTGTTGCAATGGTTATTCCTCGTCAAACAGATTCTGCTGATATTTTTGATGAAAAAATAAATAAACAAAAAGAAATAAGAAAAAGTTCACAGACAGATGCAGCCGTTATTGATGATGGCACATCTTTATCAACTACTGAGTCAACAGTTGATAGAGCTGGCATTACAACTGGAGGTAAAACAACAAGAAAAGCTACAAAGAGAACCTATAAAATTGGAGATATTCAATCTGCCGTTTCTCAAATTTCTGATGTTGTCAGGCCTTTTGAAATGCGTGTTTTACAACCATCATGGTTGGAAAGACAATTTACAAGAAATCTTGGTGCAGAACCATTTTTAAAAGATGTTTATGATGAGTTTAGAGGCATTAAAGGAGATTTTGGTCCAAATATTAATCCACAAACTCAAGACAATATCTTTTTCAATACAATAGATTTTAATTATTTAGGAAGGGCGCAAGTAAATTACATTCTATTAGGGACGGTTGATACAAGTGTTCCAAAGATTGATCCAGATACTGGTAACTATTCAGCAGATGTTTTAGTTAACATTCAATTATATAAGATAGATATGGATTTTGAATCAGCTGAGCTTGTTGCCTCAGTAGGACCTGAAATAAAAACTGCTTTTGGAACATCGGATGTTATTGCTGCTAATTTAGCATTGAAAAAAACTTTTGATGAAGCAATTAATTCATTAATATATAAACTATAGGAGAGGAGACAATTATGAAAAAACATTTAATAACCGCATCACTAGCTTTATCTATTACTTTCTTTACAAGTAATATGATGGCTTTTCCAAAACTTGATTTGGGAGCTTTAACTGGCGAGACGCAGCAGCAAGGAGGATTTGATCCTTCAAGTGCTGCAGATAGACTTGAAGCTGAATTAAGAGCTATTCTTTTTGATGTAGCTGAAGCAGAAGTAAAAATCAAAGAAGCTTTAGGAGACAATCAAGGGGCTGCAGAATCAGCAGCAAGAGCAAAAAGAATTCAAGGTAAAGCTGGTCTTAAAGATGTTATGGAAGAAACAAAAAGTAGCTCAAAAGCAACTGCTGACCTAATGAATAGTAGCCAAGACTTAAATGCTGATGCAAAGGCTGCTTTAAAAGAAGCTATACCACCATATTTGAAAGCTATTTATAGAACTTCTCAACTTAAAGGACCTATAGAAGAATTTGCTGCAGAAGCTCAGAACTCTATCAATGCAGTGAAATCTAACCCACTTCAAATAAGAAAAGTTATGAAATCACTTAAAACTGGTATGACTGTTGTTAAAAATGGTCCAGGCCTAATTAAAGCTTTACTAGGTAATGGTAAGCAACTTGTTACTGGAGCTAAAGCACAAAATATTGAAGTAAAAGAAGAAAAAGCAGCTGATAGCTTCTAATGAATAAAATATCTTCACTAAAATATACTTTACTAACGGCGTTATTAATAATGCCGTTAGGTGTCTTATCAAGTGTTGATATTATTAAGGTTAAGTCTGAAGGTATGGGCGGCGATCTTAATCAAGCTATTGATAAAGCCCTTGTTCAAGCAATAAGTATGGTTAACGGAAAGTCAGTGGAATCTGAGACTCTTCTTAAAACTAGGTCTCAATCGACAAGTACAGATAAAGGCAATGAATTTTCAAATTCAAAAGATCTACAAGACCAGATAAAATCTAGAACGAATGGCATAGTCGACGGATACAAAATATTATCTCAAAGTAAAACTGATAGGGGTAATGTTAAAGTAGTTCTTGAGGTTAAAATTGCAAAATTTAAACTTCCTAAATCTGCAAATAGAAAAAAAATTGCCGTAATAAACTTTACCCCTAGAGATGGGTGTTGCAGCATTACAAAAACTCAACTTAATGGTGTTGCTATTTCTGATCAATTAACAGATGCTGTTAATAATTATCTAGTTCAAACTAGAAAATTTACAATTTTAGATAGAAAATTCCAACAAACTGTATCTGGAGAAAAAGATATTATCAGAAGTGGTAACTTGCCAATGAAAGAGCTTGTAAAACTTGGTCAACAGCTTGTAGCAGACTACATAATGGTTGGAACTCTAAATAGCTACAGAGTTAATGAAAAGCAAATAAAGTTAAAAACCACAGATAAAGTATTTAAAAGGTCTGTAGGTTCGCTTAGTCTTAACTATAGATTAATTGACGTAACAACAGGTCAAGTTAAATTTTCACAAAATTTAAATACTAATCTAACTGGAAAATTAAAATTAGAATCTGGTATAGATTCAGTTATTCGTGAATCTATGGAAATAAGTGCTAAAGAAGCAGGTTATAAAATTCTTGAAGCTATATATCCATTTGTTGTTGAAAGTGTTGATAATGATGTATTAACCATAGGAACTGGCGGAGATTTGATCGAAGTTGGACAGAGATTTAAATTAATTAAATATGGTGAAAAAATTAAAGACTCATATACCAAAGAAAGTCTTGGAAGACGTGAGACTCAGGTAGGTGAAATTGAGATAACAGAAGTTACATCAAAAATGTCTTATGCAAAAGTAGTAAAACTGACAAATAAAAATGCTTTTCAAGACTTCAAACCTAAGTCAATGATTATAAGGTCGCTACCAAATAGAAAAGCTAATAATGCTGCTAAGAAGCAAGAAGATATGAGGAAAAAATTAGACAAGGAGTTTGATGATGGTTGGTAAGCTAATAAAGTTAATTGTATTTATTTCAGTAGCTTACTTTTTATACTGGTTTTTCACTCTTTAAAATTTGAGGTAATAAATTATGAAAAAAAGAAACTTTAACTTATTTTTAATGGCGTTATGCACAATTTCTTTAGGTTTATTTTCTGCATCAAATCCCAATGATGTTGAAGAACCTGATGAGATCGATGAAGGCAATACTTTAAAGAAACGTGTAACCGCTGGCTCTCAATGTACAGATTTTATAAAAAATAATAAAAAACTAGCAAAAGTTACAAGAGGACGTCCAAAAGAGGGCACTAACTTAAAACGTAACGGTAAAGACAAATTCTTTTTATCAATAGGAACTGACTCAGTTGAGGTTGATACAAATAATGATTTTTTTCCAGGCGCTTTGTTTGATGCTTCTATTGTTGCCAATCTTAAGGCTAAGGGTCAATTAGTAAAATTTTTAAATCAAGAAATGGTAAGTGAGATTGCACGATCTACGGTTCAATCTACATCTACTGGTGAGAAAAAAGAATCTATATCACAAGATAGACAGGCTGAAGATAAGCCTGAGGCAAAGAAATATAAAGATATGAGTTTGTATGAAAAAACTAAAATCTTAATTAATCAACAGCTAGATAAAGCAATAGATCCTGCGACAAAACAGCAAATTGATAATGAAAATGTTAGTGATGAAAAAAAAGAAGAACTTGTTAAAGATATTTTAAATCAAAAAACATTCCAAGACTCAATATCTTCTAAATCACAAGGCTCAGTTAGAGGCATGAAAACAATTGCCTCATACGTTAGTGCAAAGCCTGGTGATAAAAAGGTTACATTGTGCATGGTTAATTTGTGGTCAGAAGCATTACAGAAAAAAGCTGATGCTATAGCAACTATGGATAAGTCTGTTTTAAGAGGCTCTAAACCAGGCAAGCCTTTATCTCAACAAGTTGCTGATTTGCAAACTGAGGAGGGTGCAAGGAAAGTATTTAGTAAATTTGGTACGTTCGTTGTAAAAGATGAATATGGAGACTTATCAGTAATAAGCTATGCTCAAGCTGGTTGTATGAATAATTGTAGTCAAATGTCTGAAGAAGCTGCTTTTATAGAGGCTGAGCTAAAAGCTGATAGAGCAATAATTCAATTTAGAGAAGAAGCCATTGAACTTCAGACAAACTTTGATAAAGAATCACAGGCAAGCGAAAGTCGTTCAACAGGTGAAATTGATTATTATGCTCAACAAAATATTGAACAAAGATATGCTGCTTCTGCAAGAGGTAATCTTAGGGGTGCATATACAGTAGATCAAGCAATGTATGGTCATCCAATAAATGGTCAATACACGGCACTAGTAGTTAGGGCTTGGACCCCATCAAGTCAAGATTTTGCAGGAGAAATCCAAGAATCTCTTGATAAAGAACCTGGTCAACAAGAAGTTGATTATGATTATGAATCAAATGATTATGAAGATGGAGGTTCAATGGGTCTAGATGATGATGATTTCTAGATCTTTATTAATTATATTAATTTCATTTAATCTAAGCGCTGAGGATTATATATTTACAGTCCAGGGTGATGATATTTCATTTACTGATTTAAATGCCGAGGTTGAGTCTATGCAGCACCTTAGAAGTAATGTATGGAAGAAACTAATCAATAAAGACGAACTTGTTGATAATATATCCCAAGATTGTTGGGATGAATTTATATTAAATAAAAAAATTAATTACAAAATTTCAAAAACTCTATTAGTTATTGAAAAGATTAATCCTCAGTCTGTTACATATAAATACACTTATGATCTTAAAAACCTTAAGAATTTAAATGTTACTAAAGCTGAGTTTATAAATTTTTGTAATAACAAGGATATTGAAGAACCTATTAAAGAAGATAATGAATTAGAAGGGTTTACTGAATCTTTCGATTTTGACGATATATAATTAAACATAATATATATTATGCGAAGTAATATATTATATTTCGTATCTAAAATATGTCTTCCCTATCTATACTAGTTTGTTCAACAGTAAAGCTTTTAGGTTCTCCTTTGATAAAGTTAATAATAAGATTAGCGTATTCAACACCTGCTTCTTCTTGTACAAAATGGCCTGGACCATATAAAACTATTTCTTCAGCTGTTGGTATTCTTTTTAATCCCATTGTTATACCAGGATTGTTTCCAGTTACTGGATCATTACTACTATTAGCAATTAAAAATGGTTTATTCCATTGTTCGAACACATTTCTGAATGCCATTTCATTTTTACGAATTTCACTTGGTATTAAATAAGGAAAGATTTGTGCTCCCGCTTTATATGTTGCATTTGGATAAGGTGCCTCATACCCTCTCTTGACATTATCTGATACAGAAGCCATTACTTCCATAACACCACCGACATCTATGTTATCTGTATATTTAGAATACCTTATCCATCCTGTGAAACTTTGGCCGCCTATAAATTCTTCCCATGTAATTGGACCTTGTAACCAAATGATAAATTTAAATAAATGTGGAGCTAAAAAAGTTTTTACATCATTAATAAAACCCCTGCCCAATGCTGGTAACCCGGTATTTGAAGCAATTATTCTAGAAAATCTATCAGACTCTTCAGCAATCACTCTTAAACCTACCATACCACCCCAATCATGAACATGTGCTGTAATGTTATTAAGATCGAGCTCTGTAATAAGCTTTTTCATTGTATCTACATGCATCTGATGTGTATACATGGATGTAGAGATGTATTTATCTGATTTACCGAAACCAACCATATCTGGAGCTATAACTCTATAACCCGCTTCAGTAAGTACAGGTATCATCTTTCTAAACAGATAACTCCATGCAGGTTCGCCATGAAGTAAATATATAACCTCACCATCTATAGGACCTTCATCTAAATAATGAATTCTTAAATTATTAATTTCTATATAATTTGGTTTGAAATTATAATCTTCTAAATTTTTAAATCTTTCGTCAGGAGTTCTTATTACGCCAGGTGAAACAATATTAAATCTTTCTAAATTTATATCTTCATTTTTAGATATTTGATTGTAAAAATAGCCACCTATAAGCAAAATAAAAACACACAGAAATAGTATTTTCTTTTTCATTGTATAAATATATATGTAAAAAGAACTTAATTGCTAATATTTGCTCAATAGATTTCTATTTTTTAGATACCAATTGCTACAGGTCTAATGGGTGATGCAGAGCTACCTTCTGTCATTAATGGTAGTATCATTATGCATGACAGTTCAACATTGTCTTTTGCTAAACCTTTGAGATTAAAGTTCTCTAAAGTATGAATACCAGCTTTTGTTAAAAAATAATGATGGGCTGGGTTTGCTATGCCTACTGGATTTTGTGAGCGCTCCGGACCATATTCATCTTCATCGGCAAAAGTATCAACACCCCATGTATCAAGACCTACACCAACTACTTGTTTGTCAGCAAGATATCTAACTAAGTTATATGAGACACCAGGAGCTTTTGTGTAATAAATTCCTAATTCATCTGGATCTTGATAGTTATCACTCCAACCAGTATTAATTAAAACCACATCACCTGGAATAATTCCTCTTTTATTTAAAGATGATTTTTTAATAGTCTCTTTTATATGCTCAACTGTAACATACTCACCTGCTTTCATTGCTCTACCATTAAAAACATGTTTTCTGACATCTAAAAATACAGCAGTAGTTATTATTGGTGGTACGGTCTCTATACCAAGTTTTTTTAGTGGTGAGTCTGGCGATGGTTTAACCTCTTTGCCTTTAAAGTTACCAAAATATTTTAATGAACTAAGATCTGCCTCACCCTCTCCTGTCCAAACTTCATCCGTATAACCAAAATGACCCAATGCATCCATTTGCGTACCTTGGTTACCATCATTAACATTTTCGTTTAATACATCCATTGTAAAAACTTGTTTAGAGCCTGCCCATGCTATTTCAGGTAAGAACTTGGGTTTATATTCTCCTGCGAATGGTGATAAGGGCATAGTAGATGTTCTTTTATATGATAATTCATATGTCTTTGACTTAGGGTTACTTAAAAAATTAGCAC
>CACEDQ010000021.1 GCA_902558375.1 uncultured SAR86 cluster bacterium
GACTGGGGTCAAAGATTATTTATTTATCCTTTTATCAGAGAAGATATAACCTCTATCGGCCAATATACAAAAGATATTACTCCAGGAGTTGATTTAGCTCTGCTTCCGTTTGTAATAACAGTAGTTATATTTTTAATTTCAGTAGCTAACAAGAGGGCAAGTTAACGATGAAAGTCTGGACTTCTTTAATAATTATTTATGGCTTATTTTTTGCTTGGTATACGGATTTTGGTGGCAAGTTAAGCGATAAAGAAATTCAATATTTTTCAGATAAATTTGAAAGCAATGCGTTAAAAGATGGTCGTGTTATAGAACCTCGAACAAAAGAGCTGCTTCAAAAGTTTATGGAAGAAGATTCAGGCAAGCAATTTATGATGGTTAATGTGATTGATATGTCTGAAAATCCTATTTTTCCAGACGGAACTGTGGCTGAAGAATCATCAGATGTGCTTATGAATGAGTATATGGAACACATGTATGGCGAGCTTTTCAAAAGAGCATCTCATCCAGCATATTTCGGTGGTGCCATTAATGACTCTATGGATTTAGTCGGTATAGAAAATGCAGAGGTTTGGGAGACAGCTGCGTTATTTAGGTATAAAAGCAGACGATCTTTCTTAGAGATAGTGACGCATCCGGACATGAACAGTAAACACAAATATAAGATTGCAGCATTAGAAAAAACAATAGCATTTCCTGTCGAGAATCAGTTTTACTTGGGAGATCCAAGATTACTGCTTGGTTTTATTTTGTTAATAATTGGTTTGTTATTAAGGCCTGTAACTAGACAATAGAAAATTTTTCTAAATTAAATTCTTGCCCATTGATGGTAAGAAGCCAACCGTATTCTCCCCAGTCTCCAAGAACAACTCTTTTAGAGGATCCAACATCATGAATATTCGGTCTATGGGTATGACCGTGAATAAAAAGATCAGGCTGATGCTCGTTGATAAAATCCTCAACCGATTGATTGTTAACATCAGTTATTTCATTAGATTTTTTTGAGGTAGCTTTTTTGCTATCCGCTCTCAGAGTTGCAGCAATTTGTTTACGTTCGTCTAAAGTTTTCTCTAAAAAATTATTTTGCCAGTCTTGATTTCTGACCTGGTTTCTAAAATCAATATAATCTTTATCATCTGTACACAAGAAGTCGCCATGACTAAGAATGACTTTTTGGTTATTGATTTCGAGAGTGTAGGGATCTGGCAATATAGTTACTCCAGTTTCTTTTGCAAAGGTTTCACCAACTAAAAAATCTCTGTTGCCATGGATAAAAAAAGTTTCAGGACCATGGGTAGTAAAAGCTTTTAAAGCTTGTTTGATTTCAATATGGATGGGTAAATCATCATCATCTCCTATCCAAGTCTCAAAGAGATCTCCTAAGATAAAAAGATGAGTACAAGCCTCTTTTGATTCTTCTAAGAATTTAAAAAAGGCTTGAGTAAGTTCGGGATGCTTGTCGCTTAAATGTAAATCTGAAATAAAGCGTGGCTTCATTCAGAAACAGTTACAGATTCAATAGTTATAACTTCAAGCGGTACGTCTTGATGGCCTCCAGACGAACCGGTTGCAACATCTGCAATTGCATCTACAACATCCATGCCTTCGGTAACTTTACCAAAGACTGCGTATCCCCAGCCTTGTGGATTTTCACCAGTATGATTTAAGAAACCATTGTCTTTATGATTAATAAAAAATTGACTTGTTGCAGAATGAGGCTCCATAGTTCTTGCCATAGCAATAGTGCCTCTATCGTTGCTTAGACCGTTATTTGCCTCGTTTTGAATTTGTGCTGTGCCACTAGATTTATTGCCCATATCAGCAGTCAATCCACCGCCTTGAACCATAAAACCGTTTATTACTCTATGAAAAATAGTGTCTGTGTAATAACCAGAGTTAGCAATAGATACAAAATTTTCAACTGTAATAGGAGCGTTTGCAGCGTCTAATTCAAGTTGAATGTCTCCTAATGAAGTTTTGATAGTTACTTGTGTCATTTTAGTTTCCTCAATAATTGGCATTTCAGCTTCATCATTTTTTTTAGAACAAGAATTAAGAACAAATGCCAATGCAAACGTGCATAGAGTTATTTTTAATAAATTGTAATTTTTCACAGACTTAGCTTTAAATTAAAAGGTTGATTTTATCATTAAAAATCATAGTTGAGCATGTACTCCTTAAATTGGCCTTTAATATCTTTATGATTTAAACCAAATTCATCAAGAGTGTATCGGTGTTCTTGTTTAAGTATATTTTTATCTTGCTCTAAGTATTTTTGAATTTTATTTTCAGTTTGAATATTCATATCAAAATTTAATTGCTGATAAGTATTCTTAATATGATCTAATGGATTTTTTACAAATTCAGAATATTGGATATCAACTATCTGATTAGAAGTAAGAGATTTTCTATCTTCCATGCCTTTGCTCAAATTATGATTCCAAAAATCAACAACAGTTTTACCTATACCGTCTGTATCAATTTTTTTTGAAAAAGCCAATCTAACATTCTTAGTTAGACTGCAAAAAGATGCTACGGATTCAGTAGGGTCTCTGTGGATATGAATAAATTTTGCATTTGGATATTCTTTTAAAATTTGAGGTAAGTGACCTATATGACTTGGATCTTTTAATAACCAGCGAGATGGCTTACCACTAAGTTCTAGTGCTTGATAAAACTTTTTATGCCATTTAAAAACCGAATCAAAAGAAGTATTTTTTAGATATTCAACATATTCAGGTACATCGGCCATACACATATACACGAAACTTCTTATGTTCATGGTTGCAATTTGCTGACACTCTTCAGGGGTTGTTGCTCTTATAGTATGAATTGCTCTAAGTTTTGGAATAATAGTTTTTGCAAGCTTGAGCTCGGTATTGGTTTTAAACTCTCGTCTTTTTCTGGTAGCTTGATTTTTTGCAAGCGGCATCAGATGCATAATTTCCCAATACATTGGTGACCTATGAGCTATATCTAAAGACAAGAGGTTGAAAAGTAATGAGGTACCAGAGCGAGGGAGACCAATTACAAAAACTGGATCAGCTGGTTGATCAAAATTATTATTTTCATGAAGCTCGTTGAGCATCCTTCTCATTTTTAATCTATTTTTTAATTGATGATTAAAGGCAACTTTTCCAAAAATATTAAATTTGTTATGTTTGTTAATAGAGTTAACTAAGATCTCTAATGGTTCAGAGTAATCATCCTCACCCAGATTCCCATCAAGGCCTCTGAGCATTGATTTAACAGTAAATTGTTGACCCACTATATTGATTACTCCTCTTAACTATAAGATACTCCTTTATTAATTATTCCTCAAACTAGATTTATGAATATATTATTTTTATGTGTTGCTAATTCAGCAAGAAGTCAAATGGCAGTGGGATTAGCTAAATCTATGCTTGGGCAAGGACACAACATCCAAAGTGCTGGCTCAATTCCATCAGGAGAAATCCATCCTAACGCTGTTATTGCAATGGATGAGATTGGTATAGACATTAGAGATCAATTTTCAAAATCTACTGATGATTTAGACAAGGATTTTATTGATAATTTAGATTTTGCAATCACTTTGTGTGCAGAAGAAGTCTGTCCTGTGCTTCCTACAAAAGCAAAAAGCTTGCATTGGATGAATGAGGACCCAGCAAATTCTTCATATAACAAAAAGCAGCTTAGCGCTTCATTTTCTTTAACAAGAGAAAATTTGTATAAGTTATTAAAAAAATTTATTATTGAAAATACATAAAAATTTAAAAAATGGAACTTACAAGAAGACAATTTATCATTACTGCTTCAACCGCAACTGCTGCAGTGGCATTACCTGCAACTTATGCTTCCGCTACAAGAGAAATTAAGCAACAGTTTAATAAATTTACAGATTTTACATCAAAGCAGGTCGAAGAACTTGATAAGTATGTCGTTGCATCTGTAATACCATCAATTGTCTCAATGCTTTTTTTAGCTTACACGCTTGAAATGTTTTCTTTGATATCTTCCTTGATAATCATTTTACTATCACTTATTTTATTATTTTAATTCTTTGTTTTTCATAAGACTTAAGATAATTTATACATAGTAATAATTTTTAATAAATTAGGATTTATACAATTGCAAAATATAAAAACATATTCAGATAATGCAATATCAATACTAATTGGCGATAGAGAGAGAATATTAAAATCTATTTTAAGACAACTATTTGAAGCAATTTATAAAGAAATAAAAGACAAATGCATAATAGGCGAATTCGAAAAAAAAGATATAAATGAATTTTTAAATTGGCCTGATGATTATGATCTAAACTCTACTGCTAGATATTTTGTTTGGGGTTTTTTTGATCATAAGATAGTCAATAAAATTATTAAAACAAACAGAAAATTCTCTCTAAGAGATATAAACTCAATTGTGAATAAACCACAATTTAAAAACTACCCAGAGGATAAAAGAAGATTAGTAGCTCAGTTAGAGTGTTCAAAAAAACTGAAATTCAGCATAAGGCAAATAAGTGAAGTAGGGTCAATATGTGAAGAAATAATTAGAATTAGAAATTTATCTGCTCATAACAATGGGTTAGAGAACTCTTCTCAAGCTTTAATATTAATGTCAAATGTTTCAAGGCTTTTGAGCTTAGTTCCAAACCAGATAAGAGAATCAACAAGCGGTTTTAATAATTTTGAAAATTTTGTAAATCATGATTTCTTAGATTCTATTTTAAGCGTTATTAGGCCAGATATTGAGGATTCAATTGAGGAGGCCAAAATTCAATCAGAAAATTTAGCCGAAGAAAGTGGTGATGTTTTTAACGAGATGCTACTCAATAAAGTAGATGCAATGTCGAATCAGCTTAAAAATCTTCAGGAAATAAATAATGCCCTTTCAAATAATGAAGCAACATTAAAAGATATCCTATCATTAGTTTATTCTCCACGCCCAGTGATGGAAAGACAATGGAGTTTTGATAATGAAAGAAGAAAAGATGAGGATTTAGATAAAGACCGCATTGAAAGAGATCTATCTATAGAGTTAGAAGAAGATAGTTTTGATGGCTCATCAAAAGATAAACAATCAAGAAAAGAGTTTTATGATTCTTTGATGGAATTTAGGGTAAAAATTAAAAAAGAAATGAACCAAGAGCACTCATCATTTAGGAACTGGCATAATCTACTGCAGACTAATTTAGCGAATGCGATGATAGATAATAAAATTACAACTTTAGATATCCTAAAGGCTGATAAAACATTCCAACATTACTATGACTCAAAACAAATGTATGGAAAGCTTCTAGCGCAATATAATGTAAATGATAAAAAAAGAGCAGCTGTGGAATATTTTGATATTCAATTAGAAAGATATTGGCCAACAATTGAAGAAATGTTAAAAAATTACTTTGATGAGTAATCACGCTTTTTTCAAATTAATTTGCAAGGATTCAAATTCATTAGAAATATCTAGAAAAAAATTTTTTTCTCCTTTGTCAAAAATATCTCAGAGTGGGATAAATAAAGCCAAAGATTTTGCAAAGAACATGACAGCAAAACAATTAGGAGAACATAGAGAGAACAGAACCGGAGGTTCACATAAGCGAAGCTCCAAAGAAATTTTTATAAATGCTTTTCAAGGTAAGCTTGCTGAAGTAGCATTTTATGAGTACTTTATGAATAAAGACTTACAAATAAATCAGCCTGATTTTGAAACCTATCCTAGGGGCCAATGGGATAGCTTTGATTTTTTAATTAATGATAAAAAAATTAATGTTAAGTCTACCAAACATTTTGGAAATTTAATGTTGTTAGAAGAAGGAGATTGGAATAATAATGCAGAATATATTCCAAATATAGCTACAAATAACCACATATATGATCTGTTTGTGCTTATAAGAATTGATACCAGGACCAATAAGTATGATATGCCTGGGTTTATAACTAGGTCTGATTTAATAAAAATCATTGAGAAAAAGCATCTTATAAAAAAAGGTCAATTGTTAAATGGAAGAATACCTATGGATGCTAATAATTATTACATTCAGACTGGGGA
>CACEDQ010000022.1 GCA_902558375.1 uncultured SAR86 cluster bacterium
TATATTTTAGCTTTTAAAGCCTGTATAGATGGTAAATCTTTTCCCTCCATAAATTCAAGAAAAGCTCCTCCGCCTGTTGAACAATATGATACATCATCTTTGTTAATAAATTTGTTGATTGCAGATAGAGTCTCTCCGCCTCCTGCTATAGAAAAACCATCTGATTTTGCAATTTCTTTAGATAGTTCTTCCGTTCCCTTTGAAAAATAATCATTTTCAAAAACTCCTAGTGGTCCATTCCATAAAATAGTTTTTGAACTTAAAACTATATCTTTTATTCTTTCACTAACAAGCTGATCAAGAATCATTTCATTGATGCCAACATCAGAAATATTTCTTTCATTAATATTTTTACCTTCAAAAGTCTCTGAGGTGATAACTTTTTCAGGCAGAATTACTTTGCCCTTATCTAAAAGTTCCTTTGCAATAGCAACCATGGACTCCTCTATAAGAGATTGACCTACTTCATATCCTGCAGCTTTGATAAAAGTATTGGCTATCCCTCCGCCAACAATAACGTGATCAGCCTTAGAGTTAATATTCTTAATAAGTTCTAACTTAGATGAAACTTTTGCGCCTCCAATAATAGCGGTATAAGGCTTTTGAGTATTATTTAATGCTTTGGTAAGTGCATCGATTTCTTGTTCAAGCAGGATTCCTGAGCATGCTGCATTGGCATGAATAATGGATGAATGAGTAGATGCCTGCTCCCTATGAGAGGTTCCAAATGCATCAAAGACATAGAGATCCCCAAGATTACCAAGCTTATGTCCTAACTCTTCAGTATTTGCTTTTTCTCCATCAAAAAACCTTATATTTTCAAGTAACTGGATACTAGAGTTTCCTTGAAAAATTCTAGGATCTTCAATAGATTTAACTACTTCTACCTCCTGACCAAAAATCTCCGATACCACCTTGGCAACCGGCTTTAAGGAAAAGATTTCTTCGTACAAACCTTCTGTGGGTCTTCCAAGGTGGCTTACTAATAAAATTTTTGCGCCCTGGTCTAGAGCATATCTTATAGTTGGAAGACATGCCTTTATTCTAGTTAAGTCTTGAACATGCCCCTCTTTGATAGGGACGTTCATATCAACCCTTATAACAAGATTTTTATTGGTAATATTTTTTAATGAGGATAATTTAATCATTAACTAATGATTTTGATAACTCAACAACATTTGAAGTTGTGAAACCAAAATGCTCAAGCAAAACATTTGCGGGAGCAGACTCACCAAAGGACTCAATACCAAGGACTTTGTCACCCTTATTTAATATTTTGTACCAAGAGTTAGGATGCGACAGCTCAACAACAAGCGCGGGCAGTTCAGGCTTAATGACCTTTGATTGATAATCATCACCTTGTTCTAAAAATACATCAAGACATGGCATTGAAATGACATTAGTTTTAATCCCATGCTCATTTAACAAAACATCTGATGCGTCTAGGGCTAACTGTAACTCACTCCCGGATGCAATTAATGAAAGAGTTGCATCTCCCTCTTCTTTTATTAGGTAGCCTCCATTCTCAATTTCGTCTATCTGATCTTTGGTTCTGTTAATAGCACTGGTATTTTGTCTACTTAAAACTAGGCATGTAGGAGAGCTTTTAGAAATGACAGCATTTTTCCAAGCAATTGATGTCTCAACAAGGTCTGCAGGTCTCCAATTATAAAGATTTGGAGTAGATCTTAGTGTAACTAAGTGCTCCACAGGTTGATGGGTAGGGCCATCTTCTCCAAGAGCTATGGAGTCATGAGTATATACAAATATGTTTGGTAACCCCATTAGTGCAGATAGTCTTACAGCATTTCTAGCATAGTCAGTAAATACAAGGAAGGTTGCTCCATATGGCTTGATCCCGCCATGCAAAACCATACCATTCATAATTGCAGACATACCAAACTCTCTAACACCATAATTTATGTGATTGCCAGAAGGATTTTCATTTGAAAATGTTGAGCTTGATTTGGTAAAAGTATTGTTTGAAGGGGTAAGATCAGCTGATCCTCCAACAAGCTCTGGAAGCTCTTTGACAAAAAAGTCTAAGCATACCTGAGATGCTTTTCTTGTTGCCATTGAAGTATTTTCTGAATCACATTGATTAAGAAAATCAATGAATTTTTTATCGAAATCTTCTGGCATCTTCGAAGCAATTCTTCTGTTTAACTCTTCGTACTTTTCAGGATTGCTTGTTTTATATGCCTCCATTTCAGCATTCCATGATTCATTTAAACTAATTCCCTTAGATTTTTGATCCCAAAAATCATAAATTGACTGCGGTAATTCAAACGGCGCATATTCCCATCCAAGAGCTTCTCTAGTTTTTACAATTTCTTCTTCGCCGAGAGGGGCACCATGAACATCTGATGTTCCAGATTTATTTGGGGAGCCAAAACCAATTGTTGTTCGACAGAAAATCATAGTTGGTTTTTCAGTCTCATTTTTTGCAGCAATAATTGCCTGATCTATTTCCCCAACGTTGTGACCATCCACTTCTATGGTTTGCCAACCATAACTATCAAATCTCATCACAGTATCATCAGTAAACCAATTTTCTATCTCTCCATCAATTGAGATTCCATTTTGATCATAAAAGCAGATTAGTTTTCCTAAATTATGTGTCCCAGCAAAAGAACATACTTCATGCGATATCCCCTCCATGAGACAACCATCACCCAAGAATGCATAAGTAAAATGATTAATGGGAGAGTTCTCCTTAGAATTAAATTCAGCTGAAAGCATTTTTTCTGAAATTGCCATTCCAACAGCATTAGCAATCCCCTGGCCTAATGGTCCTGTAGTAGTTTCAACTCCAAAATCAAGATCGTACTCAGGATGACCAGGAGTTTTAGATTTTAGTTTTCTAAAATCTTTAAGATCATCCATGGAAATCTCATAGCCAGTTAAATGTAATAGGCTATATAAAAGCATTGACCCATGGCCATTAGAAAGAACAAAACGATCTCTATTAAACCAATGAGGGTTTAAAGGGTTATGATTTAAATGATTTTTCCATAAAGCTGTTGCTATTTCAGCCATTCCCATTGGCATTCCTGGATGGCCAGAATTAGCTTTTTGTACTGCGTCTATAGAAAGAAATCTTAAGGCATTTATAGGTTCGGAGTGTTCCAATTTTTTCCCATTTATTAGAATTTTATAAATAATAATCGCATTAACAGGAAATTAATAGATTAAATATAACTTTTTACTATAAAATACACTTAAACGTGATTTATCTTTTTTTAACACATAGTTTTTGTCAAAAAAACGTACTTTGCATAACATCTTTTAGTGAATTGGAGAGAATAATATGAGTTATATTTTCACATCAGAATCAGTTTCAGGAGGTCATCCAGATAAAGTTTGCGATCAAATTTCAGATGCAATATTAGATGCTTATTTAGCAGAAGATCCTAACAGTAGAGTTGCATGTGAAACTATGATTAAAAATAACATGGTCTATATTGCTGGAGAAATTACTTCTTTGGGGAGCCCTGATCTTGAACCAATTGTTAGAAAAACAATTAATGATATTGGATACAACAATGATGAATATGGTTTCAATGGCGATACATGTGAGTTTACTAATCTTGTATTCGAACAATCACCAGATATTTCTCAAGGTGTGACTGAAGGTGAAGGAGAAAACTTAGAGCAAGGTGCTGGTGACCAAGGATTAATGTTTGGTTACGCATGTAAAGAAACTGATTCTCTTATGCCTCTTCCAATAGACTTATCTCACAAGCTAGTAAAGAGACAAGCTGATGTAATGAAAAGTGGAGAGATTTCATGGCTTAGGCCTGATGCTAAGAGTCAGGTGAGTGTAATTTACTCTGATGATGGAAAAACTATTGAAGGCTTGTCAGCTATAGTCTTATCAACACAGCATGATGAAGACGTAACACAAGAAGAAATAAAATCTGAAGTCATGGAAAAAATAATAAAACCAATAGTTCCAGAAGAATGGCTTTTAGATTCTACAAATATATATATTAATCCAACAGGTAAATTTGTTATTGGAGGTCCAGTTGGTGATTGCGGACTAACGGGGAGAAAGATTATCGTAGATACCTATGGAGGTATGGCTAGACACGGTGGTGGAGCTTTCTCTGGTAAAGATCCATCTAAAGTTGATAGGTCTGCGGCCTATGCAGCGAGATATGTAGCTAAAAATATAGTTGCAGCTGGGCTTGCTGACTATTGCGAGATTCAAGTCTCATATGCTATCGGTGTTGCAAAACCAACATCTATTCATGTTGAAACGTTCAATAGTGAGAAAATTTCTAAGGAAGCTATTGTAAAAATAGTTGAAGAAGAGTTTGATTTAAGGCCTAAAAGCTTAATCAATATGCTTGATTTGAAGAGACCCATATATTTGCCAACTGCTGCCTACGGGCATTTTGGAAGATCAGATATTGATCTTTCTTGGGAAAAAACTGATAAAGCTACAGACATTGCAAATAAAAATTAAATAAGGAAATTAAAAATGGAAAATGACTATAAAGTTGCAGATATTAATCTTGCTGAATTTGGCAGAAGAGAAATTTCATTAGCTGAAAATGAAATGCCAGCATTAATGGCCTTAAGAGATAAGTATCGTGATGAGCAACCACTTGCTGGTGCAAAAATAATGGGATGCATACATATGACAATCCAAACAGCTGTCTTAATGGAAACTCTCGTAGATCTTGGAGCTGAATTAAGATGGTCATCCTGTAACATTTTCTCTACACAGGATCATGCTGCTGCAGCAATGGCAGCCAAGGGCATACCAACATTTGCATGGAAGGGTGAAACTGAAGAAGAATACGAATGGTGTATAGAACAGACTATTTGTAAAGACGGTAAGCCATGGGATGCAAATATGATCCTTGATGATGGTAGTGACCTTACATCTATGGTTCATGCAAAATTTCCAGATATGCTAGAAAATATTCATGGTGTTTCAGAAGAAACAACTACAGGCGTTCACAGACTTAAAGAAATGCTTGAAAAAGGTGAGCTTAAAATTCCAGCAATTAATGTTAATGATTCAGTAACCAAGGCAAAGAATGATAATAAATACGGTTGTAGGCATAGTCTTAATGATGCAATCAAAAGAGGAACTGACATGTTATTGTCAGGTAAAAAAGGTTTAGTTATAGGATATGGTGACGTAGGTAAGGGCTCTGCAGCTAGCCTTGCACAAGAAGGAATGATCGTAAGTGTTGTTGAATCAGATCCAATTTGTGCCATGCAGGCGTGTATGGATGGTTTCGCAGTTGTTTCCTGTTATAAAGATGGTGTTGTAACTAGAAAACCTGAAGATATAAACATGCAAGTCATGGGCGATATTGATTTAGTGGTTACTACAACTGGCAACGTGAATGTTTGTGATTCAGCAATGTTAACTACACTAAAAAATACTGCTGTTGTTTGTAATATTGGCCATTTCGATAATGAGATAGATACAGCTTTTTTAAGAGATGAATTCTATTGGGATGAGATCAAACCTCAAGTTCATAGAATTTTTAGAGATACAAAACCTGATGGAACACCAGATCTCTCAAGTAAAAATTACATAATACTTTTGGCAGAAGGTCGATTGGTAAACCTCGGTAATGCTACAGGTCACCCAAGTAGAATTATGGACGGATCTTTTGCAAACCAAGTGTTGGCGCAAATACATTTATTCAAACAAGGTTTTGCTAATATCAATGACGAAGATAGAAAAGCAGAAATGATTACTGTAGAAGTTCTTCCTAAAAAACTCGATGAAGAGGTTGCCTCCTTGATGGTTGCTGGTTTTGGTGGTGTAGTGACCAAACTAACCAAAGATCAAGCTGATTACATCAATGTTCCTCAAGAAGGCCCATTTAAAGAAGAAAGCTACAAATATTAGCCTTAATCTGT
>CACEDQ010000023.1 GCA_902558375.1 uncultured SAR86 cluster bacterium
AAGTTATTGAAAATAAGATCTGAATCTCTTACAACGAAAGTTCAAAATTTATATGAAACCGTTGATAGTGAGAGACTTGCTCAAGAGATAGCATTGCTAGCCTTAAAGCATGATGTAGCAGAAGAAATTGAGAGAATAAACTTCCATTCTTCATCTATAAATAAAGAATTAATTTCCAATAGCTGTAGCGGTAAAAAAATAGATTTTATTTTGCAGGAATTATTTAGAGAAACCAGTACCTTATCAGTTAAATTGGATGTACCAAAATATAAACAGATAGCATTAGATATGAAGTTAATAGTAGAGGAAATGCGAGAGCAGGCTCAGAATATTGAATAGTAACATGGGAAAGCTATTTGTAATTTCAGCACCATCTGGAGCAGGTAAGTCTTCTTTGATTCAATCAATACTTAAGAATTTTGATAACGTTGAACTTTCAATATCAGCAACGACCAGATCACCAAGAGAAGGCGAGATTGAAGGACAACATTATTTTTTTGTAACAGAAGAAGAGTTTAATTCACTGAAGGATAATAATGCTTTTATAGAGTCCGCATTTGTTCATAATTATCAATACGGCACTTTACAAAAATACATCGATGACAGGTTAAAAAAGGGGATAAATATAATTTGTGATATTGATGTTCAGGGATTCAAGTTAATCCAAAAGGCTCGTGTTGATCATATTTCAATATTTATCATCCCTCCAAGCATAAAAGAACTAGAAAAAAGATTATTAAAAAGAGGTCTTGATTCAGAGAATGTCATTGGCACAAGGCTTAAAAATGCTAAAGAAGAACTGAAGTATGCTGATGAATTTGATTATAGAGTATTGAATGATAACTTTGATCAGGCTTATGAAGAAATTGTTAATATTATTATCAATGGTAAATTACCCAAAAATGAGGATAAAATAAACAGTAAGATCTTAAAAGATATATTGTCTTAAAGTCTTAATAGAAATAGAATACGCTCCCTAGGAGAAATTATATGGCTAGAATTACAGTAGAAGATTGTTTGCAAATCATACCAAGTAGGTTTGATTTAATTATTATGGCTTCAAAAAGAGCAAGACAGCTTACAACTACTAGCAGAGATCCTTTGGTGGAGTGGGATAATGATAAACCTACACTGGTTGCACTGAGAGAGATTGAAGCTGGTCTATTAGACAAAGAAACATTAGATAGAACACTAGAAGAAGACGTTCTAATGGATGGTTTTGCATCACCAAATACAGACGAGGCGCAACAAGCTGAATAAATGAATTTTGGAGAACTAATTTGAGTGAATCGGTTCTCCCAAATCATCTTATTAACTTTTCTGAAAAAAGTCTTTTAAAACTCCCATCATCGCTTTATAAAAGTTGTAAAACATATCTAAGCAACGAAGAAATAAAAAAAATTCAAAAAGCTTATTCATTCGCTTTTTACGCTCACTCAGGCCAAAAAAGAAAGGATGGATCTGACTATATAACCCATCCAGTCGCCGTAACAGAAATATTACTAGAACTGAAAATGGATACTGATTCTGTATGCGCTGCACTAATGCATGATGTGCTGGAGGACTGCAACGTACATAAGAATAATCTGGCCAAAATGTTTGGTGATGATGTAGCTCATATTGTTGATGGAGTTAGCAAGTTAGGAAAAATTGATCTAAAAAATGTAGCCGATAAAAATGCAAATAATCTTCAAAAGATGGCTTTAGCAATGGCAAATGACGCAAGAGTAATCCTAGTTAAATTGTGCGATCGACTTCATAACATGAGGACAATTGAACATGTTCCCAGACAAAAACAAATACAAAAATCTAAGGAGACTCTTGATTTATATGGTCCTTTAGCATTAAGAGTAGGCATGCAAGATATAAGAGCCGAGCTTGAAGACAGGGCTTTCAAATGTATTCATCCAATGAGGGCGGACTTATTAAAAAGTGCAATTAAAACTTCAAGTGGAGGCAGAAAAAAAATAGTGCAAAAGATAAGGAAAGATCTTAAAAAGCGACTTAAAACTAATGGAGTTGAAGATGCAGCTGTAAAAGGAAGAGAAAAAAATCTCTACAGTATTTATAATAAAATCAAAACTAAACATAAACCATTTTCAGAAATATTAGATGTTTATGGTTTTAGAATTTTAGTTGATTCTGTTGACGACTGTTATAGATCGCTTGGAATTATCCATAACTATTTTTCACCAATTGAAAATAAATTTAAGGACTATATAGCAATTCCAAAAACTAATGGATATCAGGCCTTGCATACGAGCTTGCTAGCATTAAATGCTTTCCCTATCGAGGTTCAGATTCAAACTAGAAATATGTGGGCAACGGCTAATATGGGAATTGCAGCTCATTGGGGCTATAAAACAGATGATGATACCGGAATAGGTGCTGAATTGAGGGCTAGCAAATGGCTTTCTGGCCTCATTGATCTCCAAAAAAAATCATCAGACCCTACAGAATTTGCAGATTCTTTAAAAAAAGATCTCGGTTCAGAGGAGGTATATTTATTTTCTCCAAAAGGAGATATTTATGCTTTAAAGGCTGGGGCTACTCCAATAGATTTTGCATATGAAGTTCATACAGGTCTTGGTGACAGCATCATAGGTTGCAAAGTAAACAGAAGAGAGGCTCCTTTAAATGTTGAGCTAGAAAGTGGCCAGACAGTTGAAATCATTACATCGAGTCAATTTATTGAAGCAGACCCTGCATGGTTAAACTTTGTTGTTACAGGAAAAGCTAGAAGTGGTATTAGAGCTAGGTTGAGAAATCAAAAAGTTTCATCAGCAAGAAAAGCAGGTAAATTTATGTTGGAGTCTGAGCTACAAAGATCTGGAAAATCATTAAAAGATTATCGTGGAAGCGCTTTAAAAAGAATTCTTGATTCAATAGGCGTAACATCTTTAAATAAACTCCTTACAGAATTAGGATCAGGTAAAAGAACAGGCAACATTGTTGCTGAGAGATTTTATTCAGGGTTAAAAATTAGAAAGGAAGCAGACTCAAAAAAAATCAAACCTGTTTTTATTCATGATAATCATATTGAAGGAGTTTCAGTCGTTTTTGCGAAATGTTGCCATCCTGTTTATAAAGATCCTGTAATAGCACACTCAGATACTGAAAGAGGTATAGTTATTCATCACAAAAGATGTAAGCAAGTTGCACCTTTTATTTCTAAAGATCCAAGATATATTCCTGGAAAGTGGGCTGTGAATACAAAAACTCATGTTTATACTGCAAAAATAAATATCGTCACAATAGATCAAATGGGAGTTTTGGCTGATTTGGTATCAGTATTCACTAAAGCTGGACTTAATATTGAGCAAATTAATACAAAAAATATTGATAGCACTTTTGCTTCTTTTGAAATGGAAGTAGATGTGGAAGATTTAGATGAATTAAATGACGTAATGCTGAAGATTAGATCCAAAAAGATAACCACAAGCTGTACAAGATTAATAAATGAAAAATGATAAACCTTAAAATTTAATTTTAGGTACAATGCATACCAATAAATAAATCTAAATTAATAAAACATGACAAAGAAAATAGTTTTTACAGAAAAAGCACCCAAAGCCATAGGACCATACTCACAAGCTGTTTCAGCTGGAGGATTCACGTTTGTATCTGGTCAAGTTGCCATCAACCCAGAGACTGGAGACTTGATGAACGCCTCAATCCAAGATCAGGCAGAGCAGGTAATAAAAAATCTTATGGCAATATGTGAGGAAGCTAACGGATCACTTGCTGATATTGTAAAACTTACAATTTATATAACCGATATGAACGATTTTGCAGTTGTAAATGAGACAATGCAAAAATATTTTTCAGAACCTTATCCTGCAAGAGCAACAGTTGAAGTTTCAGCCTTGCCACTTGGAGTAAATGTAGAAATGGATGCAGTTTTAGTTTGTCATGAATAAAAATCTTCTTTCGATAAGTGATTTATCTAAAAAAGAAATTTTAGGTCTTATAGAATTTGCAAAAAATTTTAAACAAGACGATGGTTCTTTTCGTAAAGAAAATTTATTTCCAGATAAAACTATTGCAAATATCTTTTGTGAACCAAGCACAAGAACTAAGTCTTCTTTTGAAATAGCAGCTAAAAATCTTGGTTGTTCTGTTTTAGGTTTCGATATTTCAAATTCATCTGTTGAAAAAGGCGAGTCAATTTACGAGACAATAGATGCACTAAGTCTAATGGGTGTAGACTTGTGTGTTCTAAGACATCCAGAATCAGTTATTAGAGATCTTGTAGAGTACCTGCCTGAAATGGTATTTATAAACGGAGGGGAGGGCTCTATATCTCATCCCACTCAGGCCTTGATTGATCTAATGACTATAACTGAGCATAAAGGCTCCATAGATGATCTGAATATAGTTATTGTTGGTGATCTTGATCATTCAAGGGTAACCTCATCTTTTGTTGAAGGTATCTCAAATTTCTCATTTAATTCCCTAACTTTTTGTGGGCATCCAAGCATGTCTACAAAATATGTTAATCCTGCATTAGGAAAATATGAGCCGAATCTCGATGCCGCACTTCATGATGCCGACGTTGTTATGACATTAAGAATACAATATGAGCGATTTGAAGAAACACTTGATCTCGATCTGGATGAATATAAAAGTGCATATCAACTTACATCTGAGAGGTTTGAGCAAGCTAAAGGAGATGCAATTGTTATGCATCCCGGACCTGTAAATTATGTAGAAATCTCAGAAAATCTGTATCAATCTGATCAGTCTGTGATTAGAAACCAGATTGCAAATGGTGTTGCCATAAGAATGGCTGTGTTATCAAGATTTTTGAGTAGCTAAGGTTTTTTTGACTGTATCAACTATAGCTATAGTTGCTTGATCAATTTCAATATTCACTAAATCTTTTTGTTCAAGCTTGCTTAGGTTGGTAACTTTAAGGGTTTCAGGAATTAGGTGAATGTTGAAGTAATTTTTAAATACTTTCCCAATAGTTAAACTACAACCATTAATACCTATATAGCCTTTTTCTAAGATGTAATCAGAGTGTTTTTTAGAAATTGATATTCTCATGTCTTTAGTATTTTCTTTCAGGAATATTTTTTTAATCTCTCCAGTAAAATGAATATGTCCTGACATAAGGTGGCCTCCAATTTCAGAAGAGGCCTTAATAGATCTTTCTAAATTTACAATATCACCCTTTAGGATATGTTTTAAATTAGTTTTCAACAATGTTTCTTCAATAACATCAAATTTAAGATTTTTGCTGCCATTATCTTTTGATGTTAAACATACTCCATTGACTGAAATACTAGCTCCTTTTTTTAGACCCTTATTAAAGTTTTTAGGTGTTGATATATGTATACGAACAAAATCACTGAAATGCTCAACTTTTAATACTTTTGACTTGTGAGAAACTATGCCTGAAAACATTTAGGCACCCCATTGGTCTCGGTAGGCTTGCAGTCTCTCAAGATGAGTTTCATAGCCTGAGTTTGATTCAGAATATGCAATTAGAGTATCTAAATTTATTATAGATATTACTTTCATATCAAATTCTTCCTCAAGTTCTCTTCTTGCAGAAATATCACTACTACCTCTT
>CACEDQ010000024.1 GCA_902558375.1 uncultured SAR86 cluster bacterium
TGCCATTGCAGCATAGTATTCTTCGTCAAGTATGTTTCTTAACTCCAAAGAAAGCTTTAATATAGATTCATCAAAATCAATTTCTTTAGAATAAACAAAATCAACCAATAAAGGTGGCTCCTCAATAACATCTGGCAAAACATCTATGCCTCTTGCGCGAACTCTATCACTTACATAATTAACTATGAAAGTTGCTTGCGAGCCACTTTGAAGATCATCCCAACCA
Source organism: uncultured SAR86 cluster bacterium (assembly GCA_902558375.1). Lineage (GTDB taxonomy): Bacteria > Pseudomonadota > Gammaproteobacteria > Magnimaribacterales > D2472 > SCGC-AAA076-P13. Next base: position 227 of record CACEDQ010000024.1, read on the forward strand.
AGTTGAATATTTCCTATCAAATCTGATTGACCTTGAAGTCGTGTGTCTCTTCCATTAACAAATAAAGAGGCAGCACTTATAGATGCTCCTTGACTATTTACATAAATATCATTAACACCATATACAACTTCAGATTCTGTTGCAGTAATATTAAATTTTAATAAGAACTCTTTAGATTTACCCCAATTTGAGTTAGGCAACAAGTCTTCAAAAACTCTCTCGTATTCAAACTCAAAACCTGTTAGCTCTGCACCAGGAACATTTTGGTATGATGTTACAATTAGATCACCTGATTCATTAACAACCTCCTCAATTGGTTTAGAAATATCTTTGAAGAAGATACCTGCTGTCATAAATTGATTAACGCCCCAATAATATTCAGCTCTTAGGTCAATGTTGTCAATTTCTGAATTCTCTAGATATAAAGAACCTGCAATTACCCTGTCAGTATCCACATCAATAAATAATGTTGGTGAAAGCTCTCTGAAGGTTGGTCTTGCAATTGTTTGAGATACACCCAATCTAAATTGAAGGTTTTCATCAAATTTAGGTAAATATGTAAGAGTAAAAGAAGGGAGAATATAATCTTCGTTAAGAACTTTCTCAATATTTGTATCGATTGGTTTAAACACATCATATGTGTTGACCATTTGCTCTCCATTCTCAGATCTTACACCTATTGCAAGTCTATAATTTTCATTAATGTATGTATCTAATGAAAGATATACAGCGTCAGTAGTTAGCTTTCCTTGATAACCAGCAGGAGATGAAGCTGCTGTATTTTCTATCACAATCAGTCTAGATGGATCAAAGTTTGCATCAGCAAAGATGTAGTCAATTCTATTGTCTAAACCATCAATAGGAATAGGCCCTCCTTCTGATAAAAATCTATAACTTCTTACCTGAGCATCTCTATTATTTTCTGTTAAGTCATAACCAACCTTTAATACGGTTTCAGTTTCAAATAACTCAATTGGATATGTAAAATCAATACCGATGTTTTCATTGCTATCTTCAACATAACTGAATTGAGTTTGGTTTCTACCTGTATTAACGTCATATCTCCAAAAACCTCTATCATCAGTATCTTCATAGAAGACTACTCTTTCATATGGTGAGTGCCTTGAGGCATCACCAGAGGTTAAGCGTAAATCTAATTCAGCACCATTATCATATAAATATGAATAATTAATTTGGTTGTTAATTAATTCTCTTTCAAAAAACTCTGTAAAGTCTTCTCTTACATTGCCGGCATCACTAGAGTCATAACCCTGAAGAACTCTTGCTCTTTTAGTTCCCTTGTGAATATACATTCCTGTATATTTAAGCTCATATGTGTCTGTATCAATACCAAGAACTGACATAGCATATGAAGTGACATCATTTGAGGTACTCATAAATGTTTTATCATTGGACACAATAACATTAGCGGTACCATCTCCTTGAGCCTGAAGTGTTCCAGTTTGACGAATACCATCTTGTGTATCCCAAGAGCTTCTTAAACCAGCAGTGAACATAACACCAAAAGTTGCGCTTGAATCACCTAGTACTTCATCAATAGCAATATCTAATTCATTACCATAAGTAAAGTTAAATGATGAATTCAAAGGAACTTCACCCTTTTGAATGACCCAAAGTTTTGAGTTCTCAAATTCACGACCAATATTGGACAATTGAACTACGTCAAAATTTGAACGATCTAGTTTTAGGTTTCTATTGATCGCTTGTTGAACGGATGCAGGAAAATCTCTGATCCCATCATCGTATCCAAAATCATCATCATCACCGCCGTCATATAACAACCCATCAGATAAACTTGTGGCATCGTTATAACTTGATGAAAAAGAAAAATCTAATATCCTCTCAGTTGGAACAGGTTTTGTTTCAATCTCTATAACACCTCCACCAAACTCTGCAGGCATGTCCGCTGAATAAGTTTTTTGGATTACAGATGAGTTTATTATCTGAGTTGGAAATAAATCAAGCGGTACTACTCTTTTTAATGGCTCTGGACTTGGAAGATTTGAACCATTTAAAGTAGCTGCAGAATATCTCTCACCAAGACCTCTAACGTAAACATATTTGCCTCTAACTAAACTTAGGCCAGTAAGTCTAGTTAGAGCAACTGCTATATTATCATCACCGGTCCTTTCTATTTCAGAAGAATCTAAGATTGCTGATATTTCAGATGTATCTCTTTTCTCATCCGGAATAAATGAACCACTTACTACAACTTCCTCAATTTCTTGACCAATCATAAAAGGAGTTATTAGCATCAAACTAATAGTTCCTTTATGTACTGTTTTGTTAAGTTGATCTATTTTTGCTCTCATTTGTTTCTCCAATAAAAATTTAATTGTTATTACTCTTAATTATTGGACGTCTATAGTTCCAGGGATTGTCCAGTTCTTATACCATGTATCAGTAGATCCTTTAACAGCACCAATATAATCAGTCGAGTCAAAGAAATCATCTGCATTGTAAGTACTAGGAATCTCAGTAACAGTAGCTGCAGTTTCTGCTGAGCCATTTACTGGGCCACTGAGTGTACTAACATAGGAACCCCCGCCAGAGTTTGCGCCATAAAGGTTATTTGCGCCTTCTCTTACGATAGCTTCTATTTGAGCTACAGTAGCAAGGCCATCAGTTTTAATAAAACCGTTACACTGCATAGCAACAGAGTTCATTGAAAAATGAGGAGTAACAGCACCATCTTGTGCGGTTTCAGCAAAAGTGGTTTCTATACAGTTTGTAGAGCCATCTTTTACGACTGCTACACCATTATAGTATTGACCAGATACACCTTCTTTTAATTTAAAGATTTCATCTTTACCGCTACTTAAGAAAGTAAAGTTTGCGACAATTGGATTTGATCTTGGTTCTGTTAAATATGCAACTGCTGCATCTGCATTAGTGTTATCTGACTCAACAACATGATCGCCAACCCCATTTGATTGTTGAACAAGGACATATTGCATTCTGCCTTGATAACCCCAGTCAATATCGAGATTATCATCTCCAGCACCTGTACAAATTAAATGTTTCACATCAACTGTTCCACCAAAGAACTCAACGCAATCATCCTGATTATTATGGACTTGAATGTAATTAACCTCAGTTCCATTTCCAACACCACCAAAGGTAATTCCATTCAGCTCATTTCCTGGAAATACTTCGTATCCAGCATACTGAACTCTCACATATTTAAGCTTGCCGCTACTATCATTGGGTAATTCGCCACCCATTGTATCACCAGCAGAGCCTTCAACTTCTTTTTCACAAGGATTAACTCTCGTTCCAGCTGAAGTGGCTGTACCTGCAGTCGAAAATGAACACTTGTTTATTGGTGCTTGGCCTAAAATTACCAATCCACCCCAAAGACCACGAGTATTTACAATATCAACATCACCTAAAATATCTTGTCTTCCAGTCATCACAATTGGCGCTGAGGAAGTACCAACCGCATGAATATCAGAACCCCTCATAACGACAAGATAGTCGTTACCAGATTCACCAAATACTGTTACACCTGGCTCGATAGTAAGAGTAGCGCTAACACCGCCTGACTTTGTTCCATCTGCTCCCATGTCTTTACCTACTGCAACCTTGCCATCTAACTTGTAATAATTTCCTGCGACTAAGGTAAGGTCAGATGTAACTTCTCCAGAAAGACTACAGACCTTTTTACCTAATAGAACTTCTGATTCTAAAGTTCCATCAGGACACCCAGGATCAGTAAAAAGACCAATTGTCCATCCAGCAGCCCAGTTATTTTCAACATCAGATCCTGGAGAAAAAGCACCAATGTAGTCTGTAGCTGAAAACCATGTATCAACGATATATCTTTCTTCTTTTGAACTATATGTTGGACATAAATCTGTTGGTGTACCTGCAGTATGAGGACCAACTGCACACATAGACTGAACTTTGTCTCCGTTAAAAGCTGAAATTACAGATTCCTCTGTGTCACCAAGGAACATTCCAGAAACAAGTGAATTAGTGCCAATTACTAGATCAGTCGCTCTTTCTTTTAATGAGGCTTCTAATTGAGCAGCTGTAACACCACTTGCATCAGTATCTGCTTTAAAAGGTGAAGTATCACCTGCTGAATCCATAAATACTGAGTGGTGTTGTAATTTAGGTGTTACTGCACCATCTTGAATGGTTTCTAGGTTAGTTGACTCTATAAGGTTTTGTGAATTTGCATTTACTACAATACCGTTAATATATACACCGGAAACACCTTCTTTATATTTTAAAGGCTCATCTGCTCCTTGAGCAAGGAACGTAAAGTTAGCAACGATTGGTCTTGATCTTGGTTCAGTCAGGTAACCGACAGCTGAGTCTGCATTAGTATTGTCAGATTCAACGACATGATCACTTGAATCAGATGATTGTTTTACTACAACAAATTGCATTTTACCTTGATAACCCCAATCTATATCAAGATTATCGTCACCTGCATTTGTACAAATCAAATGTTTAACATTTACTGTTCCACCAAAAAACTCAACACAATCATCTTGATTGTTATGGACTTGAACATAGTCAACTTCAGTTCCAGAGCCTACAGCACCAAAAGTAATACCATTTAGCTCGTTACCAGGAAAAATTTCATATCCAGCATATTCAACCCTAACAAAATTTAACTTTCCAGAATTGTCATCAGGAGTTGCGCCACCCATTAGTGCATTTGAACCCTCTACAACTCTCTCACAAGCGGCAGTTCCTCTGACATCATTTGAACATTTGTTGATTGGAGCTTTTCCGAGTATTACAATACCACCCCATAAACCTCTTTCAAGCTCGCCAACTGTTCCTTCTATAGCACTATTATGAGTGAATCTAATTGGAGCCGATCTTGTACCATTCGCAATGATTTTTGAGCCTCTGTTTACAACAAGGTAATCCTCTGATGTTTTACCCATAACTATGACACCAGCTGGAATAATTAATGTTCCTGATGCACCATCAGATTTTGTACCATCGCCACCCATATCAATACCAACATCAACTTTGCCAAGCATTCTATACATTACATCGTCAGTTAATGTTAATTCACCAATTATCGGTCCTTGGATTGCACAAACATTATTACCAGCTACAGGTGAACCCACTTGAATAAACTCAGAATCTGGACACGTTCCTGTTAACAAGTTTCCACTTGAGCCTCCACTGCCGCCGCCACCACCAGACGGAGGATCTAGAGGACCAAGCTCTCCAGGGGATTCTATAGAAGTACTTCCGCCACCGCATGCGGTAAGCAAAAATATAGATGTTACAAGTAA
>CACEDQ010000025.1 GCA_902558375.1 uncultured SAR86 cluster bacterium
TTTAATCAAAGTAAAAATAAAAATATGAGTATGAAATTAAAAAAGTATGAATGTATTGTTTGTGGTCTAATATATGATGAAGCTTTAGGTTGGCCAGATGATGGAATAGAACCTGGAACAAGATGGGAAGACGTGCCTGAAGATTGGTTGTGTCCAGAGTGTGGTGTTGGAAAAGAAGATTTTGATATGATTGAGATAGAATGATTGAAACTCCCAAAAATTTAACAAGAAATATTTTACTTGGAATGTTTTTGGGTTTTGTAGTTGGCTCTTTTCTATACTATGTAAGTTTTTTCTCAGAAAGTTTCCTAGAATTTATTAAAGTATATGTTTTTAATTTAGGTAGTGGTATTTTTATAAATCTACTAAAGCTTTTAATTGTTCCGTTAGTATTCTTCTCTTTAGTATCTGGTATTTCATCTCTTACCAGCATGCAAAGTTTAGGCAACATAACTTTAAAAACAATCACTCTTTATTTATCAACCACTGCTATTGCTGTCTCACTCTCACTTTTTATAGGATCTATTTTTAAACCAGGTGCGGGGTATTCATCAGAAATTGCGCCACCAGATCAATTACCAAAAGGGCAGGGAATATATGAAACAATTCTAGATATTTTTCCATCAAATATCATTGAGGCTATGGCACAAAATCAGATGCTAGCAGTTGTTTTCTTTAGTATCTTATTTGGCCTTGCATTGAATAAAACAAACCATCTTACAAACAACTTAAGTGAATCCTTTGAGAAACTAAATACTGTATTTATGCAGCTAGTTATAATGGTTATATCTTTTGCACCAATTGGGGTATTTTGCTTAATTGGTAAATTTGTAATTACAGATGGATTAGATATCTTCCAAGAGGCATTTAAATATGTACTTTTGCTAATAATAGTTCTGTTAATTCATGCAATCTTTACCTATTCACTAATCCTAAAGCTATTTACTAATCTAAGCTTGCCCACTTTCTACAAAAAAATGAAAGATGTTGCTATATTTGCTTTTTCAACATCTTCAAGCGCAGCAACTATTCCCGTAACACTAAAAACTGTCCAAGATGATTTAGGGGTAAATAAAAACGTTTCCTCTTTTGTAATTCCTGTTGGAGCTACAATTAATATGGATGGAACTGCAATTATGCAGGGAATGGCTACAGTTTTTATCGCACAAATGTCTGGAATAGACTTAACGCTTTTTCAATACATCCAAGTAGTTATTCTTGCTGTTGTAACTTCAATTGGTACTGCGGCTGTTCCCTCAGCAGGAACAATAACCTTAGTAATTATTTTGCAACAATTTGGTTTGCCGCTTGAAGCTATCGGAATAATTTTAGCTGTTGATAGAATTTTAGATATGTTACGTACTTCGGTTAACGTAACAGGAGATGCTGCTGTTGCATGTATAGTTGCAGATTCAGAGAATCTAATTGATAAAAATTTATTCAATAAATAATTAAAAACAACGTCTTTTTTATAATAATTTGCTAGAATGCATCTTTTTAAAATGGGGATATATTGATGAATACTTTACTTTTACCACCGGTCCTAGGAGTTGTTGGAATGTTCGCAGCAGCTCTAGTCTATATGCTAGTGATGAAATATCCAGACGGCGAAGATAAAGTAAAAAAAATAGGTGATCAGATTCATGCTGGTGCACTTGCTTTTATGAAAACTGAATATAAATATTTAACAATTTTTATTGTGATTATAGTTCTTTTAGCATGGTTCGCACTTGGACCTTATACAGCAATATCTATAATTATGGGAGCAATTTGCTCATCAGTTGCTGGTTTTATTGGCATGTATGCAGCTACTAAAGCAAATGTCAGAACAGCAACAGCAGCTCAAAAGGATGGTCCTGCAGCAGCTTTGTCAGTCTCATTTTATGGTGGCTCAATAATGGGGTTATGTGTTGCATCATTGGGCTTAATAGGTTTAGGAGCTTTATATTATTTTTATGTTCCAGCTGGTATTGATCCACATAAACTTGAAGGCTTTGCCATGGGCGCATCTATAGTAGCTCTATTTTCTAGAGTAGGTGGTGGAATCTTTACAAAGAGTGCAGATGTTGGAGCTGACCTTGTTGGCAAGGTTGAAGCTGGAATTCCTGAAGATGATCCAAGAAATCCAGGCGTTATCGCTGACAATGTTGGTGATAATGTTGGCGATGTAGCTGGAATGGGATCAGATATATTTGAATCATATTGTGGCTCTATGATCGCATCAATAGCAATAGCCTATACTCTAGGCAACGAAGATATGATGATGCTTCCCCTAGCACTAGCATCAACTGGTTTGATTGCGTCTATTTTAGGAATATTTATAGTTAAACTTCAATCTGCAAAAGCACCTGCAAGTGCCTTGAGGTCTGGAACTCTTTTGGCCCCATTAATATTTGTTGGAATGGCTTACTTTATTATTGCCTCTTTTGAAGGAGTTGCAATGAATGTTTGGTGGTGTGTTATAGCAGGAGCTGTTGGAGGAGTTTTAATTGGACTCATTACAGAATATTACACAGGAGGAAGCCCTGTTAAGAAAATTGCTGAATCAGGAGAAACTGGTTCTGCAACAGTGATGATTTCAGGACTATCAGTTGGAATGCAATCTGTTGTAATTCCTATTGTAATTTTAGCTGGAATTATTCTTGTCTCTACTCAATTATCAGGTATTTATGGTGTTGGAATTGCTGCAGTTGGCATGCTTGCAACCGTAGGTATCACAATGGCGATTGATGCATATGGGCCTGTTGCGGATAATGCAGGAGGTATTGCTGAGATGTCAGGCATGGGCGAAGAAGTTAGAGAAATTACTGATTCTCTAGACGAATTAGGAAATACTACTGCTGCAATTGGAAAAGGTTTCGCAATTGGAGCTGCAGCTCTAGCTGCTTTAGCTATAATTTCGGCTTTTTCAGCTGTTGTTGGGGCTAAAAACCCTTCATTTACATTAGCTCTGACAGAGCCAATTGTTTTAGTTGGGATGTTTATTGGAGTATGTATACCTTTCTTGGTTTCTTCAATAACCATGACAGCTGTTGGTGATGCAGCTTTTGAAATGATTAATGAGATAAGAAGACAATTTAGAGAGATACCAGGTTTAATGGAAGGCACGGCAGAACCTGATTCAGAAAAATGTGTTGAAATTGCTACCGAAGCTGCTTTAAAGAAAATGGTATGGCCAGGAATAATAGCAGTATCAATGCCAGCAATAGTTGGTTTTGGTCTTGGAGCACAAGCTTTAGGAGGCATGTTGGCTGGAGGCCTTCTTGGCTGTGTATCGCTTGCACTTATGATGGCTAATGCTGGTGGAGCATGGGACAACGCAAAGAAATATGTTGAAAAGGGCAATCTAGGTGGTAAGGGCTCTGATACACATGCAGCAGCAGTTGTTGGTGATACGGTTGGCGACCCTTTCAAAGATACTTCAGGCCCATCGATGAACATTTTAATTAATGTTATGGCGATCGTAAGTTTGGTTATTGCGCCACTCTTAAGCATTTAATTTTTCTTATAAAACAATGATCCAGAGATTCTTCTCTGGATCATGTGTAAAATTATCTAATGCAAAAAAATATCCTAATAATAGGCTATGGAGATATTGCCAAAAGGTTGATCAAGGTTCTTGGAACGGAATTTATATCTATTTATGCAATATCAAGAAATGACTCTAATGACCACAATATAAATAAAATTAACTGGGATTGGCTATCAGATAAGATGGTTGATTTGAATGTCAAAAATTTTGATTCAGTAATTATAATTCCAAAGCCTAGCAGTCTTGATGAGAAAGGCTATAAAGAAGGTTTTGTACTAGCAACACAAAACATTTTGAATTTACTATCAGGTGTGAACATTAGCAAGGTTATTGCAGTATCTTCTACAAGAGTTTATGGCAGCAGCCATAAAGGCCTTGTTGATGAATCATCTATAGAAATGCCATCGGATTATAGAGGTGAGTTAATTATGAAGTATGAATTAGCTTTATCTGAAATGTATGGACCTAAACTTACTGTTCTTAGGTTTTCAGGCTTGTATGATAATCAATCAAAAAAAATCTCTCATAACAAATTGCATAGAGATCAAGCTGCAAGAATCATAGCGCATTTTATGCAACATCAATCTAAAAACAGTCAAACTGATATTATTAATTGCTCCGAAGACTCAAAGATTCTTTCCTCAGAAAAATCAATTGGGAATGCTAAGTTAAAGAAAAGAGGATTTAAATTTTAAAACAAATAAACTAGAACAAAAACTCTAGGCAAAATACAATAAAGCTATGATATCAAGCATGACCGGCTTTGGACATTCAAAGCATACTAATAAAGAAACAGAAATTTACTGCGAAATTAAATCAGTCAATCACAGATTTTTAGATATTTCTATCAAGCCCAATGATATTAGCAATGAGCTTGACCTTTTTATTAGAGATACAGTCAGCAAAAAAATTAGAAGAGGTACTTTAGATATAAGACT
>CACEDQ010000026.1 GCA_902558375.1 uncultured SAR86 cluster bacterium
TAACGGTTCTTTTACCAAAGTTATTTTTTAGAACAAATTCTGAACGCTGACCTAATAAGCTGTTAAGGCTGTTAAAACTTCCATTGTTGGCTTTATAGAAAGTTAATACATCTGCAATTCTATACTTAATAAATGAGTCTACTAGCAAATACTTACTTTCAACTGTCAATATTCGATCTGGCTCTTCATCAAGGGTTTGTATTCTTGAATCATATTTTTTTACTTCTTGAATAATGGGTAACTTGAAATGAAATCCAACAGGGATATCAGATCTTACTGCTTCACCAAATTGAAAAACTATAGCATTCTGTTTCTCATTGACAATGTAAAAACTATTGAATCCTATTCCTAACAACAAAGCCGCAAAAACTAATAGAAAAGTATTCTTATTCATCTGAATCTCCTTGTCTTAATCTGTATTGTTCAAGATCAATCTTATTTCCTTCATCCATCATTTTGTCTAAGGGAAGTAGCATTAAATTATTTCCGCTGTCTATGTCAATCATTACTTTTGTTGTACTTGATAAAACATTTTGAATTGCATCGATATACATTCTATCTCTCGTTACTTTTGGAGCCTTTTGATACTCCTCTAGGAGCTGGACAAATCTTCCAACTTCACCCTCTGCATTCGCAACAACCTCTAGCTTATAACCTTCTGCTTCCCTTATTCTTGCTTGAGCTTGACCTCTAGCTTCCGGAACAATACTTAGGGCGTATCTTTCAGCTTCATTTTGAAGTCTTTCTTTATCTTCTCTTGCAGCAACAACATCATCAAAAGCATCTTTTACTGCTGCAGGAGGATCGGTTTTTTCAATATTCACTTGCTGCACTATTAGCCCAGTAGCATAGTTATCTAAAATCTGTTGAAGTCTTGCTTGCACTTCTGAAGCAATATTCTCCCTGCCAACTGTAAGCGTTTGCTCAAGTGTATTATCGCCGACTACATGTCTTAATGCGCTTTCAATACCCTGTCTTAAACTAGTTTCAGGGTCTTTAACATTAAGAACAAAATCCTTTAAATTAGCTATTCTATATTGTGCTGAAACAGTGACATCCACAATATTCTCATCTTTTGTGAGCATGCTATTTGTCTGAGTATATCTTCTTGTAAGAGTAACGTTTTCAATATATCTCTCATCAATACCGGCAAGTCTAAAGTTAAGACCTTCTTCCTGTTCCTCATAAAATTTTCCAAGCCTCAAAATAACAGCTCTTTCAGAGGCATCTAGCTGATAGATAGATTGAGATGTATATACGATTAGGAAAGCAAAAAGACCATAGAGAAATATCCTTGTAGATGGAATTTTAAAACCCCCTCCGGAATCTCCACCAGAACCATTTGAAGACGATTTTTTTCCGCCTAATATGGATGAAAACTTTTTAACTAAATCATCAAAGTCTGGAGCGTCATTTTTACCACCCCATGGATCTTTATTTTGGTTATCCCAATTCACAATAAGTACCTCGTTTTTTATTGCATTATAAACGATATCTATGGACTAATAATGATATTTAAAGAGAAGTTATTAAACTTTTAGTAGATTCTTTGATTTTGTATGCAGATTCAATCTTAAAAATTTCTAATTTATCCCATGACCTCATCCAAGTTATTTGTCTTTTAGCTAATTGTCTTGTAGCGAACAATGCTTTATTAAAAAAATCTTTTTCTTCTATCTCTTTTTTCAAAAATAAAAAAGCTTGTTTATAGTTTACAGATTTTCTAATTGGATGATTCTCTGGAATTGGATATTTATTTAAAAGATGTTTTACTTCATCTACTAAGCCTTCCTCAATAATTGACCTTAGCCGTTCTTCAATTCTTTTATGAAGAACTATTCTATCCTCATCTAAAATACCAAATTGTTTCAAGTTATATTTCTCAGAAAGAAAATTTTTCTTTTTATGACTAAGCGATGAGCTCATATTTTTACCTGAAACTTTATAAACTTCTAAAGCCCTAATAATTCTCTTATGATCTGATTTGTGTATACCTAAAGCATATTTGGGATCAATTTTTTTTAGCATTCTAAATAAAGTCTCTGCTCCATCTCGTCTTTTTATTTCTTCAAGCTCAAATCTATAATCATCGTCTCTAGCAGGCAATTCATCCAATCCGTTGATTAAAGACTTGAAGTACATCATTGATCCACCAACAAATAGAGGAAGTTTATTTCTTGAATGAATTTCTTCAATTAAAGATAAAGAAGCATTGTAAAAATCGGATACAGAAAAAATTTCACTAGGTCTAATGCAATTAATGAGGTGATGCGGGTATTTATCTAAAATATTTTTTGATGGTTTGGCAGAACCTATATCACAGCCTTTATAAACCATGACAGAGTCTACACTTATAATTTCTACAGGCAACGAATCACATATATCAATTGCTAAATCAGTTTTTCCCGAAGCGGTAGGCCCAACAATGAAAGCTATTGGTTTTTTGGTAATAGTATTCAAACTTAGAGAGCTTCTTCGTCTTTTTCTCCAGTTCTTATCCTAATAATTTCTTCAATTGGCGATATAAATATTTTTCCATCACCTATTTTACCTGAGCCAGCAGCTTCGATTATTGCATTTTTAACCTGTTCAACCATGGTATCTAAAACAGCTATCTCAATTTTAATTTTTGGGAGGAAATCTATTGTATATTCAGCACCTCTATACAATTCAGTATGCCCTTTTTGCCTGCCGAAACCTTTTACCTCGGTCATTGTCATCCCTGATATACCTATTTTATCTAATGATGCTCTAACCTCTTCAACTTTGAATGGCTTAATTATTGCTGTTACTAATTTCAATTTTATCTCCTCGTATAATTTTTAAAATAGTATTGCATTGCTCATTCAAAGAACCTTGATTCTTTAAACAAACCTCTGCAGCTCGTTCTGACATATCATGTCTCAATTTATCACTATTTAGCAAGGCCTTAAATGCATTAAGAAGCTCTTTTTCGTCTTGAATCTGAATACATGCATCATAATTGCTAAATTCCTCAACAATGTCATAAAAATTTTTCATAAATGGTCCAATGATAAATGGACATCCTTGTGATGCAGGCTCAATAATATTGTGCCCACCGTATTCTTTAAATAGACTGCCGCCAACAAATGCAATTGTCGATTGCGAATATAATTTATTTAGAAGTCCTGTTGCTTTTATGACAGTAACCTCGTTTTCTGTAAATTCATTTGGCACATAATCATATATTGATGAAACTAGTTTATATTCATCTAACAAGTTACTAATTGACTCAGATCTATCAGGATGTCTTGGAACAATAATTAACTTTATTTCTTTAAACTCTTCAATCAATTTCATGTATGCATTAATTATTAATTCATCTTCATGCTTATGTGTGCTTGCTGCCAAAATAATCTTGTTATCATCTTTATTTATTTCAGGATGTGTATTTATTTCAATATCAAACTTTACAGAGCCCACATTGCTTATTTTATAGCTATCAATTCCAAGCATAATGAATCTTTTTTTATGTGCTTCGCTTTGAACAAAAGCATGTGTAATTTTTCTAAAAATTTGTTTAGAAAAAAAGTTAAATTTTTTATATCGTTGGAAGGAGGACTCTGACATTCTCCCATTAGATAAAATAATAGGTATTTTTCTATTAGATGCTACTGAAATTATATTTGGCCATATTTCAGTTTCAAATAAAATTAAGGACTTTGGCTCAAAAGTCCTAAAAAAATTAGAAACAAACCATTGAAAGTCCCAAGGGGCATATACAACCTTGACATCTTCACCAAATATTTTGTTTGCTTCCCTAAGTCCTGTGGGTGTTGTTACAGAAAGAATGACATTATTTTCTTTTAAAATTTTTTTAACAATTTTTTGTGATGATATAACTTCTCCCAAACTCACTGCATGAAACCATACCACTTCTTTTAAATTATCTTTATTCTTATAAATACCAAGTCTGTTGGAAAAGTGCTTGCGATAATCAGAGTCCCTAAGACTCTTAAAAAATATTCTCCCAGCAATAAAAGGAAGGAATAAAGAAAATACAAAATTATAAAAAAATAGGTTCATTTACCATTCATTTTGAATATTAATGTAATAATACAGCCAAATAGCATATGAACAGAACTTTATTGACACTTCTTGTTGGTTTATGGAAGCTTGTATTATTTCTTCCTGCACCCCTACTTCGTAATATATTTTATATATTAGGGAGATTATTCTATGTTATTCCAATAAAAAGGAATAAATTTAGCAAAAAAAATATTGATCTATGTTTTCCTGATATGTCTGAAGAAAAAAGAAAAGAACTTCATAAAAAAAATGTAATTGCTTCAGCGAAAATAAT
>CACEDQ010000027.1 GCA_902558375.1 uncultured SAR86 cluster bacterium
TGATGAGACTATTAGACAGAATGCTAAGGATGGAACTTCTCTTGTTGATATTATTTCTAATCAAGGCGCCCTTCCTGGAATTAAAGTTGATAAAGGGCTTCAGCCTTTTGGTGATTTAGATGAGACAGTAACTATTGGCTTAGATGGCTTAGATGAAAGATTAAAAGAATATGTTTCTATGGGAGCAAAATTCACTAAGTGGAGAGCTGTTATAAAAATTGGTGATGGCATGCCAACCCAAGAATGCATTGATGCTAATATGAAAGCATTAGCTGATTATGCGAAAATTGTCCAAGATAATGGAATGGTTCCTATGGTTGAGCCAGAGGTGTTGATGGACGGCTCTCACTCAATTGAAGATTGTTATGATGCATCAGATAGATCTTTGAAATCACTTTTTAAACACCTTGCTGATAATGAAGTAAATATAAAAGGAACAATATTAAAACCAAACATGGTTACGTCAGGCTCCGACTGTAATCAGCAAGCTGACATTGATGAAGTTGCAAGAAAAACATTAGATTGTTTAATTGCTAACGTTCCTTCAGATCTTCCTGGAATTACTTTTTTATCAGGAGGTCAATCTGATATTTTGGCAACTGCTCATTTAGACGCCATGAATAAAATAGGTGGGTTTGAATGGAAGTTAAGTTTTTCATATGGAAGAGCTCTTCAAGCTGCTGCACTTAAAGCATGGGGTGGCAAGCCAGAGAATATGTTCATTTCTCAAGATGCTTTATCCCATAGAGCTAAAATGAATAAACTTGCTTCTCTTGGAGAATGGGATCAAGGCTTAGAAGACGAATAAAGATTGATTTCTTTAGTTCAAAGAGTCCTAGAGGCCAAAGTACATATTGATAATAAAGAATTTTCGTCAATTGGAAGTGGCTTATTAGTTTTAATTTGTGTCGAAGATTCTGATACAAATGAATCTATAGCTAAGATGATAGAAAAGCTTCTCAATTTTAAAATGATTGATGGTTCGAAAGGCATAACTTCATGCTCGTTAAAAGATACAAAAGAAGAAGTTTTGATAGTAAGTCAATTTACTCTTTCAGCAATAACTAATAAAGGAAACAAACCAACATTTCATAAAGCCGCTAAGCCGGATAAAGCAAAATTAATGTATGATAAATTTGTAGATCTTTTTAAAAAAGAACATCAGTTCGTAAAAGAGGGGAAGTTTGGTGCATCAATGAATATATCGTTGATAAATAAGGGACCAGTAACATTTAATTTTAAAACTTAATTTAATTATGAAAAATATATCAGTTTTTTGTGGAGCTCATGAGGGTAACAATCCTAGATATGCTGAAGATGCGAAAAAGATAGGAGAAATTCTTGCAGCAAAAGGCATCAATGTTGTTTTTGGTGGCGGAAATGTAGGTCTTATGAAGATAGTTTCAGACGCAGCGCTTGATAATGGAGTAGATGCTATAGGAATTGGCCTAGAATCTCTACATAATCTCGAGTTAGTGAACCCAAGATTAAAAAACCAAATTATTACAAAAACCTTATTAGATCGAAAAGATGAGTTTATGAAAAGATCAGATGCATTCATAGTGCTTCCTGGAGGTGTGGGATCTTTGGATGAGTTAGCTGAGATAATGGCTAACAATCAGCTTGGACTTATCAACAAGCCAGTGGGACTTCTTAATACCGAGGGATATTATGACCATTTGCTTGCATGGATGAAAAAGGCAGTTGAAGAAGATTTTATAACAGAAGCAAATTTTAATGATTTAATAGTTTCCTCTTCGTGTGAAGATTTAATAAATCTTATTATTGAAAACGAGAGACCTGACAATGATGATTGGACGAAAAGATTGGGTCTTTAATCTCTAGTTGCTAAGATTTTCTCATCCGAGAAGCGATACATCATATTTCTATAAACGCATATATCAGTAATATTATCCGGAGTTCCACTTGGTATGCAGCGATAATTTGTAGAGACTCTTATGTTGTCATGTATTGGTAGGACCTTGTGCCACAGATGCCCATGTAACATGGCAATAGACCCTTTGCTTGGTTCAATAACTACCTCATGCCCTATCTCATTACCAAAAGAATCTGAGGGTATTATTCCTTTCTTGTGTGAGCCTGGAATTAAGACTAGCTCACCACCAGTTGATTTATTAATATCCATTGTATAAACAAGTCTGTTGAGGTTATAGATTTCTTTATTTTCAGGATAACAGTCTTGATGCCATGCTTGTCCACTTGATGACTTATTGCTAAACATTACCATGCTGTACAAAGACTTCCATCCGCTTCCAAGTATTTTTTCTGTAATTTTTTGCAATCTTTGGTCATCTTCAACGATATTAAAGATTGTTTCACCCTCAAGCTGAGGAAACCATGGAATAACATCTGTGTCTGATTTTTCTATGAAATTCATATCATGCTTGTATTCAGTATCTTTTTTAAAATGACTAAGAATTTTCCGGTGATAGCTATCCATCAAATTCCCATCAAAAAAATTTTCAATGTAGATGTAGCCATCTTCTTTAAATCTTGTTGAAAGATTCTCAATATCCATTAAATTTTATCCTTTGAAATTAGCAATCCTAATTCAAAAAGAAGCCACATTGGAATAGCTAAAAATAATTGAGAAAAAACATCTGGAGGTGTTAG
>CACEDQ010000028.1 GCA_902558375.1 uncultured SAR86 cluster bacterium
TCTCTTCGTGCTCCTATGACGCTAACTGTAAATTGAGCACCTGAGTTTGAAGCAATAATATCTGCATTATTTTCTAGCGCACTAAATAATCCAGTTGCAACATTACCCCACCCACAAATTCCTACTTTTAATTCTTCCATTATATTTCCATTGATAAAAAGTTTTTGATGCCTCTTATTGCTTGCCTAATTCTTTGTTCATTCTCAATAAGTGAAAATCTAACATACTCATCACCATCTTCACCAAAACCTCCTCCAGGAGAAACAGCAACTTGAGCATGTTCAATAAGCAATTTACTAAATTCTAAAGAACCTAATTTAATATATTTTTCAGGTATCTTTGCCCATACAAACATTGTAGCAACTGGCTTTTCAACATCCCAGCCAATACGATTAAGTCCATCACATAATTCATTTCTTCTGCTTTCATACATTTCACGAATTGCACTTACTTCTTTGTCACATTCATTTATTGCTTTAATTGCAGCAACTTGAATTGGGGTGAAAGTTCCATAATCCATATATGATTTTATTTTTGTTAGTGCTTGAACTAAATTTTTATTTCCACAACAAAATCCAACTCTCCATCCAGGCATATTGTATGACTTGGATAATGTAAAAAATTCTACTGCTATATCTTTTGCGCCATCAACCTCTAAAATTGAAGGTGCTTTATATTCATCAAATGCAATATCAGCATATGCAAGATCATGGATTATCCAAATATCATATTTTTTTCCAATTTTTATAATCTTTTCAAAAAATTCAACAGTTACAGATTGCGTGGTTGGATTAGATGGAAAATTAATTATTATCATTTTTGGCTTGGTTTTAGAAATATTGATTGCCTCTTCAACATCATCTAGAAACTTGTCCGTATCATCTTTTAAAGTTACCGAATGCAAATTGGCGCCTGCAATTACAACGCCATAAGAATGTATAGGATATGTTGGTGATTGAACTATCACAGTATCATCTTGAGATAAGGTAGCTAAGGAAAGATGGGCTATACCCTCTTTGGAGCCCATACATGTAACAATCTCAGAATCTTGATCTAATTGAATATTATATTTTCTTAGATACCAATCTTTTATGGCTAAACGAAGCTTTGGTAGCCCTGCTGATTGAGAATATCTATGAGTAACAGGATTTTTAACCGTTTCAATTAATTTATCAACGACAACATTTGGTGTAGGTTGATCTGGATTGCCCATCCCAAAATCTATAATATCTTCACCACGAAGTCTTGCTTCATGTTTTAAAGTATTTATTTGGCCAAAAATATATGGAGGTAATTTTTGTGCATTAGAAAAATCTTGATCAGGCATAGCTCTATGATTTTAATTTTGTTAATAAATCCTCAGGAGATAAATATCCTGGTATTAAACTTCCATCAGTTGAAAAAATTGCGGGGGTTCCAGTAACTCCTAATTTTTTTCCAATAGCATAATGTTTTGAGACTGGTTGATTGTCACAAAAATTAGCATCTACTTCTTTATTACTTTTAAGTCTCGTTAAGCTTAATTTAGTATTATTTGAACACCAAGCGCTGACCATCTTTGTAAAGGAATCAGTGCCTAGACCAGATCTTGGAAAAGCAGCATAGTTTATTGTAATTCCTAGCTTATTATATTCTTCAATTTGATTATGAAGTTTCCTACAATATCCACAATCCACATCAGTAAAAACAGTCACGGTGTATTTCTCATTTTTAGATTTAAATGAAATTAATTCACTAGATGTTAAATTCGATAGTATTATAGATCTTCTTTTTGAAATCTCTAAATCTGTAATATTAGAAATAGAGTCTATGTTTATTTTATAGATATCACCATAAATAAAAAAATTGCCATCTTCTGTAACATATATTGGTTCCAGATCACCATAATAAACTGAGTATAGTCCAGGAATAGATGACTCTTGAATGCTCTCAATTTCTGAGCCTGGAGGCAATATTTTTTCTATACTATTACGAATTATTTCTTCATCGGATGCAATGAATAAGGTAAATAAAATAAAAACAAATGAAATATTAAATTTTTTCATTTTAGCCTCTTGGGTGATGTTTTTTTAGAATTTCGCCTAATCGTTTCTTTGCTATATGAGTATATATTTGGGTGGTAGATAAGTCACTATGTCCAAGTAAAATTTGTACAGATCTTAAATCAGCACCTCTATTTAAAAGATGTGTAGCAAAAGCATGCCGAAGTGTATGGGGTGAAATAGATGATTTAAGGTTTTCACGCTTTATATAAATCTTTATCCTTTGCCAAAAAGCGCCCCTAGTTATTCTAGTTCCTCTGTTACTTAAAAAAACATCTTTAGAATCTGACTTTTTTCTATCTTCAAGATATATTCTCAAAGCCTCTGCTGCTTTTTCACCATATGGTACTAAACGCTCTTTAGAACCCTTACCAAAAACTTTGAGTACAGATCTATTAAAATCTATATCTGTAAGCTTAAGATTCACTAACTCAGAAATTCTCATACCAGTTGCGTAAAGAATTTCTATCATTGCTTTATCTCTTCTTTCTATTTTT
>CACEDQ010000029.1 GCA_902558375.1 uncultured SAR86 cluster bacterium
AATCGAAACATTACCAAATACCAAATTCAAAGTTAAATTAGATAACGATCATATTATTACAGCTCATATTTCTGGAAAGATGCGAAAGCATTACATAAGGATTTTAACTGGTGATAGAGTAAAAGTAGAGATGACTCCTTACGATCTATCTGTAGGAAGAATTACTTTTAGAGGAAGATAAGCTATATATTTAAACTTGTTTTAAATTTCTATAATGTAAAAAGAAAAAGTATGTAGATATGGCCGTTAATAGGTGCCATATTCCATGAGCTTGTATCAAAGAATCTGGATTACATAAGGTATTGTCTGGTACCCCAGTTAACCAGATAGCAAAAGCAGCCAAATACGAAAACATACCTAAGAAGAACCATTTATAGCTCCTTAAATGTACTGGTTTTTTATTAGCAATTAATCCTGGTAACCAAAATAATATGATCCACCAAAACTCATTCAAGTTATTAAACACTTCTTGAGGCATCGTTCCAAAAATCATTAATACAATAAACCCAACAAAACCTGAAATAAATCTAAATGCAGGTGACCAGAACTTATATAAAGTCTCTGAAATAACCCACAGACCGATTGACACACCAAATAAATTAAAATTAATGCCTAATTCAAAATCAGTGAACCATCTCCATACTGAATAAATGATAACTATAGCTGTATAGATGAATAAAAACTTTTTTGTTGACCAATTGGTCATTGTAAATAAGTTATATAACCACGGTAATATTATGAACATGATCATGCTTAAATTATCTGCCCAGCCACCCCATTCTGTATTTGTCCCATGCATAAGCATTGAACCTGGACCAAGATATATAACTACAGAAGCATATAATATCGATATTGAATTTAAACCAATAAAGGGGTTTGTATTATCTTTAGGATCATTGCATAAAGTCCAAAAAATAAACAAGCCTACAATCATGAAACCTAAATTGGTTAACGTGTTAACCGGTTCTCTAAAAAGACCACCAGAAACTTTTTCACACCATCTAGATGCTTCACCTATTAAATAAGAATTTTCAACAGATTGAATAACTCCAAACGCACTTAATGTGAAAAAAATAATAAGAAATGCTAAAGATATAAATAAAGCAAGATAAAAATGATAGAACCTGCTAGTCAATATTGACCACCTGCCCTTCTTTCATAACAAATGAAATATTTTTCATTATCGAAATATCAGTTATAGGGTCTCCCTTTACTGCTATGATGTCTGCAATTTTACCTACATCAATAGAACCAAGCTCATTTTCAATATCTAGTAATTTAGCTGTATCAATAGTTGCAGATTTTATGGTTTCTATCTCAGGCATACCATAATTAACCATATAAACAAATTCTTTCCAATTTGTTCCGTGTTGTTGTACCCCAGCATCTGTGCCAAAAGCTATTTTTACACCACGAAGATATGCTTTATTGAATGTTTTACCAATTTGAGGGCCAACACTAGCTGCTTTTGGTCTTACAACTTCAGGAAAATAATTATCAATTTTTGATTTGTCAGCAACAAATTCACCAGCTGAAATTGTGGGAACATAGTACGTCCCATTCGCTATCATTAGATCCATTACCTCTTCTGTCATAAAAGTACCATGTTCAACAGAATCTACTCCTGCAATCACGGCTCTTTTCATGCCTTCTGATCCATGTGCATGAACAGCTACCCACATACCATAATCAGAAGCAGCACTTACAACTGCTTCGACCTCTTCAGAGGTAAATTGAGGGTTATCTCCTGATTTAGCTACACTTAAAACACCACCAGTGACTGTTAATTTAATGCCATCAGCCCCATCTTTATATCTTTGTCTTACAGCAGTATATGCATCATATGGCCCATTAATAACTCCATCTTCAGCTACTGGATAATCATATGAATCTTTATCTTTACCGTTTGTTGGATCTGCATGACCACCTGTAGTGGCTATACTTTTTCCTGAAGTAAATATTCTAGGACCAATAATTTGACCACTATTAATCAAATCTCTCAATGAGATAGCTATCATGCCACTATCACCAACTTGTCTTACAGTTGTAAAACCAGATTTTAATGTTATTAACCCATGTTTTGCTGCAAGAATTGCACTAGTTTCTTTTTCAATTTTAGACGGTCTGTCTGCTTTAGAT
>CACEDQ010000030.1 GCA_902558375.1 uncultured SAR86 cluster bacterium
CTGATAACACTCTTACATTTATTCATGCGACTGCAAAACATGATGATCAGGAAACAGGCTGGGCAACTGGTGCTAGTAGGTATGAATTCCCTGATATAACTCTTGTAGGTCCAAGAGTTCAGGATACAGACGGCTCAACTACAGAGATTAGATTTAATGGCTTGGCCATGGAAGACAAACTTCAATATGCTTTTGGTTACTTTGAATCTGATGTTGATGGTAATATGGTTAATCCAACAATTCGTGCGGCTGGTTTTGAAGCTTCATCACAATTGATTGGTCCAGGTCAAGCACCACCCCCATTAGTTGGACTTCCCATAAATATAGCGGACATAGCAAAGGTAGCTCTATTTCAAAACTCAAGCGGTCTTGAATATGTTCATTCAAGTACGATATCTGAAGCTGTATATGGTGAAGTTGTATATTCTTTAACTGATAGCCTTAACCTTACTTTGGGCTATAGATCATCTGAAGATATAAAAGGTATTGATATAAGAGCTGTTTATCCAGAGGGTGGAATGAATTTGAATCCTGTTTATCATGCTTTTGCTTTAAGAAATATAAATCCTGCATTAATCGGACTTGCAAATTTAACAGCTCCATTTATGGATGCTGGAAAGGATGCTTGGGAAATTTCTTTTGCCCCAACTCCAGGAGCAAGATATCATGCATCAAAATGTGATCCTATTTATGGTTCATTTTCAAATCCTCTAACTGGGGGTACAGGGTATTGTTCAATCGAGAGAACCTATGAAAATGACTCAATGAGATTTATTGTTGACTATACATTTGATAATGGGAATATGATTTATGCCTCATATAGTGAGGGCTATATGCCAGGAAATACTAATAATTCAGTTTTAGGAGTTGGCGCAAAAACTCTTGAAGCCGAGACAACTGAGGTAGTTGAATTTGGTACTAAATCTTCATTTATGGATGGACGGCTAAGATTGAGTGCTGCTGTATTCGATCAAGATTTTTCTAATAAATCAGTAGTCTCATCAGCCATAGATGCAAATGGACAATCAACTGTTATAAATACCATACAACCTACTGTAGAGATGTCAGGATATGAATTTGATATTTCATTTGACTTAAGTGAGTCATTAGTTCTAGCTATTTCAGTTGGACATGTTGAGGGTGATAACCCTGCATCGGATTTGGAATACAATGTTAGTGGCCAAAATGACTCAAGTAATATTTCTCTTACTCATAAGGGTATGATTGGAAAAATACCTACGGTAACCGTATTAAGGACTAATACAGTCGGCGATGACATTATGTCAGAAAATCCTTTAAATTGTGGTCCTATACCATTATATGAAGGTTGTGCTGCCAATGGTGGACCTAATCAAATTACAAATCCTGAATACACACTTGCTAATTTAAACATTAATTTAATGGTAAGTGAGAAAGCCCAGGTAAGCTTCTTTGTTGATAACCTAACTGATGAAGAATATAGATATGCTTCCTTTGGTGATATAACAACAACTCTTGGATCGATATCGTGGTTTAGCGGACCACCAAGAACAACTGGTATAAGCTTTACTGTTAATTACTAGTACTCAATGATATAGCTAGACATGTAGCTCCCCGGCATCATTGATACTTAAACCCCTCGAATGAGGGGTTTTTTATATGGTGCGCCCGGGAAGATTCGAACTCCCGACCCCTTGGTTCGAAGCCAAGTACTCTATCCAACTGAGCTACAGGCGCGTAAACACTATTATATTCTTTTAGCTATTAGAATGACGATAATCGTTTGGAGTAATCTTATTCCATCTTACAAAAGCTCTTCTAAAACTAGCTGCTTCACTATAATTTAGTAACATGGCTATATCTGAAATAGTTAAATTGGTTGTAGTAAGATATTTTTTTGCTAAAACATCTCTAACTTCATCGCAAATGATTCTGTAACTTGAAGATTCATCTTTTAATCTTCTTCTAAGAGTGCTTTCACTCGTGTGAAGCTTTAAGGCAACTTTTTTTATATCAGGTAAATCATCTCCTGCTTGAAGTAAAATTCTTCTTACGGCAGCTGAGAAGTTCTCTACTTT
>CACEDQ010000031.1 GCA_902558375.1 uncultured SAR86 cluster bacterium
ATTAATTCCAAAAGTTACATGTCTAGCTTCATCTCTTACAACATAGTGAAGTAATTGTTTTAATAGGGGATCTTTGGTAATTGTTTTGAGCATTTGAAAGGCAGCCAGAGCTAAACCTTCAATAATGATTTGCATGCCAATAAATTTTAAATCCCAGCGTTCATCGGTCAGAATTTTATCTAACAGAGTTTTTAAAGCTGGATTTATTGGATAATGAATACCTATTTTTTCTTGAAGGTATCTATTGAATACCTCAACATGTCTGGCTTCATCAAAAGTTTGTGATGCTGCATAAAGCTTTGCATTGTATGTAGGAGCACAAGAAGCTAGTTGGGATGCAACTAGAAGAGCGCCTTGCTCACCATGAAGAAACTGACTCATCAATTCAGCTGTTGAATGCCTATCAAAGAGAATTTTTTCTTCCTCGGTAAGATTTTCATAGGCTTCAAGTGTTTCATGGGGGAGTTGCTCATCAGGTTCAACAAGCTTTTCATCAGCCGGATGAGTATAGTCCCATTGTAAATCTATTGAACCATTCCAATTTAGCTCTTTTCCAAGCTCATAAAGTTTCTTTATTCTATTATCTGCTATTGTATAGTCCCAGTTATAAGACCCTGTTAATGGTGTGTTAAATATCTCAACAACATCCTCAACCTGAAGAGGTGTTAAGTTAACTTCATCATCAAAATATAATAGATCTTCTGGTGGACCTGCCTGTTTGTTTATTTTCATTCTTATACTCCCAACTAATGTTTACAGTGTAAACATTAATCAATTGTAATATAGAAATTAATTCTTGAAAAGTTTTGTTAACTGTTCGAGGAGCACTTCACCGAGTTCTTCAGCTCTGTTTATAGTAATGGCATTTTTATAATATTTAGTAACGTCATGACCAATTCCAATTGCTTGTAATTCAACTGAACTATCATTTTCTATTTCAAATATGATTTTTTTAAGATGATTATCTAAATACTCTTCATTATTTGCAGATAGAGTACTATCATCAACTGGAGCTCCATCTGATATGACAATAAGTATCTTTCTGTCTTCATTTCTTCTAATCAGCCTTTCATGAGACCAAATTAGAGCTTCGCCATCAATATTCTCTTTTAACAGGCCTTCTCTTAGCATTGCACCAAAATGTTTTCTTGATCTTCTCCAGCTATTATCGGCACTCTTATAGACAATATGTCGAATATCATTTAATCGACCTGGATTCATTTGACTACCTTGCTTTATCCACTGTTGTTTCGAATCGCCGCCTTTCCAGTTTTTAGTAGTAAAACCTAGAATCTCTGTTTTAATTTGACATCGCTCCAAAGTGCTGCCAATTATATCTGTACAAATAGCAGCGAGACTGATTGATCTGCCTCTCATTGAGCCTGAATTATCTATAAGAAGAGTAACAATAGTATCTTTAAAATTATTTTCTGTTTCTTGTTTAAAGCTAAGAGGATAGCCAGGCTGAGCAACCACTCTGTGAAGTCTTGCAGTATCAAGCATTCCTTCCTCAAGATTATAATTCCAGCTGGTATTTTGTTGTGCTAACAAAAGTCTTTGTAATCTATTTGCTAATTTTCCTATGGTAGTTTGATGAGGCTTTATTAAATTATCTAATTGCGTTCTTAATCTAATAGCTTCATCAGGAGTTGTAAGATCTTTTGCATCAATAATTTCGTCATACTCTTTAGTAAAGATAGAATAATTATCATTGGTTAATGTATAGTCATTATTTGGATAAGCTAATACATCAATCTCTTCATCAATCGCAGCACCATCTGCTATTTCTGGAGTTTGCTCAATATTTTCAAAATCTATATTTAAATCATCCAGTGATGTTTCAGCATCACCTGATTCACTGTCATTAGTGCTCTCAATTTCATCTTCAATATCATCTGTACTTCCTGGAGAATCAAAAGGTTCTTCTTCATCTTCAATATTGTCATCTTTGATTGATTTAAGGAGTTTGATTGTTTTTAAAAAATCTAAGGAAGCTTTTTGAAATTTATCCTGATC